>CAYZET010000009.1:0-28499 GCA_964477215.1 uncultured Syntrophaceae bacterium | reverse complement strand
GCTCCTGTGGAGCCTCGGGTACGGTCGCTACTTGCGTGCGCGACGACTCGATCCCAGCAGTGGGGCGCGAATTTCCCGACGTTCCATTCGCTGAGACTTCGCCGGAAGTCTCGTGGCGCGGCTCGGACTGCACGACGTAATCGTTTCGTCGGGAGGCCCCGTACACCTGCATCATGGCCTGGGCATATTTGAGATGCGTCCGTACATCCTCAACGCGTTTCTTTTTTCCCCAGCCCGTGTTGAGAAAGGGATCTTTCAGAACGGACTCAAAGATTTCAGCAGCAGTCCGATAATCGTGCCGATCCAAGGCCAGCTTGCCGAGTGAAAAACAGTCCTTCCAATTTCCTAGTAGGCCCTTCCTCCATTTCCAGGCGAGCATTGCCAGATATTTGTCGCGATCTCCCAGCATGCGGACAGAATCTAGCGCGAGATCCCACGCGTCCATGTAGTGCGGACGTTGTTCGAGAATCTTGACCGCCCGCCTGAAGGAGCCTTCATAGTCTCCGTCATTGTAGGAGTCCACTGCTAGGCCGAAATGATCCTCCAGGTCCTCTATTCTGGCAAATTTCTCTCGCCGGCGCCGCTTGGCTTGGCTGACCTTCTGCCGCTTGAGCCTCTTCCGTTCCTTGGGGTGAAGAGCCATGGTTCTTCTCGACCGAGGGTCCGTCAGTAGTTGGCAGACAACAGTTCTGCCGTTCATGAGTGTCACCTGGATGGCTGGGGACTATAATCAAGGCTGTCTCGGTCAATCAAGGGAAAATTACATACGTGCCGAAAATTCGTGAGAGTGTGCGGCCAAGAGGGCATTTGGGCTTGCGTGGAGAGGTGCTTCCCGTAGGGTTTTGTCTCAAATCACAAATGGGGTCACCATCGTGTCTTCGGGGCCACAACCTCGAGGCGCGGTTGTTGGCATACTCACTATCATAGTCTATTGTAGAGTCAGAGGTGAAAAGAGAGGCTCAGGATGATCAAGATTACGACAATGGACTTGCGGAGGAATCTGGGCCAGATTCTTGACACGGTGGCGGAAAAGAACGAGCAGGTGATAATTTCCCGTGCCAACCGGCCCCTCGCTGTAATCCTTCCCATCGCGGAGTTCGAGCTGACCTTCCGCACGGTTTTGTGTCTGTGTTGGGTGATTTTTCGGAGTCCCCAAAAAAATGGGTTCATCGCGTAAGTGCGTACCTCACATTCTGGCGGTCAACCGACCAGTTCGTACCTGGACGAGTGCAGCGCATAGATACGGAGTATGAAGAAAGCTTGATCTCTGAAGCCGTATGCCTGACGCTGCAATGTTTTGATCTTGTTGTTGGTGCCTTCAAGGGGGCCGGTGGAGATCCGATGGTCGTAGTACGCGAGGATTCCTTCTCTGTGTCTTCTCAGAGTCTTGGCAAGGTCCTTGAGTATTCTGATACCCGATGCCTCGGCACGGGCTATCCAGTGTAGGATCTCGAATTGAATGGTCTGAAATGGGATGAATTTTTCAGATTCGGTTGACCTGGAGAGAAAACGTATCAGAATAGACGGACGAGAAGAAGAGGGCGGTAGCTTATACCAGCGACCGCCCGAAACAGGTACGGGCCTTATAGCTCAAGAAAGCGTTTACAGTCCACACCAAGACACGCACTCAGATTCGCTTCTGTGGATCCATGGATGGTGCATGCATCGGTCCAAGCATTCACGTTTCCCTCGCTCACTTCCGCGATCCTGGATGGATTCGATATACTTTGTAAACTGCAGAAAGCGTCCCGACACCTCTTTTGGTCGTACATCCGATTCTTCCATCGTCCTCACCTCACGGTCATCCTTTTCTCGCCCTTAGCATAAGCACGATTTCCAGCCACGCAAGAATTTCACTGGAATTACGAAGCATTGTCCCCATCTGGGGCATTGGATGATACTGACATGGATGGCGTTGGAGAAGGATGGACCCCTGGGCACATTACCCGTCTGCTACAGCATCGACCAGTGCCTTGTGCACGATGTTACCCTTGTGCTTGTACCCTACGAACTTGACTACTACCAATTGTCCCGACTGGAATGAGGCTCCTGCATTGATGGGTCGGCATGTGGCCGGATCGAAGGGGACCTGCTCTCCTGGGGTGCCCATGGGCTCGAGGCCGAGATTCTCGATCGCTTCTACAATGTGGCTGGCAAGTGCCATCACGCTGCGGCCCGAGATCTCGCGCCCCCCTTCCATGAGGTGTCCCTGCAGGCGCAGTTGGGAAAGGTGCGCTGCCACTGACTCGAACAGCGCCTCGAGACGATCCGGAGGTGCCGCAACGCGAGCAGCCTCGAGCTGGTCGATGCGAGATCTCTGGATTGCCGTGAGCTCCCGAAGCTCGTGCGTCTCCTGGACAAGCCTGTCGACACTGCTCCGCAGCTCCGCAATCTCCTCGAGCGCTGTAGCCTCCCCGCGAGTCGGCTTTCCTGTCAGGGCTCTCCAGAGATCTTGGAATCTCCCTTGCATTTTCGCGGTTCCCTTTCGGAAGGGTCGTTAGAGTGACTTATCCTTCCACCTCGATGTCGAACTGACCGATCTCTATGCTCGACGGCTCTGCAACCAACTCCACATCGTACCGCCATCGCCATTTCATGTGTGCCGTGAGAAAATCCAGCCAATTCTTTTCATTTTCATTGGCAGGTGTTGCAGCGAGGGACTCGATCCGCTCCATGTCAGGTCTTGTGGTCGGCCTCCGAAAGATGCCGGACTGAAAGTTCCACATGACTACCGTGCAGTCGTGTCCTCCGCTGACCAACATGCGGCTTTCCGGATCCGTTGCCAGACACGTCACGGGGCCCGTGTGCTCTTCCAGCATACCCATGGGCGTTCCGTGCGGCAATACCCACATTCGGACCGTGTGGTCCCAGCTCGCGGAGGCAAGCATTCGACCGTCGCCGCTGATCGCCAGCGAGGTGACCACGTTGGCATGCTCTGCCTTTCTTACGACGAGCTCCCCTGTTCCCACCTCCCACAGGATCACGTCATTGTCTGAGCCACCGCTGGCGAGAAGCGTTCCATCGGGAGAGAACGCAAGGGCTCTCACCGTCATACTGTGGCCGTGCAGATTCGCGACCGAGTCACCGGAGGGCACTCTCCAGATTCGTATCCGAGCATCCTCTCCCCCTGTAACGACCAGCTCGCCGTTGGGGCTGAAGGCCACGCTTCGTACAGATTTGTGAGATGCCCGCACTTCCTTCAGGAGTGCTGCGTCTCGCAGACGCCAGATCCTCAGGGTGCCGTCATAACCCCCAACCGCAAGCAATTTTCCGTCCGGGCCCAGTGCGAGTGACGCCACGCCCTCTTCGTGTCCGGGCAGGATCTTGAGGAGAGCGGCTTCGGGCACACTCCACACGCGGACGTTGCCCTCAGCACCCGATCCCGTCATGAGGAGCGACCCATCTGCCGAGGCCGCAAGACCGCTCACGGGATGTCTGTGCGCGGTAAGGCTATTCAGCAGCTTCCCGTCGGGCATGCTCCAGATACGTACCGTTCCGTCCCAACTCGCGCTGGCAAGCGTGCGGTCGAAGTAGGAGCTCACCGTGAGCCGGCTGACTCGTCTGCCATGTGCAGTGAACAATGCACTGGGTCGATCCACGAGGCCGAGAACCGGCGCCTCTTCTTTCAGATTCCTCGCCAGAGCTTGCAGGTGACGAAATCCCTCGATCTCGTGGCTTGCTGCGGGCTCCCACCCTTCACGTGCGAGCCGCTCCAGGGCCAGAGCGGCCCATACAGCCGGGGCATGCCGCGCCAAACGCCACATGGTTTCCCAATCACCGCGATCCTGGAGGATAGCAAGGGTGACTTCCCACTCGCGGCCGGTCATCTCGCCCATAGAGCGCTTGTGCCGCGCGCCCGAGACAAGCTCTACCAGCTCCAGACGCCCTGTCCTCCGTGCAGTGTCCGCTATGCGGGTACGGAGACCTTTCCCGCCGTGCTCGTAGAGCTCCGACAGAAAACTCATGTCAAAGTCGAGGCTCTCGTATTGGTCCCACTGCTCTGTGAGGAAGTAGAAGAGTGCTCGATACCGGACTTCCATCGGCACGCAACCGCGTGCTAGAGCGATCTCCTGAGCTCGCGGTAAGCCGTGCTCGATCAACACGCGGCAGAGAGCATCCTTGTTCTCTGGTCTTACCAGCACTTCGTCCAACAGTTGCTCTGCCCGCCGGGCGATAAGCGGATCCTGGTCGTCAAGAGCTACCACCAGTGGATGAACGAGGTCCACGCCCTCATCTCGGAGCAGGTCCAGGCGGTTGTTCTTGAGACTGGAAAGAACCCTATTCATAAGAGGCTTCTCGGCCACGTACCCGGCGGTCAAGACCGCATGATCCAGGTCCGGAGTCCTGTGGTGAGCCCAAATCTCAATCAAAGCGTCGACAGCGGCCTCGTCCTTCAAGTTCGACAAGCACCGAGCAGCACGGACAGAGATCTCGGCATCAGAATCAGCGCATGCATCGACCAACGGCCGTACCAACTCGGGTCCCCCTGTGGCGAGCAGGTCACATCGGTCAGTAACCAACGCAGAGAGGACGCTGGCAGTTGGTGGCTTCCTGGCTACGAAACCTTGCCGGACTATGATCTCTCTCAGACCTGGAGATCGATTCCACGTCCACTGACTGCACAGATAATCGATGGCGTCCTCATTCTTGAGATAGCTTAAAGCAAGTCGGGCCCGCTCACGAATCTCCGCCCGGGAGTCCGTGGTTGCCTTGAGCAGGGGAACCACGATGTCGGGACCGCCATACATCAAAGCGTTCTCGCTGCCGGCTTCCAGCTCACGGACGACATGCACGTGAGACGCGAAGTCCGGTATCCATCCCTCCAGGGCCAAGAGCTCGGTGAGCTTTGGATGGCGAGTGGACCACCAAACCTCGTATATCGGATCGATGTTGCCCGCAGCCGCCAGATCCCCCAGAGCTCGTACGATGAGCCATGAGAGCTCTGAATTGTTGCCTGCCTCCAGGGCTGGGGCCAGAAGCTCTGTTGCAGCGGACGCGTCCGCAAGGGCAACCTCTTTCACGACAGCTAGTGGGTCTGCAGCGGCATAGGCCGAGGTAAGCCTTTCCTGCAGTGTTTTACTGTATTCCGGATCCATAGCGAGGCCTTTTCATGCAGGCTCACGAATTTGTGCGAGGCAAGACATTTGCCGGCAGAGATGTCCGATCTATGACCGAAGAACGTGTGGAGGGCACTGTTTCAGAAAGACCGCTCCCACACGTCTCGCACGGGACTCTTTTCTCTTGAAGACCGACGTCGTAGGGAAATCTACCCGTGTCGATACAGGGCTCACACTCTGCGATACTTGCCGTCCTCCAGCACCACAGTGCCACGTTTCAACAATCGTTCCAAGTGCTTGCCCATAATCGCCCGCTCTCCGAAATCGTAGAATTCTTTCGGTTCCCGCTTCTTTCTGTATACAATACGGGCCTCCACGATCTCTGGAACGGTCTTGGGCTCCTTGAGCAAGTCCAGAAGCTTCATCTCCCTCTTGTCGATCACCCGGAGATACGGATCCCACAACTCTGCCGGATCCCTTTCAATGATTCCCTGTCCGTGGCAAGCGATCCAGACTTTGGCGTCAATCCCCCGGAGCTTGTTGACGGAAGCGATGGTACCGTCAATGTCGGAATTCACGTCGCCGTACCATGGTCCAAAGGGAGTCAAATCGTAATCACCGAGGAACAGGACCCCTTGTTCGCGGAAATACAGGGATATGTGACCAGGGGTATGTCCTGGTGTATGAATGACTTCTGCCGTCACCCCGCCTAAATTGAGAACCTCACCGTCCTCGATAAACCGGTCAGCGGTTCTCGGCTTGAAGTGGAAAAGCTCGTACATGGTGTTGGTCCACGGTATTCGCTCTTCGTCATTCATACCGTATGCATCGAAGAACTTATCAAGGCTCCGGAGAGGCTCGGCATCGAACCGGGAAATCCAAAGCTCTTGCCGGTCGAACATATCGAGGTGCATGAGATGGTCCTCATGCCAGTGAGACAGGAGGATTGCGTCCACTCCCGGTCTGTCGAGAAGCCCAGCAAGCTTGTCTCGGTCAGAGGCAGGGTATATGAGAACCTTGACGTCTCCCTCCACGTAGAGAGAGTGGCAATAGGGATACTGTCCCGAATTCGGTCCAGGAACGAACATCAGGGGCCCCAATCTTCTGTCCATAGATTTCACTCCCGATGGAGGCGCCGCTCCCACGGACGCCCAGATCTCTGAAAGCGCTGCGGCCCAGGCTACCTATAGCAGTTGCCAATGATAAAGTGCCGAGATCCGCTTTATGAGCACACGGTTTCCTAAACACATTTGCGCAGTTGCGTCGGTTCTTGTACAGGGAAAAGCTGGTCTGAAACCTGCCAACGATTATATACCACGGAACGAGGGGATTAGCGCGTGAGTTTTTGAGAGAGCCTTCCTCTTCGATGGCTCATGGGCCGGTATACGGCGCAGGAGAATGGCATGAGCTGTCCGGAAGTTTCCACCTCGATGCACGCCCCCGGTCATCTCTTGAAGAGCACGGTGAAGGTGGTTCCTCCGGATAGAGCGCAAGATGCCGGGTCGGGGACGTATGGGCAGTCGCTTATGGCGCCCGCACAGCGGCCCTCATTGTTGGCAATGTGGCTGCATCGCTCACTCTCAAAGTTTATGTCGAACCCACCTGCTTCCGAGAGGATCTTCAGGCGCATTAGCTCGAGCCCCTTGCCACCCGCGTCGAAATCGAAGGGGTTTCTCGTGGCATATTTTTCTGTGTCCTGGGTATGGTGAAACGCGGCGAAGACATAGTCCTGGTCGTTTCGCGGGATTCCCATGCCTCGGTCCTTCACCTGGAAAATCACCCCTCTTGCATCCTCGGTGAGCTCCACGGAAATTCTTCCCTGATCGGGGGTGTTCTCGATGGCATTCTTAGTCAGTGTGGCCACTACGTCAGCGAAGACCCCAGGATCTATGATCTCCGTCTCTACGTCATCTACATGCCTGTCGATCGCCACCGCACGGTGTAGGCTTTCCCCCTCGATGGAATCCAACAGCTCATGGAGGGTTTTGGAAACACGGAAGAATCTGGGCTTGTACGGTCGGGGGGCCACGATCTCCTGCACGATCCCCTGGATCTCCGACAACCGGCCAAGGCTTCGCCTAATCCTTTCGACTTTGCGCTGTCGAATGTGCAGGGGGAGCCCCCGATCATCCAGGTCCTTTACGGATCCCTTAATGACGGCCAGAGGGGTTTTCAACTCGTGGGACAGGTGGTGCACAGCCAGCATTCTCGCACGCTCCAGAGACTTGAACGCCGAGATGTCGCGGGCCACATGAACCGTCCCAGCCAGTTCTCCCTCCTCGCTTCGCAGCGGTGACACCCTGAGGTCGAACACGCCCGCCAGTATCTCGTCGGATACTTCTGCCGAAAGCTCTTTGCTTTCGGAAAGCGTGGTTGTATCGGGGCAGAATGCCGACAGGCCGCGTGGTTCAGCCGACATTTCGCACACCGTTCCGATCAGCTTATCCGGAGCCAGCCCCAACCGCTCAGTTATAGCGCGGTTCACACGAACTATTTCTCGACGACTGTTCAAGATCATTATCAAGTCCGACACAGAGTTGAAGGTCCTCTCCCATTCGTTTTTTGCTCGAATGACCTCCCGCTGGGCTTCGACTTCCGCGGTAACATCGAGAAAGGTAGCGATGGTTCGTCCGTCGGCCAGAACAACAGCCCTGAAGCTGACGATCCTTGATCCTCCATCCTTGCACCGTATCTTGAATATTCGCGGCTCGGCTCCAGCTCCGATGCCATGGCGAAGCTTCAACTCCTCCTTTTCTGCCCGCCAAACGATCTCCGCCTTGCTTCGGCTCTTGTCGGTCCGGTAGGCCTTAAGAAACCACGTCTTGACGTCGGGTACATCTCCGATGGTGTAGCCAAAGAGCTGAGAAAAAGTCGGATTAATGTAATAAGTCCGTTCATCAGGGCCCATCACCACGATACCGAATGGAGCCACTTCAGCCAGGGTGCGGAACCGCTCCTCACTTTCCCGTAGAGCGACCTCGGCACGTTTGCGGTCGCTAATGTCCCGCAGCGTTGCCAGAATCCCTGCAGGCTCTCCCGTATGGTCTCGGTAGCGTGATGAGCTGATACTGATTTCCAGGAGACGACCATCCTTTGTGAATCGCTTGGTCTCGAACTCACTGCAAGGGGTGCCGTCCTGTATAAGGCTCATAATGACTTTCATCGTGCGTTCGGCTTCTTCATCCGGCAGATAGGGTATGCGCCTGTCCGCAACCTCTTCCATCGTCCAGCCGAATATCTTCGTGAACGAAGGGCTCACGTACTGGGCCCTGCCCTCCATGTCGTAGATGACCACGGCATCGGCAGAAGAATTGAGCAGAGAGACGTAAAGCTCCTCTCGTCTCTTGGCCTCTTCATAGAGGTTCCTGAATTTCTCTTCGCTTTCTCGAAGCTTTTCCTGCGCGCGCTTACGCGTGATTTCCACGGCAGCCAGGTTGCCCAGCATAGAGAGGGTGTCCAGATCCACTTTTGAAAACGGAGTCTTTGTTCTGTTGAACACATACAGGACCCCCACATTGGTCTTGCCTATTTGGACCGGTACGGCAATACCGGAGAGAAGACCCTCGGCCCGGACCACGTCGTGAAACGCCGGGCCCACCTCCTTGAAGTAGTCTTCCACCACGTCGAGCTTGCCCGTTTGAGCTACACGTCCACCCATCCCGACGCCCATGGGAATGCGCAGAGCTTTGAACTCATCGGTCACAATACCAGAGAGGGTATGCATGAACAGCTCATTTACCTTCTCGTCCCTCAGCGCCAGAAACGCTTTATCAGCAGAAAGAAGAGTACGGCTCTTTTCAACGATGAGCGACAAGTTCCCTTCCAGGGTGTGCTCTGCAGTCATGGCCCGCGCCAGATCGTAGAGCGCCTGGAATTTCTTTAGATCCGCGGCCTTGGTGGCTTCGGCTATTTTACGAGCGGTGATGTCCCGCAGATGCACGACACTTCCCGTGGGCTTACCGTTTTCGCCGAAGAATGGGGCACCGCTGATGCTGACGTCGATCACTCTCCCGTCTTTCGTGTATCGTCTCGTTTCCTGCGCGCTGAATCGTTCGCCTCGCATGACAGTATCGATCATCCACTGCGTTTCGGGCCAGCTCTCCGCTGGCACGAAGTCTGTCTTCTTTCCTGCCAATTCTTCGAACGTCCAACCGAACACTCGAGTGAATGCGGTGTTCACGTAGCTAGGAATGCCTGCCATGTCGTACACGACGATAGGATCGGGAGAGACATCAAGAAGAGTACGATATCGCTCTTTGCTTCTCTCCGATTCTGCGTAGAGCGATCGATGTTTTTCTTCACTCTCTCGAAGCTTCTCTTCAGCTCGTTTGCGATCCGTGATATCGAGAAGGGTACCGAAAATGGCAGGGCGGCAACCCTCGTCCGTCCTGGAGCCGTAAACTTCGACGTAAATAGTCTGACCGTCTTTCCTGACACCCCGGAACTGAAATTGGAGAGCGGCAATATCCCCGGCTACCCGTTTCTTGAGATTCGCCTCCACCAGCGGCCAGTCTTCGGCATGCACTACGTCTTGCGGACCGAGCCGATCCTGCATCTCATCAACGGCGTATCCGAAAATCTCCGCCATCTTGGGATTGACATATCGGAAGCGGTGGTCCTGGATCCGATACACGCCCACTATGGCCTTTTCCGACAGCTTCTTGAACCGTTGTTCCGATTCTGTCAGGGCCTGCGAGACATTTCTGTGCGCAGCTTCCCGAGCCTCAAGGTCAGCGACACGGCCCTGAAGAAGGTCGATCTCTTCAATGAGTTGTTCCTTAGTCTTGCGCTGGTAGTCCATGCCCGACGCTCCCCGGAGCGGTTGGAGGAGACCGGAAGGTTCCCAGGTGGACACCTATGCCGAGGGTCATGCGAGTATTTTTTCAGACGATTGCTATGGGGCACTCCCGGGATTTTCGTCATGCGATGTGCCGGGCGAACATGCACATTTAGGTTCACCATCTTACGTCACCAATCGTCTGAAGTCAAAGGACGAGAAAGTGGTCACATAACCCCAGGAACACGTGCAATGCCATGGGGCTTCCCAGCAAATGTGCTTGACACATATGCTTTTCCCGCCCTATAAGTATACATTCCAGCCTGCATACGGAGTCATGAAATGGCGGAAAGCGTGCTGACCGGTAAGCGGATGCTCGCCGTCGACGACGAGCCGGACATTCTTGATATCCTTTGGGAAGAGCTTGACAAATACGGCGTAAATCTTGATAGGGCACTGTCCTATGAGGCCGGGGTTCAAATGCTCTCCTCGTTTACCTATGATCTGGTAATCCTTGACATTATGGGGGTCAGGGGATTTGACTTGCTCCTGTTTGCCGTGTCGCGGGATTTCCCGGTCGTGATGCTTACGGCACATGCGCTGAGCCCGGAAGCACTCAAGAAATCCATCGAGTTGGGGGCGCGAGCGTACGTGCCGAAGGACGAAATCGACAATATTGCGCCTTTTCTCGAAGACGTGCTCAATCTCAGTTACGAGTCAGCGTGGAAAAAACTTTTGAAAAAACTGGGTGGAGTGTTCGGAAAACACTTCGGGCCCGATTGGAGAAAGTCTGAAGAGGAATTCTGGACGGATTTCGAGAAGCGCTTAGAGGTAGAGCATTCCACCATCATTCAGTCATGAGCCGTAGGTCGGAATACCGTCCACTATAGATACTACGAGCGGATAAGCCGAGTGGTGCGGGAGGTTTCAGCTCTGTCCGCGGGCAGCGGTACGGCCTCTCCAGGAACGGCCGTCCGCGAATTGTTCGGCGTTCGCCAGGGGTTGAACCTCATTCTCATACTATTTCACCATAATGTTGAGCCGCGCCCGCAAGAGGTTGGAAAATGTTTCGGGAATGGCCCCGGAGCATGGGAGCATATCCATGGGCATGAACACGGATAAACGCATTCTGGTGGTGGATGATGAACCGTACAATCTCGCTTTGCTCGAAGCCATGCTCGAGTCGCTGGGGCACGTCGCCGAATTGGCCACAGATGGGATTCAAGCGCTCGAAAGGCTGGGACCGGACATCGACCTCGTTCTCCTTGACGTCATGATGCCTGGAATAGACGGATTTGAGGTTGCTCGCAGAATCAGGAGCCATCCTGCGTGCGCCCACATCCCGATAATTATGGTCACTGCGCTCAATAGCAGAGAAGACAGATTGAAGGCCGTCGAGGCGGGGGCAAACGATTTCATCTCGAAGCCCATAGACCAGGTGGAGCTTCGTGTCCGCATGGCGTCTCTCCTGAAATTCAAAGAGGCCCAGGACATGGTGCTTCGCCACCAGGCAGAGCTGGAATCAACGGTCGAGAAGCGCACCCGGGCACTCCGGGAGAGTGAGGAGCGCTTTCGGGCCGTATTCGAGACCGCCCAGGACGGAATCTTCGTCAAAGACAGGTACTTGAGGTACACGCACGTGAATCCGGCCATGCTCAGGTTCGTGGGTAAGCCGGCCGAGGAGGTAGTGGGTAAAACAGACGACGACATCCTCGGCCCCGAGATGGGTCACACCATTCGCGACGTCGAGCGTCGCGTCCTCGGTGGCCAGACTATCGAGACCGAGCATACAATTCGTTCCAATCAGGCGCCAGTGACGCTTGCGTGCGTCCGCGTACCTCTTATGGCTCAGAATGGGTCGGTTACCGGGATCTGCGGCATCGCGCGCGACATAACCGAACGCAAAGAACTGTTCCACGATCCAGCCCCGAAACCAGATGAGTTTCCTTCTGCCGCGATGCGACACACCCTGAAGCGAGTGCGTCTTGCCGCACAAACTGATTCACTCATTCTGTTCTTGGGCGAGAGTGGAGTAGGTAAAGATTATATGGCCCGCTACCTTCACGATCACTCGCGCAGGGCGAGCGGCCCGTTCTTCAGCATCAACTGCGCTGCGCTAGCACCGGAGATTGCAGAGTCAGAACTGTTCGGCCATGAGGCGGGGGCTTTCACCGGCTCGAGGGGCCGAAAGAGGGGACTCCTGGAGCTGGCGGAAGGTGGCACCCTCCTCCTCAATGAAATTGGAGAGCTTTCCCCGCGTCTGCAGGCAAAGCTACTCACGTTCCTCGACAGCCAGTCCTTTACCCGCGTGGGAGGCGAGAAAAGCATTACTGTGAACGCGAGGTTGGTAGCGGCAACGAACCGCGATCTCGAGGAAGAGATGGAGCGGGGCGGGTTTCGCAAAGACCTCTACTACAGGCTCAATGTTTTCTCGATCAAGGTTCCGCCCCTCCGAGAACGAAGTGAGGATCTCCCATTACTGGTCCGGGACCTGCTAACCAATCTTGTCACAAAGATGGGGGCGCCGAAGACTGTAAGTGTTACGCCTGAAGCGATGCGGGTGCTCAGAGACTACACGTGGCCCGGCAATGTCAGGGAGCTGCGCAACGCCCTCGAACGCGCCCTGATTCTGGCAGGGGGGAGCTCGATAAACCCGGCGCACCTGGGAATGCACTCTGGCACTCTCGAGCGCGTGGACCCCCAGGAGGAAGATGCATTTGTAATCCGCATGTCAGCAATTGAATCCATGACCGAGGTTCTCGAAGAAGCGAAACGCTGGCTCGTGTCAAAGGGATTGGTCATCTCGGGTGGCAGCGTAAAGGAGGCGGCATCCAGATTGGGCATTACGCGAGATCAGATGAAGTATCTTATGAAATCCCTGGGAGTTCGGAGATAATGGCCGCACCTGCCTCGAACGAGGCCACGCGCAACCCGTTACGAAAGTCGGACGGGAGAAGTTGAGTATCAGAGAGAGTTTTTCTGGTCACCCCGGAAGGAAAATGGCATAATACGCGTGGAACGGGCCAGAATGAGTATTGGAATCTGCCCGGATCTTGCCGTATCGTCTGTGTTGCTCGTCCGGGGAGCCGGGACATGGATTGGGATTACACTAAGAAGCAGGGGCGGTTTGGGAATTCCCGCACCAAGGTACGAGCGGTTGATTCCTTAGACTCTACGGACACCATCGATCTCGATCGACTGAACATTCCTACCCTAACCGAATCAGGCTCTTTTGACCTGACGCGCGTAACCCATGATTCCTTTGGCAGGCTCTTGCAGGCCTTGTCCGTTCCCACCCTGCTCATCACTCGATCTCACGCCATTGCGTTCGCGAATTCTGCGTTCCTTGAGTTGCCCACCACGGCCTTTGACCCGAGCACAACCACGTTCGCGTCGCTATTTCGGAATCCAAAGGAAGCCAGAGAAGCCCAATTGATGCTCGAGGACGTCTTCGAGCATCGGCAAGTTCGAGTCAAAGAACGGATACTGCGGATCCATGATACCCGTATATGGGCCCGGATACACTTGCGAACCATTCGGCTGGGTGGAGAACGGCTCGCACTAGTCCAACTGGAGAATCTTACTGCCCAGAGACAACTGCGTACCGTCCAGAAGTACAAGAAGCTGGTAAATATTTTCCCCCTTGGCATGGCAGAATTCAGCACAGGTCGACCTCTGGACCTCTCGCTCTCCACAGCGAAGCTCCTGGATGGCCTACTTGCAGCCAGAATCGTCGACGGGAACAATGAGTTTGCGCTGATGTACAGCCGGACGACCATGGCCGATCTGATGGGTGTGACTCTTGGAAAGCTTTTTCCTTACCGGGGAATAAGGAGAGAGGTGTACGAGAAATGGCTTCGGGCAGGCTTTCCCACGTACACGTTCGAAACGAAAGAGAAACTCATTAATGCTGCAACGCGAGATTTCGAAAACACTCTTATAGGAAATGTTAGCCAAAATCGACTGCTCGGATTCTGGTGGCTCAAACGGGACATATCTGAACGAAAGCGAGCGGAGCACGAAGTCCTGCGTGCTCAAAAGCTGGAGTCGCTTGGCGTGCTTGCCGGAGGGTTGGCTCACGACTTCAACAATCTTCTGACGGGAATTCTTGGTAACATCTCGCTGGCCAGGGCTGCTCTCCCGCCCGGGACCAAAGCGCTGGAACGGCTCGAGGCCGCTGCAACGGCTTCCACGCGTGCTCAAGAGCTCACCCGGCAATTGCTCACGTTCTCCCAGGGGGGCGCGCCCATAAAGAAAATAGCGTCCATAGGAGACCTTCTCAGGGATTCGGTTACCTTCGCGATTCGAGGATCCAAGGTTCGATGCGAATTCGTTGTACCGGATAACCTTTGGCACGTTGACGCGGATGTGGGACAGATCGATCAGGTGATGAACAATCTGGTCATCAACGCGGTGCAAGCTATGCCCGACGGCGGAGTGCTTACGGTGGAAGCGGCCAATCTTACCGTGACCGGTTCCCCGGGATTGCCCTTGAAGAAGGGAGAGTACGTTCGCATCGCTGTGAGAGATACCGGTATTGGAATACCTCAGGAATACCTGCAAAAGATTTTTGACCCCTATTTCACGACCAAAGAGAAGGGCACCGGACTCGGTCTTGCTTCCGCATATTCGGTTATTCGCAGGCACGACGGATTGATGACCGTAGAGTCGGAAGTTGGGGTTGGGTCTGTGTTCACATTTTACCTGCCCGCAACTCCGGCAGCCGTATCCATTCCCGAAGAGGGAGAAGAAAAATCGGCCGTGGGCAGAGGCAGAATACTGGTGATGGATGACGATGATATAATTCGAGATCTCGCCGGTGAGCTCCTCACCATGTTAGGGTACGAAGTCGATTTCGCTCGCAACGGTTCAGAAGCGCTCAGCCTGTACGAAAGAGCACTTCGGGAAATGAGACCGTTCGATGTGGTGGTCATGGACCTGACGATTCCGGGAGGAATGGGGGGAAAAGAAGCTATGCAGAAGCTTCTTGAAATCGATCCCGATGCCAAGGCCATCGTCTCGAGCGGGTACAGCAACGACCCCGTCATGGGGGACTATGAAAAATATGGCTTTGTGGGTGCCCTTCCCAAACCATACAATATCGCAGACATGGGCAAGATGCTCCACGCAATTTGCAGCGCGAAACGCAGTGTTAGAGCGGTCAAACACTCCTGAAGGTCAGATCCTAGAGTGATATGAAGGCGAAAAAGCTTGACGAAGAGCGGATCAGGTTCCTCAAGTCCGATTACGAAAGGGGCTTTATCAAGTACTGCAAGCTACAAGCGGTCTCTGCAGAATGGGGTAAATTCGGCTCCGTAGCTCACATCGATGAGGATCACCGCCAGCAGGACGGATTTATTCATGCTGGCGTGATGGCCACCATGGCAGATCACACTGCCGGTTATGCGGCATTCACCGTCGTTCCCGAGGGATTCCAGATTCTGACCATCGAATTCAAGATCAATTTCTTGCGTCCGGCCTTTGGCAACACCCTGAGATGCGCCGCTCACGTCATCAGAGAAGGCCGCCGTGTCCTGGTAGCGGAATCGGAGATTTTCGACGTGAGGGACGACCGGGAAGTCCCTGTTGCAAAGGCCATGGTGACCCTTATGGCCGTTGCCCAGAGTCAGTTGAAGGATTCGCAACATCGATGATCGTACGACCGACTCCGACTCGTACGGGGTCTTTCGCAATGACGAAAATGCGCGTCCGGCCACTCGCCTAGCCATATGTTCCCAATCGAACCGATGGAAAGAGCTCTCCACGCGTGTGGGGAAGGAAAAGGGCTGCCATGAAGTTGTCCATGTACGTGGGATCTTCAGACAATTCCACATTCGTCATGGACCGGGCAATTTCCTTCGATCGGTCGAAGAGCGTCCGATCGATGGCTGCCAGGCGAGCCCCTTTGAGAGAGGAATTTCCGATGAACGAGAATTTGCTCCGATCTATGTCCGGGAGGAGACCTATGGTGACTGCGTGATCGAGATTGATGAAGCTGCCGAATGCTCCGGCGATGATCACACGATCGAGGTCGTTGATATCCAACCCGATCTTGGAGAGGAGGCAGGAATACCCGGAGAACATCGCACCCTTGGCCCGAAGGATGTTATCCAGATCGGCCTCCGTCAACACGATATCCTTTCCTACACCGCTCTCTCCCGCCCAGCAAATCACGTATTCGTATCCACTACGCCCCTGACGCACTCTTCTCGAATGGAAATTCTGGTCGTATTTTGCATTCTGATTCAAGATACCCACTTTCAGCAACTGGGATATGATGTTGATGATACCTGAACCGCAAATGCCCAGCGCAGGCTTGGTGTCGATAGTCTTGATCATGGGCTCGTGGGTTTCCGGATCGATGAGAATGCCTTCGATAGCCCCTGGAGCCGCTCTCATGCCGAATTCCAGCCCTCCCCCCTCGAATGCCGGTCCCGCGGAGCAAGCTGCGGTCATCAGCAAATCTTTGTTTCCGGCTACGATCTCACCATTCGTGCCGATGTCAATGAAGAGTGTCATTTGCTCCGACTCGAACATGCCATTGGCCAACACGCCACTTACGATATCTCCCCCTACGTAAGACGCGACGCCGGGAAAGACACGGACAAAAGAGGTTCCAGGCATGTTTAGGCCGAGCGAGGAAGCTGGAACGGGTTCCACATACTGGGCAGCGGGGACGTACGGCGACTCCCGGAGGAACTTGGGATAGAGGCCGAGAAAGAGATGCGTCATGACGGTGTTTCCGGCAGCGACCATGTAACAGATGCTCTCACGAGGCTGGCCGGACTCAGCGATCAGCTCCTCAATAATCTCATTGATGCCCTTGGCAACGTGCTGTTGTAACCTGGCGAGCCCATCCTTTTTCAGAGCGAACACGATTCTGCTGATTACGTCGTCACCCATGGAAATCTGCGGGTTGTAACGGGAAGCACGAGCGAGCACTTCGCCGGAGTCGAGGTTGACCAACTCACCCCACAGCGACGTCGTACCGATGTCCACTGCCAAGGCCGTCGGTCGCGAGGCCGTGTGTCCCCCGCGAACCCGAAGCAGTCGATACAGGGGTGGCGCCGAGTCTAACGTGTCTTCGATTCCGAGACATGCTGTCACTTTCCAATCGCCTTTTCTCAACTCCGAGGGAAGCTCTTTGAGAACATCCAGGCTTGCGATGATCGGAGACACACCGTGATCTACTTTTAGGGTACGAACCAGTCTTTCGTAATCACTTGTATTATCTTGAGAAGATGGCGGTGGGCACTCAACGAGGACCTGCAGAGCCATGGGATCTATCTCAGGAATTATAGGCGATTCCATGGGGGATGCCGTAGCCCGCATGCGCTCGGCTTCGTCACGAGGAATAACCCTGCGGCCCACTTTGGCAGCCGGAATCTCCACCGTGACGTCACCCAGCGGCCGGGTTTGACATGCCAGCACGTACCCTTGAATTCTGTCTTCGGCCTTGAGCTTTTCAGCGGTCTGACCTTCGAAAAGACCCTCGACGATCTTCACCTTGCATTGTGCGCAAGCCCCCGATCCTCCACATGCAGCAGGAATGAAGATCCCAGCCTCCAGTGCCGTGTCTAGGATGGTGTCACCTGTTCCGGCCTCGACCGACACGTTATCAGGAAGAAATCGTACCCTGACTCTTTCCAAAATGGCTATCCTCCGCACTTTATGGTTGGGTCTGCTCCAGATATACTCGGAAGAAAGTATCTTACCACCTGACGTGACTTTTTCAATCTCTTCTGATAGTTTTGTATGACAAGCGGAAATCGGGAAACATTGTTGTGCGCGCTCAATCGCGAGCCAAGTAGGATTGTGTGGGATCCCGATCGGGGAGAGGAAGATGTCATTCAAGGTTTCCGAGATCTTTAGAAGCATTCAAGGCGAGTCATCGTACGCCGGGCTTCCGTGCTCATTCATCAGGTTGGCCGGTTGCAACTTGAGATGCCGCTATTGTGATACCCGTTATGCACAAGAAGGCGGAACAGATATGTCCATGGAGGAGATCCTCGATCAGATCTCCGCATTCGGGGTGAAGCTTGTGGAGGTAACCGGCGGCGAGCCTCTGTTGCAGGAAGCAACTCCCGACCTGACCGCTTGTCTCCTCGAACGCGGATACAAGGTCTTGATAGAGACCAACGGCTCCCTCGACATTTCAGTGCTTCCTGAGCAAGTGGTCCGCATCGTGGATGTGAAGTGTCCCTCCAGCGGTGAAAACCGCAGCGTGCGATGGGAAAACATGTGGGGATTGCGTAAGGAGGATCAGATCAAATTCGTGATATCGGACCGGCACGACTACGAGTGGGCCAGGGGAATTGTGGCAGATCGTTTTGGCTCTGTTGAGCACGAGGTGCTGTTCTCCACCGTCTTTGGAGAGCTACCTCCGCGAAACCTAGTCAAATGGATTCTCGAAGACGGGCTGGCCGTGAGGTTTCAGCTTCAGATCCACAAGTACATTTGGCCCCATACTGCTCAGGGGGTTTGACACCCGGACCAGAAGGGGCCCCGAATCCTGCGTTCCCACCTTACCCGCCGAAGGAGGGATGGATGAACTCGACTCGGTCTCCTTCACGAATCGTGACGGACTGGAAATCCTTCCTGTACACGAATCGGCCATTGACCTCTACGATCACCGCGGGATCGTCTTCTTTGGCTCTGTCCAGCAAATCCTGAATCGTCAGCTCGAAGCCTTCGATCTCCTCGGGAAATCCATTGAACACGAATTTCACGGTTGACCTCTGGATGAAGTACGTGCTTTATGCGCGGGGGCCCCAGAGCGAGCCCCCGTGGTTATAACGGTTGCCAAGAATAATTTCCGTTTCTCATGCTCAACTCTGACGGGCGAGACGCCCGTCCCACCGTTTTGCGAACCTCCCATGAACAGTCTCGACATATGGGAAGCGGAAAGAGCTCTTGGTAACGAGTATATGTATCACGCCTCTTCCTGCTTTTTTCTCAGCGCCATGTACAGGCGTTCCGATGAAACAGGCAGCTCGTTCACACGGACCCCTGTCGCGTCATATATAGCGTTAAGAATTGCCGGGATCGTTGGCATGATAGCGCCTTCACCAACTTCCTTGGCCCCGTACGGGCCGTTTGGCTCATTGGATTCTACAATGATGGTCTTCACATTGGGCATATCCAGAGCGGTGGGAATGCGGTACTCACCCAGGGAGGCATTGAGAATGCGACCGCGGGAATCGAACTTGACCTCCTCGAAGAGGCATTCGCCCAATCCCATTGAAAGAGAGCCATGCATCTGACCCTCCACCTGGGTCTTGTTCACCGCGAGACCGCAGTCATGGGCATCGGTCATGTCGTCTACCGTGATCTCGCCGGTTTCGAGATCCACGCTCACTTCAACCACCTGGGCCGAGCACCCGTACGCGGGTGATGTTCCCACAGCGGCGCCCTTGTAGGAGCCACCGAGTCTTGGTGGCTTGTACTTTCCCGTGCCGACGAGGGTCCCTCGTTCCAGGAACGCGTGTCGTGCAGCCTCCTTGAACGTGAGATACTCGCCACCCGGGGGATCGGTCCACCCTCGATGCTCTTTTATGTACCGAGTCCGGATTATCTCAAAATTTCCCGGCTGCCCGTTGAATTTCACAATCCCATCGGTGAAGGTGATGGAATCCGGGTCACACTGGAGAGTTTCCGCGAGCACTTCCGCAATTTGCTTGCGGACCTGGTCTGCGGCTTCTTTGGTCGCATGACCGGTCATGAGAGTCTGACGGCTCGAATAAGCCCCAAGATCAACGCTCAAATCGGTGTCCCCGGACGTAATGCGAACGGCCGACAATGGAATGCCCAGAGTCTCTGCTGCTATCATGGCCATGGCCGTGTCAGACCCTTGACCGATCTCCGCGGAGCCTGTAAGCACGTTGACAGTTCCACCATCCTCACTGACCTTGATCACCACAGTCGAGTGATACGTGTCCGACCGGTAAATGGGATAGCCTGCTCCGGAAACAAAGAATCCGCAGGCCATGCCGATTCCCTTGCCCTTGGGGAGCTTTCCCTTCTTATTGGCCCAGTCCGATCCGTCGCGAACGGCCTCTATGCACTCCTTCATCCCGAGGCTTGACATGTCGAGCTCGTTGATCGTTACGTCCCCTGTCGTCATAATGTTTTTCAGGCGCATTTCGATGGGATCGACGCCCAATTTTTCCGCAGTCATATCCAATAACTGCTCAAAGGCTGCCCTGTGGGCCACGCCGCCGTGGCCGCGCTGCGCTCCGCAGGCCGGTTTGTTGGTGTATACTCGATAGCCGTCGTATTTCATTGCCTTGAGCTTGTACGGTCCGCCGAGGAGAGAGCCGGCATAGTAGACGGTGGCGATGCCGAAGCTCGTGTACGCTCCTCCATCCAAAATCGCCTTGTTTCTCAGGGCGACCATGGTCCCGTCTTTCATGACGCCGAGGCTCATTTCCGCGTAGAACTGGTGGCGAGCTCGGCAGTGGAGGAAGACTTGCTCTCTGGAGTACGTCATCTTCACCGGTTTTCCGGTGATCTTTGCCAGCATAGCACAGCTCATCTCGAGGGGAGTGGCTTCGGACTTCGGACCGAATCCCCCACCCACGTACGGTTTCACCACACGGACATCTCCCACGGGGATCTGCAGAACCATGGCGACAGTTCGCATCACATAGTGAGGCACCTGGGTTGCTGTGTACAAGGTCAATCTGCCGTCCAGACCCAAATGAGCTATGCACGAATGCGGCTCAATAAAAGCGGCATCCTGTTTCTTATTCAGGAATGTATGGTCCATCACCAGGTCGCACCCTGCCAGAGCCGCTTCCGTGTCCCCGAATTCCTGATGCACTTCGGCATTGAGATTTCCCGGGAACGCGTCGTGGATCTGGGGAGCCCCTTCTTTCATGGCCTCGAACATGTCGAATACCGCGGGGAGCTCTTCGTAATCCACTTTGATCAGCTCCAGAGCTTCCTGTGCGGTAGCCTGGTCAACCGCCGCCACGGCAGCAATCTCGTCACCCACATACCTGACCTTGTCCCACGCGAAGAGCGTCTCGTCATACCGGGCAGGAGAAACCCCGTACCTGACGAGCCCGGCCTCCTTTGCCGTGATCACCCCTTTGACCCCTGGCAACTTCTTGGCTTTGGAGGTATCTATGTGGAGGATTTTTGCGTGAGCCAGTGGACTCTGGAGGATGGCCGCATAGAGCATTCCTGGCATTGAAAGGTCATCTGCATACTTGGCCTGACCGGTAGCCTTCGCGGGGGAATCGACTCTCGGCGCCCTGGTATTGAGGACTGAAAACGTGCTCATTTACGACACCTCCGTTTCCTGCAATGCTTTGGAGGCCGCCGTGATGGCCTCGACTATCTTCTGGTACCCAGTGCAGCGGCAGAGGTTTCCGGAGATTGCCGTTCGAATCTCTTGTTCCGTGGGCCTCGGGTTCGCATCCAGAAGCGCTTTTGCGGACAGGATCATTCCGGGAGTGCAGAAGCCGCACTGAATTGCTCCGTTGTCAACGAAGGCCTGCTGTATGGGGTGCAGTTTTCCATTCTCCGCCAGGCCTTCGATTGTCAGCACCTCGCGACCTGCGGCCTGAACTGCGAGGACAAGGCAGGAATTCACCGGCTTTCCGTCAAGGAGCACAGTGCACGCGCCACAATCGCCCAGACCGCATCCGTGTTTGGTCCCCGTAAGCTCGAGATCCTCCCGCAGAAACTGAGTCAGTGTAGTGTTGGTCTCCACAGCGGCCTGCTTCATCTCACCATTAACGGTAATTTGTATCAGCACTTTCATCGCATACTCTCCGTGGCTTCAAAATCGAGGGACCTGTCCCGCACGTCAAGGCTTCCACGCCCGCGCCAGTTCCACAGATCGCTTCAGTGACCGCTTGATCAAAACCTCGATCATCATGCAGCGATATTCCATGGTTCCTCTGTGGTCTGTAATAGGGCTGCACAAACCGACTCCTGTTTGTCCAGCGGTCTGAAACAACTCATCAGAAGGCATTTGGCCAATGATGAGCTCCTCGGCTGCGAACGCCCTGACAGGGACCGGTGCAACTGCGCCCAAAGCGATTCTCGCGTCCACGATCGGCCCATCCGGCGACTGCAAGGCGACCAAGGTGGCAACGTTAACCATGGAGATTTCGAGAGTCTTGCGCGCACCCAGCTTGATGTAGGAGCCGCCTGACCAGGGTGGTGGCGTCTCCATGAAGATGGATACAAGCAACTCGTTCGGCTCGATCAGGGTGACGCCGGGTCCCTGGAAGAATTCCACCGCAGGCACCTCGCGCTCTCCGGACGAGCTCTTAAGTGTCAGCATTGCGTTAAGGACCATGCAGGCAGGCGGGAGATCCGCGGCCGGCCGGCCATTTACCAGGTTTCCCCCGATGGTGGCTCGATTTCGTATCATCGGGGCACCGAGGCGGCCGGCAGCCTGAGCCAGGGGCAGGAATCGATCATTGAGCAGCTCGTTTCGCGATAACGATGCAGCGGTGACCGCACTGCCAACGCTCACACCGTGACTATTCCTCGGTGTGATCTCGTCCAGGCCAGGGACCCTGGCAAGGGAGATGACGTGCTTCGGCTTGTCGATCTTCTGCTTCATCCGGACAAGCAGATCGGTTCCGCCGGCCAGCACCTTCGCGTTGCCTCCCAGCTCCTCGAGCAGCCTCAGAGCTTCTTGGAGCGTTGAGGGCTCGTGGTACTCGAATTTCGGCAGGAGCATGACGTTTTCCTCCTGATGACAAAAAAGTTGACACAGTCCGAGACCGAGATCTCGCACCCAATACAAACAATGGAACGTTTTTGCTTTGGAAAGCAGGGCCGGCAATCATCTTCACCGGCGTGCCCCGTTTCTCCTCACCGTGCTAACGCCAGCGCGCCACGATCTTTCTAGCAATGCGACGATATCCGGCCCCCTCGCATTTGGCAGCGCACGGCAATATAGGCCTCTCGTAATAACAAAGGCCCGGGCACGCGTGTGTGCCTATTAGCGTCCTACCTCTCTCTCGGACACGTGCCACCCGTGACACAGGCACTTCGATTGTATTTCCACAGGAATGAGAAAAAAGGTACCAACCTTGTGAAAAATCGTCCAGACATGCCCGATATCCTTCGAGAGAGGTTTCGGGATCCCTAAGAAATACGCATATTCCGTTCCATATTCTGCCACAGTGCGAACAAGCAATCGTCTTCGGCGCGGTGGAGCCACCCGAACCGCCCTGGAGACTGCTCATGTCCTCTTCCGCGTGTTTGCTCCGAAGACTTTGATCAGACTCGATGGAAGCTTCTATGTGATACAACGCCAACCAGCGGAGGAACTTATCAGCGGTCGTATGGGCCCACGATATTCTTGCAGACATGTCATCAGTTTGGAGATCTTCGAAGGGGGGACAACGAAAATAGAGCCAGCCTGCATATCCGCCAAACGGAGTACCATCCGTGGGGCGATTGCATGCCATAACTCCCCGAGCGATCTGCGTGTCCACGGGTACGACAACGTGGTACTGATCACCTCGTGGAGAGACCCCTATCCAGCCTTCATTGCCTGAAGTCTGCGGAAGGGTGGCTCTCAGAATGTCTTGGAATTTGACTCGTAGCATGGTTACGCTGAACTGATTTCGGTATCAAGAACTTTGCACATATCAGAATACCGCGAGGAACGACGCGTGTCAACCTATAAACCCTTTCATGGGAAAACCATTGACAGGCAGACAGGAAAAGGTTACATAGCAGGCCAGTTCATCATCGTGAAAATTACTTCTGGGGGTCCAGGCCGGGCGGATAGAATAGACAGGAACCCACAGGGATAATTATGAGAAAAAAAGCCACTCCTATAGCGTATTCGGCGCCCATTGTTTCCAAAGCCATGCGGGTGCTCAAATTCATCATCACCGCCTCTACCAACCCGGGTATTAGCGATATCGCGGCACGACTCTCTCTTGCCAAGTCGACAACCCACGGATTCCTGGCGTCTTTGGAGGAAACTGGCTGGGTTCTCATGTTTCATATCACCAGGAAGTACACGGCCGGATACGCGGTGAAAAACATAGCCGCAGAGGCGAAAGTGCGGGTCCCTCTCGTGTCGCAGGCACGCCCGTTGCTCGAGAAAATGAGCGTGGATGTGGAGGAAGATATTTTCCTCGGCATGTGCACCGGGCACCATATACTCATCCTCGACCAGATCGAATCTTCCAAAGAACTGAAGGTCACCGCAAGGCCCGGAACTCGACTGCCGTTTTACGCCGGATCCGTGGGAAAGCTCTTCCTCGCTTACCTGGATCAGGACATCCTGGAGAAAATTCTGCTTCAGCATCCCCTCCCCCAGTATACGTCTGACTCGATCACGGACATGAATCTTTATCGCGAGGAGCTTGAGCAAGTCCGGCGGACCGGTATTGCCCGCGACATGGGCGAGTACCTTCCCAACGTGGGGTCTGTGGCAGCTCCCATCTTCTACGGAAAAAAGAACAGAAAGCGCATGGTTGCGGGCTTCTGGCTGGTCGGGCTGGACTGGCATCAAGTCCCGGGAAAGATGGACGTGGCGGCAAAACTTGCCCTCAGGACGAGCGAGAAGCTTTCCGCGGCCATCAGCAGCGCGTACGGGGATATCAACTCTTGATGCACGGTCCGGCATTTCCAGCCGTCCTTCCACGAACTGTCAGCGCGGTCGTTTACGTCAATGCCTTCCTAAGAATCGCGCTTCGATGAAATTGCACAATTGCCGCGGATCATCGAGATCAAAGACCGGAACGTCATTTGGAGGCGCGGAATAATCTCCCGCGATGGCGATGAGATTCTCGTCGTCCGTACAGAGAAGCTCCCGTCGCAACTCGCTCCGGAACACCTCGATCTTGGGATGTCTCTCCCTCTTGTATCCTTCGGTGATCACGATGTCCACGTCGCGTACGAACAGATCGCGTATCTCATCGAGGGTATGATCGTGATCCGTATCGGCAACGACGGCTATCTTGGAGGGGGACGATATTATTGTGATGCACGCTCCCGCCTGTTTGTGCCTCCACGAGTCTTTTCCCTCATGGTCTATGTCGAAACTGTGGGCATCGTGCTTTACGGTTGCTACGCGCCATCCCCGGGATCGCAGCTCTCGCACTACTTTTTCCAGCAACGTGGTCTTGCCTGTGTCGGATTTTCCGACGATGGATAGGATGGGGATCATGCAAAAAACCCTTTCGAGTTGGAAGCAAACGTCTTACAATAAGCGACTCGACCGATGATTTCCATCACATAGCGGAAAAACGTGGAGAAGCCAATGACTTTGCAGGATGAAGTTCTCCGAGTGGCGAAAGCAACGCACAAAGCGGCCAGACAAGCGGCATCGCTTCCTATGAAGACCAAAGAGAAAATCCTTTTGGAAATGGCCCGAGCGTTGCGGGAGTCAAGATCCCGCCTGCAAGAAGAAAACCAAAAAGACCTGGAGCTGGGCACGGCCCAGGGACTCTCCAGCGCGATGCTGGATCGGCTCACGCTTTCAGACAAGGTTATCGAGCAAACCGCGGCGGGAATGGAAGAAATTGCAGCCTTTCCTGACCCCGTGGGTGAAATAGTGAGGATGTGGACCCGTTCCAACGGGATGCGGGTCGGCCGGATGCGAATCCCCCTGGGGGTAATTGGAATCATTTATGAATCCAGGCCTAACGTCACCGCCGACGCTGCTGCTCTCTGTTTAAAGGCCGGCAACGCTGTGATCCTTCGGGGCGGGTCGGAAGCAGCGAGGTCCAATTCAGCGATCGTGGCATTATTCAAGGATATTCTCGAGGCTAACTCGGTTGATCCGGATGAGGTCAATATGCTTCCCACAACGGATCGGGAAGCCATTCTGCTCCTACTCAAGCTCGAGGACCTCGTAGACCTGATCATTCCCCGTGGAGGCGAGCAGCTTATACGATTCGTCGCCGAAAATTCCCGAATCCCCGTCATCAAGCACTACAAGGGCGTCTGCCACCTCTACGTGGACGCAGCGGCCGAGCTTGACATGGCAATCAAGCTGACTCTCAATTCGAAAGTCCAGCGTCCCGGGGTCTGCAACGCCCTGGAAACCCTTCTGGTTCACAAGTCGATTGCAGGCGAATTCCTGCCTCGCGTGAGCCAGGAGCTGATTGAGGCCGGCGTGGAGCTCAGAGGGTGCGAGCGGTCACGTTCCATTGTGTCCTCCATGAAGCAGGCTTCCGAAGATGATTGGTACGCAGAGTATCTCGAGCTAATTCTAGCGGTTAAAGTTGTGGATTCCATTGATGAGGCCATCGATCATATTGCCAAGTACGGCTCCCTCCATACCGAATCCATAGTTACCCGTGATTATCATGCTTCTCAGAAGTTTCTCAAGGAGGTCAATTCCTCCTCTGTGATCGTCAACGCGTCCACGAGGATGAGCGACGGATACGTGTACGGACTCGGAGCAGAAATAGGAATCAGCACGACAAAGCTCCACGCATTCGGCCCCATGGGAGTGGAGGATCTCACCACCACGAAGTTCATCGTTCTCGGAGACGGTCAAATCCGAGAATGAATCGCGGCCTGAGGTGCTTCAGCCGTTGCATGCCGGCTGTCGGTTTTGCCTGCGCGTCTAGCGGGCTCTCGATGCGTTGTCCAGGGTTCCGTTTCCTGGGCTTTCCGCGCTGAGGACCGTGTGCTATGCTCTGTTTACACGGGGCGGAACGTTCCCGAGATTGCTTGGCGAGGCGAGGAGGCTCCCCGGGGGCCCTATCTCTTCGGAATACCCATTGCTCGTGGCAAGAGGTGCCAGCGGCTCGGAGCGTGTCGCCGGGACACCATGAAGAAAGGAAGGACAAGTGGGCGAGATTCCCAGCACCATGGACCTTATCATGGAACGAACCAAAGGGATGTCTCTGTCACAAGAAGAAAAGGAGGCATTCCGCAGAGAAGAGATGCAGAAGAAGGCCAAGGGCTTCAAGCTCAGACTTCTCGAAGATCCTGCCTGGTCGGACGAGATCGCCGCAGCGGTGGAAGGAGTGCCGAGAGAAAGTCGCGATCTTCTCTGGTCCTTGATCTGGGAAACAATGGTAGACGGATTAATCGAAGACGAGCAGCCATTCAAGTATCTCGACATCATGGAAAAGCTCCCTCAGGCGAAGGAAAAGCATTCTCTTCTCAAGACGGTCCGCGAAGAATTGCAGGCAGCACTAAAGGACAGAGGCAAGGAGCGCAAGAAAGTTGTGAGCCGGGAAAAAAAGAAACTGTCCTCTTTCGGCATCTCTGGAAGCGCAGTAGTACCGAAAATACCGGCGAGCTCAGGAGGAGACACTGCGGTGAGAGCCGCAGCCGAGTCCTTTAGAGAGAGGCTCCTGGAGAATACCCGGGCCGCGTGACGGCACCAAGCGGTCAAGGGACTGAAAGGCCCCGGGGACGTTCGCGCCTTGGCCTTGGACTAGTGGGGGAGCACTCTATCCGCGATGATAGAAAACACTGATGCGGTATTTCTCGTCGCCGATATGCTGAAAAACCCCGTCAAAGGCGGCTTGGCATTCCTCTACATTCGGTCTTCTCATAGGATCGAGGTCAAGCATTGCCTGGACGGTTTCAGCCAGATGCTCAAGGGTGGTATTCTTCTTGAGGTACGGATTCAGAGTGGTAAGCTTGGGTCTGGGCTCTTTTTCGATGCGGTAGATCTGTTTCACGAGGTCGCTGCGGGATCGCGTCTTGGGAAAAACCATGGGGAGCTTCCCCGTCAGGAGAACGGTGAAAATTGCTCCCACGCTGTAGAGATCCGATTGATAGACGCTTTTGCCCCGTGCCTGCTCGGGCGCCATGTAAGAGAACGTCCCGACGACTTTGCCCCGAAACAGGTCCTGCATCGCGCCTTGTCCCAGCGCCAGCCCCACCCCGAAGTCGATGACTTTGATCTGGCAAAGATCGTCGTTTTCATCCACCATGTAGAGCACATTGTCCGTCTTCAGGTCTCTGTGCACGATTCCTTTCGCGCGGAAGAGTCGCAGGCATTCCAAGAGCTGGTTTATCACTATTTCCAGAACTGCGAGCGAAAGTTTGCTCTCGGTAGTGAACGGGGGCTGGTATTTGACAAGCCAATTGCGCTCGACGAGTTGTGTGAGATTGTCAGTGGGATGGTATCCGTTCAGGAGCAGCCTTTCCCCGTCTTGCTCGATAAGCCCAAAGTATTCCACTATACAGGGATGCTGTTCCGGATGTTGGACGCGGGCATGCAATGCCGCTTCGTACTGGAGGAGGGCGACCGGATCGCCCAGGCTGGCCGTAGCCTGGGTCTTGACCCGTTTTATGGCTGCTATTCGGTTTTCGTAAATCCCAATGCTCACCTTACCCATGGCTCCTGAGGAGATGTCGCCGAGAACTTTGACCTTCTTTCCCTTTACCTTGCTCGGATCCGCCAAGGATTCGACGATCAGCTTGATCAGCCCTGCCATCTCCTCCCTGGTCTTGGTGCTGTACCCTTGCCCGGCTTCGTTGAGATCTTGTTCGGCCTTCTTCTCCATTTCGGAACGGTCGAGTCGAGGCTTGTAGATTTCGACCGCAGCCTGCCCCCGCTTGTCGAACACCCGATTCGCTCCGTGGTACGCTCCAAACGATGAGTAATACCGGTAGAGGAGATAGCTGAGGACGTGTTGCCCCTGCGGACTGGCCTGATAGAGTTTGTAGAGCTGCGCGCCCTTGCCGTTGGCATAACCCTCGGC
>CAYZET010000008.1:0-28824 GCA_964477215.1 uncultured Syntrophaceae bacterium | reverse complement strand
GCTCGGCCATTCTCCGCATCAAGCCTCCGCCCCGGCGGTGCTTGGTCTTGAGCGTTTTTGCATGGCGCATGGCTTCCCGGGGGTCTTCCAGGTCAACGTAATCCCCCGGCAGCTCGAAAAAAGATGCGAAATCGATCAGAGAAATCAACCACATGTGCGACGACAAGCCAATCAAGGAGTCAATGTTCGCTACTGTGGAGATCAGGTGGTCGAGCATCTTCTCGTTGAGAAATTCCGTGAGCAGGTCTTTGTAATAGCCTGAAGCGATACGGTCCACCGAGAACCCGCATCTGAAAAGGAACCACGCCAGGCTGACAATGTCCTCCTCGACCTGCAGGCGAGTCGAGCTGTTGAAAAAGTAGAAGCGCCGTTGCGGCTCGTATTCCACCATGAGGTGGTGCAGCTCGAGCACAGCACGTTTGACCACATCTGCCATACGGGAGACGGTGGTTCCGGCCGACTCGTTTTCGTCTTTGACGACAAAACTGGGAATCAACGTAGCGGTTTGATCTTCGTCGGGAGCGTATCGTTGCCTGTACTTCTCGTTAAGGGTTCTCAGCTTTTTCTGTAAAATATCGAGCTCGTGGGGCGCGGGGCGGGTGTTTATCGGGGAGTCAAGCCATTTGATCGCGTACAGGAACAGCTTTGCTCCCTGCTCTATTTCCTGTATTTCGTTCCGACTGTCTAGGAGGATGTGATGATCAGAGAATTGCTGAGCCCCTCTGATGATTTGGTACAGGGCTTCGTGGTAGGTTATGGTTTCCCGTTCGAGCTGCGGCAAGAGGTCGCGGATGAGAAGGAGCAGGTAGGGAGCTGTTTTCTTGACAATTCTCCCTATCTGGCCTAGGGGATCGACTTCGCCTTTTCTCGCGAGCTTGGCGAGCTCCGCGTAATGCTGAACAACACGGTAGAGGTCTTCTCGCAGGGACTGGGCATCCCGTTCCATCGTCAGCACCTTCAGTCACGAATTCCTAGGAGCTTCGAGACATAACTTGCCCAAGACCTCGACCGCGCAAAAAGGTTAAGTCGGCCGGAACGTTGGATCGAAGGGTTCTTTTCGGGAAACTCTAAGGCAGCAGTCCACTCCCTGTGTCCCTCCAGCATCTCCGCTACACACGAATGGAGAGGTTCAGCGAATCTTGCGTTTCGACGACAGCTTGAGCAGGCGTTTGAAGTCCGGCATCTGCTTCACACCGTTGAGGGCCTCCTCCATGAGGGCTCTGCGTATAACGGCCTCGCCGCCTGCCTTCACGGCAAGATCGAGAATGTCCAGTGCCTGGCGGGACTTCCCCGTTTTTGCATACACGAGCGCAGCATTGTAATGAAGCCACTCGGGTTCGAAAGGCTCTTTCTGAGTCAAAGCCTGCCGATAGTACTTGAGAGCGTTTTCGTAATCTCCCATCTCCACGTTCAAGTAAACCAAGCGGCTGATTGTGTATGGCATCAGGTCGGAACACTTCTGAATGACCTGGTAAATCTCTATCGTCTTGCGTTTATTCCCTAAAATCCAATGAGCCAGGGCAAGGTCTGCAAGGGCAAACTGATCCTCCGGATCTTTCTGGAGCCCTTTCCGGTAATACTTCACTGCATCTCGGGGTTTCCGCTTCTTGTAAAGAAAGTAGTACCCCAAGTGAAAATCCACTTGAGCGTCTGCCGGATCGTGCTCGAACGCCTTCTGGAAAAGCTGAAGCGCCTCGTCCTCCCGGTCAAGCTCCAGGTATAAGTGCCCGAGCTCAGTCAAGAACTGGCTGTCGAAGGGATTGATGTCCACCGCCTTCCGAAGATAGAAGAGGGCTCTGTTGAAGTCGGACTCATCGAAATAAATCAGCCCTATATTGAAGTGGGGATCTCCGTTTTCCGAGTCGAGGTCGATTGCTTCCAAGAAATTCCGTTTCGCCTCGTCGATCCTCCCCATTTTCCAGCAAATAAGGCCTCGATTATTGAACAGGTACGCGCAGGTACTTCCTCCCACTCGGATCGCCGCGTCAATAAGGTCACTCGCCTCGTCCAGGCGGTCCTCATCGTACTTCATGAGCGCCATCTCGTTGAGGGTCTTGACGATTCTCTCTCTCTCCCATTCTGCGATGCGGCTGTAGACCAATCGCCCGGTGCGAAGCAGGGTAAGATCCCCCTCGTCGACGATCAAAGTGAAATCGTTGATCTCGGTAAGCTCGTCTGAATAGCAGACTTCCACTGCAAAAACCGGGGGCTTGCCGTGCGCGCCCATGCAAGAAAGGTAATGGTAGATGACCCGGTCCGAGCTTTCCCCTACATCCCATATTTCGTCGGGATTCTCCAGCGTGAATTCCACCCAGGACAGAAACCCCGCTTTCCCGAGTCCAGAAACCGCGCGATCCATATGCGGCATGGCCTTCTCGATCGAGCTTCTTTCCGGAAACGCCGGCAGCAACGTGGCAAACACACTTTCTTCCCGGCTATCCTCGGAAAAAGTCTCATTCATATCTACTGTTGCCATCCATTACCTCGTCACGTGAGATTGCGCCCTCGGTCCATAGCCGTTAGGCCGTCACAAATCCAGGGAGTCGAGGCGGCGGCGATCTCACTCATGCCATTTACACATAAAAATCATTCTACCCCAGCTTCGAGAGCCCACCAGCTCTTTGCTCTTCGTGACGCCATCGCGGGCCCGAAAAGCTCATCTTGAGAAGCCGGTTTCCCTTACCTACACCTGCATGTCCGCTTCCGCTTCGTCCACTGACGAAGAGCCCCTCGGATGGCCGCTGCAACATCCCCATCCGACAGGGGTCTCCCCGCCGACGCACATTCGCCGATGGATTTCACACCATATAAGGTTACCATGAAGATGTCCCCGGGTCAATTTCTTCCCCATCCAGTTACTAAGCGCCGTTCACGGGCTCTGATGGCCCGGCAGATTCTTCGCAGCTCGCATTCCAATAGCCCCATGCAGCGACGAGCCCCGTTGCCACCAAAGCCGCTGTTTCGGTTCTCAGGATCCCCGGCACCAGACTAACCGGAACGTAGCCCCGATTCAAGGCCAGTCCTTCTTCAGTTGGATCCCATCCTCCTTCCGGACCGATGGCAATAGTTACTTCCCGGGGACGGTGCCTGTCCAATACGGCCTGCAAGGGCAAGACAGCGGCTACGAGAGAAAGTACGAGCCGTAACTCGTCGCGGACAGGCCGGTTCACGAATTCATCAAAGCCGACCGGAGCCTCAATCGCCGGAATGGACACCCTGCCCGACTGGCCGGCCGCGGCAACGACGATAGATTCCCATCTCGATTTGCGTTCCTCAGGTCGCCGTGCCGAACGACGACTCAATAGGGGAACGAACCGAGATACGCCGAGCTCTGTACCGTGTCGGAGTATCTGTTCGAGAGGCCCCGGCCTCACACAGGAAAAGGCGAGGGTAACGTCGATTCCCACGTCGCGGAGCTCGTCCACCTTGTGAACGACTTCCCCGGCTAATCTCCGACTCCGGCAGTCGGTCAGACGGACAAGATACTCAGATTGACCGTCAAAGACTCGTACAAGATCGTCGCGCTTCAGCCGTAAGACTGTACGAAGGTACACGCTGTCGCCGGAGTCGAACCGGACGATTCCCGACGTCAGATTGTCGGGAGACACATAGATTCTCTTTGGCTTCATGAGCGTGGACACTATGTATCACCGCTTCTTATCAGCCGTCATGATACGCTCTGAGGATCGTGGTCTCCCTGTGATGCGACCGGACCGAAACGAGTTCTCAGATAGAGCTCCAGCCTGTCCAGGCCTTCCACGATGTTCTCCATGGAGTTTGTATACGAAAAGCGCAGGAATCCTTCCGCATTGCTTCCAAAATCGATTCCCGGCGCAACGCCCACATGGGCTTCCTCGAGAATTTCGAAGGCGAACCTGTAGGAGTCTGTTGAGAAATGTCTGGCATCGGCCAGCACGTAGAAGGCTGCTGTGGGATCGACATGGATCTTGAATCCCATTTCCCTGAGCCTGGATATCATCGTGATGCGCCTCTGATTGAATGTGCTCTTCATCTGAACGGTTTCGTCGGAGGGATTCGTGAGAGCCTCTACACCGGCCCACTGCACGAAATCCGCAGCGCTAATGAAAAAATTCTGAGCCATTTTCCGTATCGGCCGAACATGGTGGGGAAGGGCGATCAGATAACCCAGTCGCCACCCAGTCATGGCGTAGAGCTTCGAAAAGCCGTTCAGCACGAAAGCGTTCTCGGTGACCTCCAGAATCGAGTGCTCCTTACCCTCGTACACAAGGCCGTGATAGATCTCATCGGATATTATCGGCACACCCAGCCGGGCAATCTTTTCCATCCGATGCGGATCCATGACGGTTCCGGTCGGATTACTAGGAGAATTGATGAGGATGGCCCGCGTTTTGTCCGTTATGGCCTGCTCCACATCCTTGGGATTCATCTGAAACCCGTCTTCCGCCGACACGGGCACAAAAACCGGCACTCCGCCCAGGAACCGCACAAAGTTCGGATAACACGCGTAGTGCGGATTCGACATGATTATTTCGTACCCGGGGTCGAGGACCGACGCCAGAACGAGGAAGATTCCCGGCGAAGATCCTGACGTGATCACGACGTGCTGGGGATCCACTTCTACGCCGTACGCGTTGTGGTAATGATCCGCTACTGCTCTCCTTAGCTCCGGTATCCCGGTGCTCGAGGTGTAGTGGGTCTTTCCGGTCCTCAACGCCTTCATTCCGGCTTCCACGATGTGCACCGGCGTATCGAAATCCGGTTCTCCCACTTCCAGGTGGATGACATGTTCTCCTGCTTCCGTCATCTCCATGGCTCGTTCGAGAACATCCATGACGAGGAACGGGGGTATATCCCGAGAAACTTGTGAAATCTTCGCAGACGAATCGTCCATATGGCTGAATCTCCGTTTAGAAAATAAGAACCGGGAGTCGACGCTGGAACGAAACAAGCATTATAATCAAAACTGTCACAGCACCACAAATTTCTTCGGAAGGTCGCATGAGCCACTTGTAGACACCACTCAGTGAATGTTCGAGAGAGGGAAGCGAGCAACCGGCAGCGGTTAAATTTCAGAGGAGCAGCGTCCACGGGGAAGACCGGCAGCCGCGTCCCCTTCTATCCTAACACATACACTTATTCATTGATTTTCCTGTTTTTCCCTGCTAAAATGCGGCAAGCGTAAGGAATGGCTTTGGTTTCTAGGCAAGTGATTCATCGCATGCACAACATGCTTAGGCTCAAACACCTGCGAACCGGATTGTCTCTGCTCACGGCAGTGGTGATCGTTCTCTTCCTATGCGGCGAGACAAGAGCCGAAACGTACGGGATAATGAGCGAGTCAGGAGAATTCCAGCCTAAAGTCACCATCGATATCTCCTCAAAAGAGATTCTGATCACGAAACTCGATCCTCAAGAAAAATTCCGGTCTATATCCCTTCAGATAAATAGACGAAATCCTGCTCTGATGCACAACGCCGGTCTGCTCAAGATCGAATGGATGGATGCACAACGGCACGCAGGACGGCCAGTACCATTCACAGGCCCCCGCTACGATCCGAACACTCGTACCTTCGAGGACACAATGGTGAAGTCCGTGTCCCTCAAGATCATCAATGCTTCTGCCAGGAAGTTGTTCGAAGACAAGCCGCTTCCGGAACTGTTTGAAATCAAGATAAACGGTCAACCCATAGTCTCCGCCGAGTCTGTTGAAGAAAGGACACAGACTGTTCAAATGGGGCGTGGGAGAGACCTCTCCATCAATGTGGACCGTGACCGGATCGTTTTTACGGAGAATAACGTAAAGGTAGGGGAGATCTTTAATGTGGACAACCGTTCAGGAAAGGAACAGGTCCTCGGTGTGGATCTTCCCAAGACAGGATGGTTGCTCTACCAGCTACGACGGAAACCCGAACAGACGGAAATCCCCTCTGACGAATGGAATCGATTTACCGTTCCGGCTGATTCAGGAGTGTTCGTCGTATTGATTCCTGACGCGGATCCCGCTCTCCTCGCTCAGCTCGATGGAAAAGAGATTGTTATCAAAGTCTACCAGGGAGACGCGATTCGCGAAACGCGAAAAATTCCTATCAAAGTCGCCGCTGATTTGCGACGTCCCGAGTATTTTCCCCCACGAGAAGCCGGACCGATTTCTCCAGAGCCGGTGCAAGACAATAAGACGCCGAAGACAAAGCCTCAGGCAGCACCGGCGTCGAGAGTAGGAGTAGCATGGGGCTCCTGGGTATGGGGACTTGTGGTGGTCAATTTCCTGTTCCTCGTGGGTCTGGTGGCTTATGGTTTGCTCTTTCTCATACCACGGCTTCAGGTACTCGATGACCGTCTCACGAAAAACGAGATGTTCATTCACGGGAGCCGAGAGGCAATTCGGGAAGAATTGGAGCAAATCAAGGAAGAAATCCTCCGCCAGTGCCAGCGAGATGCTGATTCTCCTTAACCTCCATGTCTTCCAGTCGCAGCCTGAGGGGGGCAAGAGCGGGGACCGTCTCGCCATAGCTTGAGAGTATACGTTTGCCAAGACATCCGTGACCTTGCAGTCACAACGGACCATGAAAGTTTGCGGCATTCGGCGCATGCCGGAAGCCAGTAGAGCCCTGGGTTTCGCGGGACCCGTCGGTGGCGGCCATGGTCCGCACAACTTCCGTCTTCGTAGTGCCGGCGTCTCGCCGGTATTCTTGTTTTGATCTGTTCTTGAGAGAAAGGCCCCGGTTGAACCTCACCGTCCGAAACAAATCAACTCGACACGAAGGAGCCCTCACTGTATTATTAACCGTTTTACTACCATGACCGGAACACCTCGGTCATGGTGAGGATCTTCTCAGGAGGTTGTCTATGTTCGGCCCTCTCCCAACGAGATTCTTTCTCACCTGCGGGGCGGCTGACGCTACCACGGAGCTCAATGCTTTCGACGCGGCCCTGCTTCGAGCGGGAGTCGGTGATACAAACCTTGTCAAATTGAGCAGTATTCTTCCCCCGGGAGCCAAGCAGATCGAGCCATATGAGCTGCCGAAGGGCTCTCTTGTCCCTGTTGCCTACGGGGACCGGACTTCGCACGAGATTGGGGAGCTTATATCAGCCGCTGTCGCGGTGGGTATTCCGGAAGACCCGGCGGCAGCCGGTCTCATCATGGAATGTTCCCGCATCGGCGAGGCCGGTCCGTGTGAAGAGGCGGTCAGACAGATGGTGCGTGAAGGTATGGAAATCATACGCGGGTCTCGCATACGCGAGATCAAGAGCATCTCGATCTCCCACACGGTTCAAAGGGTGGGGGCGGTATTCGCGGCGGTGATATTATGCCCATGATGAACGCCGATTGGTACTGTGAGGCATGGGAGGAGAGGACAGCATTTGCAGTTCGTGTGACTTCCAAGCTGTATGACGCGGTCACAGAGTTCCAGAGTATAGAAGTATTTGACAGTGAAGCGCTCGGACGCATTCTGGTACTCAACGATTGCTTTATGGTTACCCAAAAGGATCATTTTGTGTACCACGAAATGCTGGTGCACACTCCCATGGCCGTTGTTCCGGACCCCAGGAACCTGCTCATAATAGGTGGTGGCGACGGGGGCGCTGTCACCGAGGCGATCAAGTATCCTCACCTGGAATCCATCACACTCTGCGAGATCGACCCGCAGGTTGTCAGCACGTGCAAAGAGTTCTTCCCTGACGTGTCCGCCGGGCTTTCAGACCCGCGAGTCCGGGTTGTATATGAAGACGGTGCTGCGTTCGTACGGGATTCGCCCAATAAGTTCGATATCATTCTTGTTGATTCAACGGATCCCGTGGGACCGGCCACAGCTCTGTTCTCGAAGAATTTCTTCGCAAATGTGAGAGACTGTCTCACAGAGTCGGGAACTGCCGTCTTTCAAACCGAGTCACCCTTCTTCATGGAGCACACCTTTAACATGGTAGTGCAGGATCTGACGGATGTGTTCGGCTCAGGGAGGGTTCACCCCTATGTGATCCCTGTGCCCACGTACCCGGGCGGATTGTGGTCGCTCACGTTTTGCTCGAAGACACTTCATCCACTCAATGTGAGTCACCGGGAGACTCCCGACTATCTCGAGGGCCGATTGCGCTACTACGATCCGGATGTTCACCGGGCGGCGTTCACGCTTCCGGTGTTTGTCCGCAAGCTTCTTCGGTCCGCCACGACTGCGGGCCTGTGATCGAGGATCGATTGTCTACTTATCAACATGGAAGGGCTCGTACACGCACGGGTGCCAATACGCGCGAAGCTCGGGGGCATGCCTGATGCCCCTGAGCATCGCCCGGTCCAGATGGTTCACCACAAGCAGCATCAACTCTTGGCCCCGAATCTGACCGAGCGCCCCACACGCGCATTCCACCTCATTAAATCTGGCAACCTTGTCTCGTCGCACTCCCTCGCCCAGGAGCATGAGGGGAACGGTTTCTCCTGAATGAATGAGCGGACCTCCGCTGGGGGTTGCGTGGTCTGCGGTTATGATGACGAGCGCCTCCGGATCGTGCAGCAGAGTATCTACGGATCTGCCTATGCCGCGATCCAGCGCTTCGATCACCTTTGTCTTGATCAGGGGGTTCTTGGTATGCCCCGCTTGATCGGGAGCCATTGAGTGAACGTGAATAAAGTCGTACGCTGAGAGCTTCTCTGCGGCCATGCTAATGCGGTCGGCAATGTCTGTCGCAGGATCCTGCGAATCTCGTACTCTAACGGAGTCCATACCAATGGAGCTGGCGACACCCCATTGCACGAGCTTTGGGGAGATGGAAAGTCCCTTGAAGCCCCATCTGTCGCAGAAAGGTTCTATGGAACGCCACCGATCCGCCAGGTGGGTGATGAACATGTTGATAGGGGCAGCTCCGCGCTCTTCTCTGGCTCTGTTCACAGGGTGTCCGCGCAGCCGTACGTACACCCATTGAAGGTACTGCCCGAGCGCACGGGCTGTAACGAGTGCAGTCTCGTCTCCAGCAGCCTCAGCCCAGGCCTTTGGTTTTGGCATGAGCATGCCGTTGACCAACGGGTCGGTGTCAGTCACTTGGGGCGACACAGACCCCCTCAGGACAAGGATTCCTTCGTGGAGGCTCACCTGACTGAATCGAAAACGGATACCGTCCGATTCGTAGGCTTCCACTTCAGCCATGAGCTCAGCCAGCTCTTCGTGCTTTGCCGGTGGTCTACGGTCAACAATTCTCAGCAGCCCCCTTTCCTCGGACGCGGAGACCAGCCGAGCGAGTACGGATACATCCTCAGGTCCCACTGGTACGCCTGCCGCCTGTGCCTCGAGAATCCCCCGTTTCGGTCTCTCGTGGGACTCGTACCCATACATCGCGAAGTGAGCGTCCTGGCTCGATAGCGGGACACCGACCCTGTCTGCCTGATATAGGCCCGTGGCGCCAAGAAAAGCCAGTGCATCGAGGTTAGGAGTGCTTGCAGCCTCCAGGGGGGTCCTGTGCCCCAGTACCGCGAAAGACCTATCCGCAAGACCGTCCAGCACGATGAGAATGCATTTGGAAGGCACCCCGTAAGCTCCTGTTTTTCTTACCGGACGTTTTCACCGTCAATCGTTCCTTCTCTTTATGCTTTTCTCGGAACCGTCTGTTTGAGGACCAGGGTCCTCAAAGGCGGCACGCTTAACAAGAGGGCCGGAAGCAGGACCACGTCTCCGAGCAACGCGGTCACAATGGCAATCGACGACAGGATACCGAATGAATTTACCGGACTGAAAGGAGAAATCAACAGCATGAGGAAGCCGAAGAACAGGACAGCAGACGTGGAGACCATGGCCTTCGCGGTTATGCTGAACGCAGTGTGCACACACGTTTCAAAAGGAACTTGATCGCCGCGGTCAGCGAGCTCGTACCTCAGTTGCTTCAGAAAATGCACTGTGTCATCCACGGCCAGACCGAGCGAAATCGCGGCACAGAAAACCGTGACCGTATCCAGGGAAATGCCGAACCATCCCATGGCTCCGAGAATGGCCGTCACGGGAAGCATGTTCGGGACCAGGCTTAACAGACCGAGGGCCCAGGATCGAAGATGCATGATGAGCAAGAGCGTTATCAGACAAAATGCAATGATCAATGAGTTGAGCTGAGATCGGACGAGAGCTTTCGCCTGGGAAGCGAACACAGCGAGGTCTCCCGTCACCGAAACCGTGCTGACGTCTCCCATGGTAGACGCTGCGATATTCCGAATTTCATCGATAGTGTGTGTAATGGGGACATTGGGGGAATTGAGTATTCGGACCGACACATGCGCCGTCCCGTATCCCGCATCCACGTATCGACGCAACATGGACCGTCCGTCCGAGCTGACTGAGGTAACCGCAATAAGGTCCGAAATGAGCCGGGAATCCGAGACCAGCTTGTCCAATGAAGTATCGGGTCCCTTTAGGACCTTTCCCAGATATCCCATGAGGGACAAGACGGAATCGGTGGCCACCACTTCCGGAACCTCGTTCAGCCGGCGCTCGAGCTCCAGCATCTTTTTCCACGTCTCCGGCATCCGGAACGTATTGCGATCTGCCTCGAAAAAGAGCTCCAGCGAATGGATGGGGGCAAGACTATCTTCCACGAAGTGGATGTCTTTCATTTCGGGTGTACGATCGGAAAGCATTCTGAGGATCTGAGTATCGCTCTGAATGGAGGGTATTCCTGCAGCCATGACAACACCAAAAACGGCGCACGAGAGCACGCAAATCCTCGGGTGGGCAAAGATGATCTGCTCCAGCCAACGGAGTATACGTGCAACCAAATCGCCGGACATGCTCGAGTACGTCTTTGGGCTCGGGGGGCTGAGAAGGATGAGAAAAGCAGGGGTCAGAATCACGCAAAGGAGGAACGAGATCAGGACGCCAAGGGACATGATCAAGCCGAGCTGAAACACCATGGGTATGGTGGTGATCATGAGGCTGGCAAATCCCACAGCCGTCGTCACAGCGCACATGAAGCACGGCGTGAACACTATTTCGAGCGCTTCTCTCGCGGCCTGGACCCTGTCCGGCGAGTGCGTGAATCTTTCGTTGAAATGCGTCACGATCCGGATGACCGTTGCCACGCTCACAATGAGCACCAGTCCGAAGGACAAGCCGGTGGTCGAGGTCAACGGGATTCCGGTCAGTGACATGAATGCCAGAATCCATGAGACGCACACGATCATGACGACCATGGCGATGATGCTCACCCGCAGGCTCTTAAAAATGTAGAACGATACGCCAGTGGCGATGAGCAGGCAGAGAATCCCGAACGTGGTTGCCGTGCTCACATTGTACTTGTCTATTGCAACCCGTATGACCGGCGCGCCCACTATCCGAGTCTGAGAGCCTGGCGGAAGATGTCGGGCAACTATCGACGAGATCCGCTGGAGTATTTCCTGGATGACCGGTACGTCGAATTTCCATTGGTCATCAATGCGCACGAGCACAGCCCAGGTTTGCAAGTTCGAGGACGCCAGCAGATCGAAGCTCGGTACGGCGGCACGAAGACTTGCAAACTGTGCGGAGCTCACGACATTAGATTCTCCCCTACTCTTTTCCATCAGCGGGTAGCTGCCGAACACGCCGTCGCGCTCTTGGAAAATCTTAAGGTTGGAAAGGCTTATCACTTGAACTATCTTGTCGGTCTTTTCCAGCTCATTGGTTACAGCCTCGAGGTGCTTCAACGTGTCCGGAGCGTCGACCCGACCCGTCCCCTTTACGACCACGAGGAGAAACTCTTCGCCTCCGAAGCGATCGAGAAACCGCTCATACGTCTTGTACTCTGCGGACTCAGTGTCTATCCCTGATTTCAGGGTCGGATCCGTCTTCATCCCCGGAATAAAGACGGCGAGAATTGCTGTGACGACCACGGCAAAAAGCACCGTTAGCTTTCGATAATCGATCAGGATATGTATGATCTTGCGTTGCAAAGGTCTGTCCATCCGCTTCCCGCTGAAAAATGTCGACGTTAGGGGTCTTCAGGAGTCTGCAGTGTCTCATGGTGAGGCGACTTTCGCAAGATTCACTGTTCAGCTTTCACCCACCAATGATGTCCTCCAGTTGCGCGGTTGCGACCGATGTGGTACCAATACGAATATGAAAAGAGCTTTCCTGGCTGCTCATGGTATTTGGTCGCATTACGCGGTGAATCGGAATTCGTGATGCGCATTCTCGTTTCCGTATTGCTTAAGATATCCAGGCTGACTTCTAGGTTTCCCTATTCTACCCTCACAGTGTTTCTCACATGCGCTGGTGCCGGGTTCGCAGCAATGCCGATGATACAGCTCAGCACCAATCTCATGGCCGGCGTAGGACACATCAGCCCAGTGATCGCCCTCAGCCAGGAGAACAATACCATATTCGGCGAGCAAGACTCGCTCATTGTAGTCGTTGAGTTCCCCGAGCCTCCCGGCCCGGACCGTCTGCCCTTCATCAAAGGCCTCGGGGATGCTCTTGCCGAATTGCCGGGAGTGCGAAGGGTCCGGTACAGGTTCCTCGATCCTGAAGACGAGGAACAGGTCACGGGGTTATTCAAGCATTTCCTTCTGGGCATGAACGAGGAGGAGCGCTCGAAAATTGGACGCATCTTGACTCCTGACGGGGTTCAAGATTCCATGCGACGACTGAAGAACCGTCTGTTCCTGGCTTCTGACTCATATGTGCAAGAACGCCTCTTGAGCGATCCCCTCGACCTCGGAAAATTCGTCTCCGAGGCAATGAGCAGGCGCGTCGGTGCGATAAGCTTCGGCGACATGTACCTCCTCGTGGCCAGTCCGGACAGCACGGTGTACCTCATACAGGTAACGCCGGACTTTCCCAGTACAGAGCTCGTCAAGGGGAAGGAGTTGGTAACACTTTTGGAAGAGATCATTCCTCGGAAGATAGAGGAGCTGAGAAATTCTCTTCCGGGTCTCAGAAAGAAATCCGACGGGCTGCAATGGTTTCTTACCGGCAAGACCGCGTTTCATCATGAATCTGATGTGATATTCGACCGCGAGGCTTTGAGAATCACACTCTTTTCCTTTTGTATGGTTCTGGCGCTCGTCATAGCTGTGTACCGCAGCCTCTGGGCCGGTCTCATCCTGATGGCCCCCATATGCGCTGGTGTCGGCCCGAATTACGGGTTGATCGCTCTGGCGTATAAGGAGGTGAATCCCGTGGTTATGGGTGCTGCAGGGGTACTGTTTGGTTTGGGCACAGATTTCGGCGTGCACCTTTGGGGACGCTTCAGGGAGGAGATCGACCGAGGCCTGGACGTGCCGGCAGCGATCGAGACCGTGTACAGGGAAACCGGCCCGCCGGTGCTCTTGGGCGGCCTCACCTGCATATTAGCGTTTGCGTGCATGTGCCTGTCCACTCAGCCAGCGATGGCTCAATTCGGCAGTGTGGGCGCCTCGGGGCTGGTCCTCACTCTCATCTCAACGCTGTGCCTTTTCCCTGCCTTGGCAACCCTGGTCGCAAGGGCCAAGCAGGATCGAATCCCGCGCATATATGTTACTTTCCAGACGTTCTCGGGGCTGTTTAAGCGTGCGCCCGTGCCCATTCTCCTCGTGTCCGCAGCGATGGTGGCTGCTGGCGCCGTCTTTGCCTCTCGCTTGTCCTACGAGAAGGATCTGTTCAAGGTCTTTCTTGCCCAGGACATGGAATCGATGGCCGTTTCCAATCGGATTTCCAAGAAATTTCACGCAAATTTCTCCCAGCCGACACTTCTGTCCTTTGACGTGGACAGTGTCGAAAAAGGGCTCTCGATCCAAAGACTGCTGGATAAGAGACTGGAAAGATTCATGGAAAGCAGCGGCATCGTGAATTCCTTCGATTCCATATCTTACCTCGTTTCACCCCGTTCCGTGCACGACGAGAACCTCAGCTTTCTGGCAGGTCTGGAAAGTGGTTGGTCCATATGGGAAAGGACATTCAACGAGCAGATAGAGACCAACCACTTCTCCCATGTGGCTGCTGAGCGGATGCAAAAGTCCTTTTCCACCGTCAAACAGATCTTTCACGACTTGGCCACCTTGGGCGAAGCGGCCATAGACAGCCGGAAAGGGGAGCTGGAGAGAAGCTGGTATCAGGCTCACGTCAATGGGAACTATCGCTTCTTAACCCTGGTACGCTATTCTCACGAGGTCAACGACACTGCTGAATTGCGAAAGGCCGACCGGGAGCTGACCCAGGCAGTGGATGGACTGCCGGTGCAGGTACGGCTGTCCGGTCCTCGCCAGGCCATGGAGGCTCTTCTTTCAGGGCTGGTCTCAGAGCTTGCCCGCCTGGGCCTCTACGTGCTGACAGCGGTAGTGATTTTCTTCTTCGTCATGTTCCGACATCCCCTTGCTGTAGCCTTGAGTCTCATTCCCATGACAGGGGCCTTCTGCATCACTCTGGGGGTAATGGGCGCGCTGGGAGTGGGGGTTCCGTTCTCTATAGTCGGGGTGGCCCCGCTCATCTTCGGTCTGGGAATGGACAACGGCATTCATGTGGTAATGGGAAGCTCCCGGGAGGAAGGTGGTTCGGTGGAACAGGTCATGGCACGGGTGACGCGACCGATTATATTCACCTCTTGCACCAATGTCATGGGCTTTGTTGCCATGATCACGTCCTACCATTATTCGCTTCAGTTCCTCGGTTGGACGATGGTTGTCGGTATGGCCGCGGGAGTCGGGCTTTCTCTCACCACGCTCCCGGCCCTTCTTCTCCTCCTGGAACGACGAAGGAATAGGCTCGCGCTCGAAGGCCGTCCGATCCTGCTCACCGGCTGATTCGCTCTGAATGCTTCGATTCGCGCTTAGTCGAACAGGGTCTCCATTATCGCATCATGGAGAAGCGGCCGAAAATCCTTTATGCGCCGGTCTGCCTCTCCCATGATGACACGATTTGTCAGAAGAGCCACGGTGACTTCCCGGTCCAGGTCGATCCAAACGGAAGTCCCGGTGAACCCCGTGTGTCCTATGCTCCTGTGGGAGAAAAACCTGCCGCTGGACGAGCCTTCTTCAGAGGGAGTGTCGAAGCCCAGGGCTCTCGTACACCCGGGAACAAAATCGATCCTCTCACAGAACTCCTGGACCACGTGAGCAGAAAAGAAGCCGTCCTTGCCGGCTCTGCTCTTGACGATAGTTGCCGCGAGGCTGGCCACGGCCCGGGCCGTGCCGAACAGGCCGGCGTGCCCTGCCGCACCCCCCAGGGATCGGGCGTTGAGATCGTTCACCAATCCTGCCGGCTCTCCCACTCGGGTCACTGCGATCCTTTCAGCCATGCCCGTCGGCTTGAACATGAGATCATGGTCCAGACCCAGATGGCTGAAAATCCGTTCAGTACAGAACCTATCCAGGGAGGACCCGGTTTCCATTCCTGCTATGCAGCCGAGCAGAATGAATCCGAGGTCTGAGTACACGCACCCGCCACCGACCGGGTATTCCAGGGGCTCGGTCAGGATTCTCTCACAGGTCGCAGCAAGTCGATCTGCCGCGAATTGCATGAGATAGTAGGGCCGCCAGGCAGGGAGACCGGAGGCATGGGCCAACAGATGACGGGGAGTGATGTTTGTCTTGTCTCGCGGAACGTCAAAGAACCAGTGGGAAATCGGCCTGTCGAGAATCTCCGTATCTCCTCCGGCCAGGAGCATCCAGCACGGAGTGGTTGCTAAGACCTTTGTCAGCGAGGCAAGATCGAAGAGCGTACTCTCTTCGACCTGCGGAGCTCCGGCACCACCGAGCGTGCCGTACGGCACATGAAAGACGATTTCCCCCCCATGCTCCACAAGGAGAACAGCTCCTCCGAACTGCCGATCTTGCAGAGCGCGGACCATGAGGTGGTGAGCAGGGGCAAGCTTCATTTCGACATTCCTCAAATGCGCTCCATACTATACCAGGCGCGAAGATTCGTGGGAACAGATGTCAGGAGCCGCATACTCCGCGTTCTTTAAACACATGAATCCCGTAACTCTCTTGTGATGGCCTCAAATCACTGTTGTCCGCTGATCCTGACCAGTGATATGATCCGCTGCCCTTCGAGGTGAGAAAAGGTCATTGAGTGGTTGTAAGCAATGAAATCGGTTAGTTGGGAGGCTTTCCATGGAAGTGGAAGAAATCAGGGAAGAGGTGCGGGAGGAGCTCGCCAATCAAGGAAAGAGGGAACAATGGATAAACTACCTGGCCTTGACCGCGGTGATTCTCGCGGTATGTGCGACGCTGTCGAGCTTCAAGGAGGGGAACAATTCGGTGGACTCTGTACTGAGTCAGACGCAGGCGGCAAACCAATGGTCCTATTATCAGGCCAAGAGCATCAAAGGTTACCTGTACGAGATGCAGAGCCAGGAGTTGGGGTTCGAGCTTGAAGCACTGAGCGAATCGGCTCCGCTTTCTGTGCGTGAAAAGATCGAAAAGACCCGCCGGTTCTACTACGACACCCTCAAACGGTACGATCAGGAAAAGAAGGAGATAATGGCGAAAGCCAGGGATTACGAGCGCCAGAGGGACGAAGCAACGCGGCGCGCGGCCTCTTATGGCATGGCAGTGATCTTCTTGCAGATGGGCATATTGCTCTGCTCGCTTTCCGCGCTCATGAAAAAGAAGATCCTCTGGTTGCTCGGAAGCCTGGTAGGTGTAGTCGGAATTGTATACTTCGTAGACGGGTTTGTTCTCTTCCTCGCATGAGAGACGCGTGCCAAAAAACGTTGACAGTCGGGAAATCCACTCAGCTATGACGTTTGTATTGTTTTACCCATTGCCAAAATTTCTTTCCGTTTCCCATAAGTCGAGAGCATCCGTCGGAGGTTCGCAGACCGGTGGAACTGGTGTCTCGCCCGTCCTTGTTGACCAGGAGAAACGGACATCATTATTGGAAGCCTCTATAACCGGCTGCGGTCCTTCCACAAACGGACGATGAAGCGATCCTCTTCTTCGATGAGGTCTGGTTCTGTGCCATTGTGTTGGCGCATACCTTGAATGATCTTGCGAGGCACTCCGAGACCTGACGCCTCCACGTACCGATAATCGCGCAGGACTTCCTTGATCAGCTCGTTTCGAGACGCTCGGTAACCCGCCTTCATTTTCTCAACGGTGACTGTGTTGGGGAGGCGTCCGGGCGAAATGATCTCCAGGCGATCGGCGTACATCGACAGCTCGATATCGGTCACAGCTATGGTGTAGTCGCGGTGGGCCACCGCATTGACCACCGCCTCTCGGACAGCTTCCCATGGAAAATCCCAGCGTTCCTGTCGGCGACCTGCTTCGTCTATGTGAGCTTCTACGTGGGAATTGCGTTTGACGAATTCCAAGGCTTGATCGATCACGCCCGTTTCAAGCACCTCTCCCTCGGTCGAAAACAGCGCGACTGCCGGCCCTCGAAGGAGAGTCCGCTCCTTTGCAGCGTAATCCTTTTCTGTTGTCCTATAGGCCACGGCAGTAAGACCTGCCTGGGGCAAGTACCGGTTGGGTCTTGGTCCAAAGAGGATGAGTGCGCCCACAGTGGGGACTGCACGCCCTCTGTCCTCCACCATAAGATCTGTATTTAAGAGAAGGGATCGCCAAGCCTCCTCATTGTCCTCGAGAGGGCAATCCTGCCCACGAACCTCGCTGAAATAGTTCACAAGTCGCCGCCGGTCCAGATCGGCGAAAGCGGTTCCAGGCACAGGACGGGTGTCATACCGCACCAAGCCCGATTGTTGGTAAAGGCGGGCCTCTTCTTCACGGGTGGCTTCGCGACTGGTGGAGCCAGCACGAATGTATGTGACCCATGCCGATCCCCGCCTTGCCTTGTACGGTTTGTCCGGGCTATCCGCCGGCAGGCTCACCACGCCGACAGCGTTCGCTTCGTCCCAGCGAAACTTTTCCCAATAAGGGATTACTGCTGGCTGAAGATGAGTCCGAGCAACCTCCATGACCCATTCTTCGGCTCTCTTGGGACCGCGGGTCAGCCCCACGACTGAACCATCGTCATCAACGCCAAGAAGAATGTGACCACCCTCCAGGTTGAGAAGGGCCGACATTTCCTTTGCAAGCGAATCGGGGCGGACATCATCGCGCTTGAACTCGACACCCGAATTCTCCCCGTTGCCAATCATCTCCAAGAGATCTGTTTTGGTCAATGAAATGCTCCCTAAAACCCGTACTTCCGGCGCCTCATTTCAAACGCAGCGCGACCACCTTCCAGAACTTCTTCGACCAGTTCTCGAACGGATCGTGAGTCAATGGATCCGATGTGTTCAGGCGGAATACGTGCTTTCCCTTCCTGGCCAGCTTCGCCAGAAGCCGTGAGCCCAACGATGAGCTCAGAGTCTCCAAGTACCGGGATATTCGCGTTATGCGTGGCGAACACGAATTGCCGTCGTCTTTTCTCCTCTCGCATCTTCGGCACTACACCTTCTGTCACGAACCGGTTGTCCAGATCGTCTTCCGGTTGATCGACCACAAGAGGCGCTTCCGATTCCAGCAACAACAGAAGGAGCACTGCAGTGGCCTTCTGACCTGTGGACAGATCGTCCAGCTTTTGCCAGGAGGCAGGCTGCCCTTCTCCTGCAACATTCAGCTCAATTTCCGTGGTTGGCTCCAAGTCTAACTCTTCAACTCGCATAACCACGTCGGGTGAGGCTTGAACGAGCCTGTCGGCTTGAGCAGGTGGGATCTTGAATTCTGTGGACAGGGCTTCCCGTCCTCGGCGCCACGCGTCAGCAAGTTCCGTTAATGAAAGGTTTTCATTCGCGTCTAGTGCATCCAAAGCTTCGGACAACCGCCCTGCGACAAGATCCCTCAAGAGATTGAACAGGGGCTCGCGATTGCCGGCAAACTTCACCTCTACCCGCACACGGTTAGCGAGTTGCTTATTTACTTTCTTTGCCGCACGCTCAAGCTGTCTAAACTCTTCTGCCTTCAGGTCTTCCCATTCAGCTAAGAGGCTCTGGCGACGGACTTCGTATTCCTTCTTTGCACGCTCAAGAATCGACCGCCGCTCCCGCAGAGGTCTGAGCTCCTCAATTTGACGTCTGAGCCGAATGAATTCTTCGCCGTCCACTCTGGATTTCTGAAGCTCGCGGAGAATCTGTTCGTATTCCGCCTCAACAACCTTTTTGCGCTCTTCCCATCGTAACCGGACCGATTGCAGACCGGATTCGGCGATTGCTATCACCTCGAGAAAGTGCCTGGCAATGGCCTCCAGCTCTGAAGTCAGGTGTGCTAGTACTCCCCTTGCTTCTGCAAGGATCTCCCTTCCCGGCAGGCCGTCAAGGGCTCGCTCCGAAAGGAACGACTGGTCTACGGGAAGCGACCGGCGAAGGTCCTCAAGTATCTGCCGGTAAGGATCGAGTCGTTCCTCAGCGGTTCTCACGACCTGTTCTTCCCGGACAAGAAGACTTTGCTCTCGAAGGCGCTCTTCGAGGCCTGCCTCTTGAAAGCGCTTCAGAGTTTCTTCCAGTGCCGGTAGTGACGCCAAACGCTCTTCAACCTGAGCTAGATCTTTGTCAGTGTCGATAATCCCCGATCTGGACTGTTCAATCTGTCTCCGCAAGTCGCCTTTGCGTCGGTCCAGATCTGGGTCTCTCGCCACAAAGCGCTGCAGTAGACGAGTTAACTTTTCCGGGCTTCTCGCTAATTCCGATATCTCGTGCTGCCCGTAAACTTCTATCTGGGGGATGATATCCGAAACGGTCAGATTGAGCACATTTCCATGAGAATCGCGTAAGAGAGGCGGATTGGGAATCGTGCGCTCGATTCGATACTCCTGTGTGCTCGGTCGGTGGGAACGAAGCATCAAAGAAATCTTCGTGCCATTCCGCAAAACGTTTCGCACAATCCCCTCGTACGCCTTGCGTGCTTCTTCGCCGAGCGGCTTAAGGCCCAGAACGTAGCGGAGGCTTTCAACAACCGTGGACTTGCCCGTTCCTCTTCCTCCCACAAGGACATTGAGGTTTTCATTGAAATGAATAGCCGCCCCATCGAGGAAACCACCTTGCCAGGCCAGGGCAACCAATTCTGAATGCTCTTCGGGGGAGGGATCACTAGCAAGCCTGATTCTAGATTGAGGATCCAGAAACGCCTGACGCAAAGCCTCGACAGACATCTCTGACATCTTTATCCAGCACGAAGCACCTGGTTTGTCAAAGTCTGCGGGGCTTGAGACATCCTGGGCATTGATCACGGCCGGTGGGACGTCGCGCCGGTAATCAGGATTCCTGTTTTCAAGGATTGGTCGCAAGTGTGCCGGAGCATCCGAAACCGGCCCCGGTAAAGAACAGGCCAGTAGATTCTCGCACTTCCATGCATTAATCCTGGATTGCCCGGAAAGGACCCTCAAGAGTCCACCGTCGCCGGCGACATGTGCAGCGACACAAATCGCTCCCCACTTGCACGATTCTTTCAACAGCTCGCACGCATAGTACTTGCCTACTGGCGATTCTGCACGGGAGTCGTGAACCCCGCAGTCTCCCAAGACTCGCTCCAGAGAATCCAGATTTCTCTGTGGGTCAAAGAGACACAAGAAATGCACCCCATCCTTGGCCACTGCCTCAAAGCCGGGGAATGCATGAATGCCAGCCTCCCGCGCGGCCGACAAGAGACCTTTCGCAGTGAGCACTCGGTAATGGTCCGTGACGGCAATGACCTCAATCCCCCTTTCTTTGCAGGCATTAACGATCGCAGAGTTGTACTCGTGCTCGTCCTCAAAATCGACGCTTTTCTTGTGTCTGCGCACATAGTCAAACGAGTTGACCTGGAGTGAACACCTGAAAAAGCGGGCTCCGTTAGAGAGTTTGACGGCATCCCGCAGAGGGTCCGACTTGCTCGTCATGGGTCGCCTCCATGGCCTTGAGCAATTTCTCGCAATCGTATGGGCCGAATGTGGTGTAGTGGTTCAGTTTACAGGAAATCGCCGCCAATGACGATATGCGAACTTAGCCTAAGAGGCGACGGAGGGAGTCGGGACCGGTTGTCCAGGTTCTGTCTTGTCCTGATCTGCAGAAGCCATGTTTCGACGGGTCTCCAGAAAGAGGACGAGGTTATCAACATGAATAGCCTCGTCGTTGCGCCGGTACCCCAGGACCCAATCGATCTCCGCGGTCTGCCGTCCCATGATCTTCCGCATTTCGTCCGATGTGTAGTTGATCAACCCCACTGCCAGCTCTCGGCCTCGCAGGTCTTTCACTGTGACTTTGGCACCATGCTCGAACTCCCCGGTAACGCCAACGATGCCTATGGGCAGGAGGCTCTTTCCTGCAGTAGCGATGGCGCGGACAGCCCCGTCGTCGATGCGGAGCTCTCCTTCGGACTCAAGATTATACCTGATCCAGTGTTTTCTCGAGGAAATGGTTTCTCGCGCGGGCATGATGAGGGTCCCGCACGGGTCTCCGCCCATGATCCGCAAGACAATGTGCGGCATTTTTCCCTTTGCAATGATCGTCGGGATGCCCGATCTGCCGGCCTTGAACGCAGCTTCCAGCTTGGAGGCCATGCCGCCCCTCCCTGGACCGGATGAGGTGGAGCCTGCCAGTCTTCTGATCTCGGGCGTGATCTCCTCCACAATAGGAATAAGGCACGCGTCCACATTGGTGCGAGGGTCGCAATCCATGAGACCTTCCATGTCAGTGAGCGTAATGAGAAGGTCAGCATCTGCGAGTGCGGCAACAAGCGCCGAGAGATTGTCATTATCACCCAGCTTGATCTCTTCGACCACAACCGTGTCATTCTCGTTGATGATGGGGACCACCCCCCATGACAGCAAGGTCATCAGGGTGTTGCGCGCGTTGAGATGCCGCCTGCGATGCGAGAGATCGTCCTTTGTGAGCAACATCTGAGCGATGCGGATCCCATGCCTGGCAAACGCTTCTTCGTACGTCGCCATCAACCGGCCCTGACCTACTGCTGCGGCAGCCTGCTTCTGGGGGATCGTCCGTGCGCCCTCCTTGAGCCCCATGTGACGCACTCCGGAAGCGATCGCTCCAGAGGACACAATGATGAACTCTTGGCCTTGATCCTTGTAGATGCACACGTCATTGACAATACCGTTGAGGATGTCCACATCGAGACCCTGGGCGGTGGTTACCACGCTCGATCCGAGCTTCAGCACCACCCGCTTCACCTTTTGAAGGATTTCTCTCCGCACGTCACTGCAGTTCATGGTCTTCACGGCTTTTCTTTAAGAGTCTTGCGCTGGCCCAGAGGAGATCTTGAAGCCCTTCCCCTGTGACGGCCGATATTGCATGCACCGAGAACCCCCGACTCTCCAGCCGCTCCTTCAACGAGGCGGCAGGTTGCCTGTTCTCCAGTATGTCCAGCTTGGTAATGACTACGATCATGGGCGTTTGTACCAAGTTTCTCCCGTACGATGCAAGCTCGTCCAAAATCGTATTGAAGCGCTCTTCCGGCCCCGGAGTGAGGGTCGGAGACGGATCTATGAGGTGGAGCAGCACCCTCGTTCTTTCGATATGGCGCAGAAAGCGGTCCCCCAGGCCAGCGCCCGCATGCGCGTTCTTGATGAGACCTGGGATATCCGCCATCACGAAACCCACATCATCCGCTAACAGGACAACCCCCAACCCCGGGGCGGTAGTCGTGAACGGGTAGTCTGCTATTTTGGGGCGGGCGTTACTAACCCGTGATATCAGTGTAGACTTGCCGCTATTGGGGAAACCCACCAGGCCCACGTCCGCGATGAGCTTGAGCTCGAGCCTGAGCATGCGCTCCTCGCCCGGCCGTCCCTCCTCGAACCGCCTGGGGGCCCGATTCCGGGACGTGGCGAACGCAGCATTCCCACGGCCCCCTCTGCCGCCCTCTGCAACGACCTTGGATTTTCCGGGCTGGTCCAGGTCGGCAAGCAATTCGCCGCTCTCGTCATCATAGATCTGGGTCCCCACAGGAACGCGCACGATGAGCGGTGTCCCCGACTTCCCGTGACGATCTTTTCCCATGCCGTGGCCGCCCCGCTGGGCGCGGTACAGTTGCTGGTACTGACAGTCAAGGAGGGTGTGGAGGGATGAATCGGCCTGGAGAATCACGTCACCGCCGCTTCCTCCGTCACCTCCGTCCGGACCACCTTTGGGCACGAACGCCTCCCTGCGGAAGCTCATGCACCCGCGGCCTCCGTCACCAGCTACAACTCGGATGCGGGCCTGATCTACGAATTTCAAAACTACTCTGGAAAGCCGAAATGGCGGAGGGTCGGGAATAGAGGGAAGAGACAGTGAGAGGGCACATCGATGATAAGGCCGCTCTGGCGCGCTCCGGTCCCTGGGTTGAAGTCGACCGAGGGGTGTACTCCGGGCGCACCGGGCACGGTCATGACTCTCTATACAGGGACTATGACAACCCGCTTCTTGCTTCGGCCTACCCGCTCGTACTTGACGGTTCCGTCTATCTTGGCAAAGAGGGTGTAGTCACGTCCCATCCCGACGTTTGGTCCTGGATGAATGCTGGTTCCCACCTGTCGGACGAGGATATTTCCGGCTCGTACCGACTCACCAGCGAAGCACTTGATTCCACGCCTCTGGCCCGGGCTGTCCCGGCCATTCCTAGAGCTTCCTCCGGCTTTCTTATGAGCCATGGTGCATCCTCCTCACGCGTCAGGTGGCTGGTCTTGGATAGTGTCAACCGCTTGGTCCATTTCGACAACAGGCGCGCTGGTTTCGATCGCGTTCACTGCCAGAAGAGTAAACCACTGCCTGTGGCCCTGTTTCTTGTGGTATCCTTGTCGGCGCTTCTTCTTGAAAACAATGATCTTTCTGTCCCGAGCGGTCCGCAGGATCGTGGCACTGACTCTTGCGCCTTCCACGGTGGGTGTGCCCAAAGTGATCCCCTGATCGGACCCGACAGCGAGCACCTGTTCGAGTTGGATTGCGGTGCCCGGCTCTCCCGGCAGCTTCTCCACTTTGAGGCGGTCTCCGGGCTGTACCCTGTATTGCTTTCCGCCGGTTTGGATGATGGCGTACATGGACAAGCCTCCTCCAAAGGTAAAAAATTATTTAAACACTGATGAAGCCAACTGTCAAGATGAATTCACCAACGCTTATGAGCAATGCGGGACCAGGTTCAATAGGGAAGCCCGAGCACCGTCACCGTTGCGGTTTCATTGTGCAGGTGGCATTCCGCTCCGGATACGTTGGGGCAAAACTCTCCGTACGTGTAAAAACCGATGGCCGGCAGATTGGCTCCGACGGTGTTACGAATGTTCTCGATCTCCGCGCCCGTCCGGGATCCCAGCAAGATCTTGCGGGCCATACACGAGTAGAAGAAAATCATTTGCGGCTTGGTCCCTTTAAGGGCTTCCACGGCCCGTCTCGCAGCTTCCCGGGAAGCGTCCATGAGCTTTTCCACAGTACCGCCTGTCGTGAGGCATACGGTGGAACCTTCCGGGATTTCCCCTGCAAACGTGACCGATCCGTCGCTCTCGCTGATCGCCATGGGAGCTCTCAAGATCGGGTCTTCCCCGAGCCTAAACATCTCGTCAACCAACCCGAACGGGAACTGGACTCCCACAGCGGGCAGCCTTTTGGCCAAGGGCCCCAGGTAACCGCGGTACACCGACAGCGCGGGTTCACCGTCCAACTCGTACACGATATTGCCCCGGGACCGCGTTACTTTTTTGGTCGCGCCGGCAGGAAACCAGCCGCTCCGCACACCGGTTCCCACCTCGAAGTCCCCCGACATGGCTATGGCGACCGCTGAATCAGTCAGGACCCTGTTCCCTTCGAACTGCCAGGTTTGCTTGAACATTCTCGCGTCGCCCGCGGTTCCTCCGCTGATAACAACCCTGGGCCCGAGCGAGAGATTCATTCCACGGACGAGCGCGCAGCCGTTCCCCGTGAGACCATCAGACAGCAGTTGCACATGACGCGTATCAGCGGGAAGTCTTTTAGCGAGCTCCCTTCCCGCTCGTTCGCTGTCGGTTCGCAGACCGGTCACGGACGCGGTTCGAAACCTCACCCGATCCGTCACGATGCCGGCCAGCACCGCGGACGATACAGTGAATCCCGAGGTCGAGATCTCGCCGTCTGTGGTGCAGCCCACCAGGTTGGGGGTCTTCACCGTCTCGTACACTCCTCCGACCAATTCCTCCATCCCTGCACCGGGCGCGCAGAAAAGCCAGCATGCATCCGGGTTCCGGTCCAGCCGGCTCACGAGGTCTCGTCCCAAGCGCAGACCCGCTTCACGGGAATAGGGCTGATTGGTGACTACGGTTGTCGCATTGAACATGGGGGTACCTCCTTCTGATTTTAGGAAATAGAGGGCTGGTTTTCAGCGGCAGCCCCTTTGTTGTTTCCGCTTCCGCATGCTGCCTGGAGCCTTGGATATGGCGGCTGTCCTTGGTGGATCGGGATGCAAACGAATGCCGTGTTCTTCGCCTGAGTTGATTCCCGTTCCGGCAAGCAACTTGTGTGCCAAGAGCGCAGCCCTCGAGCCACGCTGTCCGCTGGCCCCCTGAGCGAGGGCTGTACTGATAACATGCTGCTATCAGAAGATGTTTCTACTCGCCGCCGTGATGGACTCCTGGTGATTCCGTAAGGAGATGAGTAGAAGTGCAGGAACGCAAAGACCCCCATGTTACAGTTTGCCCCATTGGGTCCCAATGTGGCAGTCCTCAGTCGTGACGCAGTTTCGTGGGGAAGTCCTCCAGAAAGCATCCGGGGGAGTGGGGTGTTTTTTCACGGCTCGGTGGCTATCAACGAGCATAAGGCGTGGGCGAGCCGGGACAAGAGCTGCTACAGCATCAGAAGGTACTGCCCGCGGTCACTTTTTTGGAGCCGGAGAAATATCCGTCGTGCTCACTCATATCATCGAATTTCCTTTAGCTGGAGGCGTCCCCCCGTCGGACGGGCATCTTGGCAGTGGAACGGGGATCTTGCCCGTCATCCGTAACAATAAACGTGCGAGATGCCAGTTCTACCGGATTTCTAACTTGTGAGAGGACGGATCGGGCCAATTCAGTGGTAACCCCCTCTCATCTGTGGTTTGACTCCTCGCCCGGCCTTGCGTTTTCGTGACGGCTCTGCCATGTATTTCACGGGTAGCCGAAGGTATCTCGGCCACCCACAATGCTTGAAGAGGTTGGCCAGTCTGTACGGTCATGGCCGAGAGCACTTCAAAGGAGCACATCATTCGGATCTATGACTTCTGTTGCCACTTTTCCCTTCGGCCGAAACTGGCAGATTTTCCTGAAAAGCATAGATGAAGAGCGAGTGAAGGTCGCCACGGATTCACTCGCTAATTTCCTCGGCATGGACGATCTCACATCCAAAACTTTCCTCGACATCGGCTGTGGGAGCGGCCTTTTTTCATTGGCCGCGTACAGGCTCGGCGCAAGGCGCGTTGTGAGCTTCGATGTGGACCCGTTCAGCGTCCAATGCTGCAGGCATCTCCACGAGCGGGCGGGGCGTCCCGACACGTGGGAAATTGCTGAGGGATCCATCCTTGATGAGCAATTCCTCAAGGGCTTGGGCCTTTTTGACATCGTGTACTCGTGGGGTGTGCTCCACCACACGGGCCGAATGTGGGACGCGGTACGAAACTCCGCGGAACTGGTAGCCCCGTGCGGGTACTATTACATATCCTTGTACAACAAGATCTTGTCGCGGTCAGGATCAGCGTCCTGGATTCATCGATTCTGGATCTCGGTGAAACGGTTTTACAACGCGCACCCAACGATCGGCACGCACGTGTTGGAGCCTCTCGCTATGGCCGCTTACCTGATTATGGTGGTTGCGCGGCTGGAAAATCCTGTTAAGCACATCAAGAATTACAAATCACACCGGGGCATGAGCTGGAGAACGGACGCGACGGACTGGCTTGGAGGATACCCTTACGAATTTGCCACCGTGGAGGAGGTCTTCCACTTTGTGAAAGGACGATTTCCACGATTTACTCTCGAGAACATCAAAGTCACCAGCGGCAGAGGACTGAACTGGTACTTGTTTCAGAGGAGAGATTGAGAGGTCCCATCACCTATGGGCGGCACTGCATTTTTGATTTGCGGCATGCTCGCGGAGCACCGATTGGAGCCAAGGCCGATCAAACGGACCCTGATGGACAGGATCGTCGGGCGCCAGAGGTTCGAAAAACCCACAGTGATAGATCTCGGCGGCGGTCGCAGATATATGGACTTCCCTGCAGAAAGCTACCAGATTCTGGCCACGGATTTTCGGGAGTATCTCACGCGGCGCATAACCGACCCATGGCCTGCAACCAGGGCTGTCCTCCGGTACATGAACGGCAAGGTTCTGTCAGTGTACCTGCGCGGAGAACAAGCTCACGATAGGACAGCACCGGAATTCTATGTACAACTCAGCTTTTCCGGCTGCGCGGGTACAGCGGAGACCTCCGCAGAGGTAGCTTCACACTGGGCCGAGATCTATTACCGGGAGGAGCACGAACGTCTCAAGGAAGACTACTTGTATCACCTGGGGTTCGCACCTGACGACAGCAAGATCCAATCGTCGCGCGAGCAGTTTCTTCCTGTGGGCGAGCTCGGCTATGCCAGGTACGCGGGAGAGAACGCAGGCGAGGCTGATCCGACCTGGGAGGGAAGCAAACAATTCGAGCTCGATGCTGCAAGCGTGGATGCGTTTTACGAGCGGGGGATCCTGTCGCGGCTTCGTGATCTGGATACGCGCTTCGGGCCGGTAATGGCCGACGGTGAGTGCAGGTGCCAGCTTTGTATGCCCGGATTCGATCACACCGAGCTGGACTCGTTCAGGCTTCCGTAGAGCTCCCCCAACCCTTGGGAGCCGTTCAAGCAGACAGCAAGGCACATCATCACAGGCGATCCGGATCGGAGCCTCCAGGATACGAAGCCTGAACGGATTCCACTTCAACCGCCGGATGCTCTTCCGGCTGGTCAGGAGGCCGTTGCTCCTTAGCCGGCGCGGTTTGCGCGCCTCGAGGGGAAGAAGGTTTTGCCGTCCGATCCAAACCCAAATGGGAGGTTGCACAACTGCACATCAAGCAAGCAGCGATCACGATGGCGAGCAAATATCTCACGGGAGACCCCAAAGGCATAAAATACCCCTCGCTCCCTGGTGTTACTAATAATCATAAGAATTGCTTTGGGTCAAGTCGATTTCCTCGTACTAGGCATGATTCAGAGGCTTGAGGAAGGCTCCGCAGCCCTTGCCTCTTGGTAGGATAGACGTTCACGCCGCCACGAATCGCGGCGACGCCGGCTCTGTAGCGCGTATGGCCTGTCTCTGAGCAGCGATCGCCCCCCGGTCTCTTGAGCCTCGGCCACGTCCGCGGCAGAAGCGATCGCCTCATCGAAGTGCTTCCGTCATTTCCCAGATTCCCGGAATCGACAGAACTAGCGCCATGCCGATGATTACCACCACGGACACGCCGACCAGGAATTCGGGGAGCAAGGAGAACTTGGCTTCTCCCCTGTTGATGTGGCGCCTGACCGAAACGAATCGTAGTCCGGCGGCCAGAATGAGCACTCCTGCAAGGATGAAAGCCAGAACGCTCAATACCGTAATGGTATCCGAAGCCCCTGCTCTTACATTGAGCCCCTGGAGTCTCAGCAAATGACGGATAAAGATATCGAACCGCTCCATAACGAACCCGAAGCCCAACAGCCCGAGGCTCGTTCGAGACCATGAGAGAAAGGTGCGTTCGTTGGCCATATGACTCCGATGCCAGGCCAGTAGAATGCGGTCGTCCGCCATCACGTCTGGGGGTTTGGGTGCCAACTTGTCAAAGTCGATGGACGGAATGTCTTTGGAAAAAGGATCCATTTGCTCTCCTCCACTCCCATTGGCGAGCCGCTCCATTTCGGATCGCCAAGATGCAGTGCTGCCTTTGCTCTGCCAGTATGGGTTCTTTCCGGACGTTGATCAACCGTATATTCGGCGTTATTCTAGAGCAGAGAAGCGTCGTGCCCCTGCGCACGAGAGCGGTGACGGCCA
>CAYZET010000007.1:0-29995 GCA_964477215.1 uncultured Syntrophaceae bacterium | reverse complement strand
CAGCTTTTCGTTGCCTGTGGCTGTATCCCAGACCCAGACCCGGTTGTCGTCCGAGCCAGCGACCGCGTCTCGGAGAGCACTCGGGCGCTCTGCCCATAGCCGTGCCGGGATATGGCTCCCGCACTCGAAAGAATACCTATGAACGAAGAGAAGATCTCAAGAATCAAAGTTGCGGTGATGAACAATTTTGACAAGAGCCCCGGCCAATATCAGGCGTTCGAGAACGAGCATGGATTCTTCTACGCTCTGAACGGGTTGCTTCTCAGCCGCATGGAGTTGCCGGTTGGATCCCGTGTGCTAGATGTGGGTTGTGGAACAGGAGCAAGCACTCTCCAGATTGCAGATGTGGTTCCCCACTCCCGAGTATGGGGATTGGACATCTCCTCCGCAATGTTGGACCAGGCGCGGCTCAATGCTGGAGACTCGGATCGGCTCACATTCGTTCACGGGGACGCAGGGCGATTGGCGGATCATTTTTCCATCGAATTCGACGCGGTCATCTACAGCGCCTCAATCTTCTTGATTCCTGATTACGAAGAGAGCCTCAAACAAGCTCGACGGCTGCTTAATCCCACGGGCAAGGTGGGAATCACTTTCATGGACGGGCTGTATGACGAAGCTGGGAACAATCTGGTTGCCGAGGCCGACAGAATGGCAGGGGAGGGAGTAAGTCTTAACAGGGCTGTAAAACTTCGGGAATTTCGGGCGACGTTCGAAAAGCTGTTCCCTCGGTCGGAAGAGTGGACCGAAGATTTCCGATTGGCTCTCCCCGTGATTCGCCAATTCTTTTCCGTTCCCGCCATGTCAGCGGGGCTCTTCCCCAGAATAGTCTACGAGGAGCGGCTCAAGAAGGTGAAACGACTGTTTGCCCACCTACCGGGCGACGTGCTGTTCCGATGGGTCCTCATGGCAGGGTCTTCTCTGCCGGGGTAGGGCGTTGGTTCATTTGGATGGACCAGGCTTTCCTTTCGCCCGAGCCTCAGCCTCCTTTCGGGCAAGCTCGTAGAGTTGGCGGATCTCGTCAACCCGCTCAGGTGAAGGGACCCGTCCTCTTCCGAGCTCAGGAGGGGGCTGATTCATCTGATGGCTCACCCACTGATCCGGCTGGTCACGATTCGCGCTGCTCGCACTCTGGGCATAAATTGGAGGGCCACTGATCAGCGAGGACCCGACGGCCACGGCCACGCCGGCTCTCAGGATTCCGATAAGAAGGCGTGCGCTGGCTCCCCTTCTCTTAGGAGACGCTTCCCGGCCAGAGTCCAGTGGAGGAGCGCCCTCCCTCCGTGGGATGGCGCACCGAGGCGCTCCCACGGAGGGACTCACGGAATGCGGTCTTCGCTGTCGTCTGTTACCTTGTAGATCTGGTATCATCGAGCTCTTAGTCCGAACGTTCAAGAATAGCTGTCGTCCATCAGGTGACAATGGCTAACCGTTAGCATCTGTCGTAATGGTGAATCCGGTATCGAGATCGTTCCATTCGCGTGCCTTTAGCATAGGCAAGCCCCGTTATCAAGAGGCGCGGCTTGTTCTGAGTACCCGGCCGAGGCCTGGTCTCCTGCGAGGGCAACGACTCGTCTCTCCTCTTCCCCTGAGTCTCGTCGGCTCAGTGAGAAAATAGCGACCCCGAAAACGTCCGCGACGAGCTCAATTTCTCCACTTTGAACAGGCCACTATCTGCTGTCGCTCCATGTGCCGTACCGTTCCCTCAGGACGCGGTGGAGGATCTTTCCTGTTCCCGTGCGAGGCATCTCGTCCTCTTCGATGAACGTCATCGATTTCGGCACCTTATAGCCAGCTATCTTGGAACGGGTGAATCGCCTGATCTCGTTCTTGAGCTCCTCCGTAGGCTCTATCTCAGCATGAAGGATAATCACGGCATGAACTGACTCGCCCCATTTGTCGTCGGGAATCCCGATGACCGCCACATCCTTCACCGCTTGATGGGCTCCTACTGCATTCTCCACTTCCGACGGATAGACGTTCTCGCCTCCGGAGATGATCATGTTCGCCTTTCTGTCTACAAGGACGTAGAATCCATCGGGGTCTCGGTAGCACATGTCACCGGCCGTAAACCATTCTCCCCGAAATACCTCTTTAGTCTTTTCGGGCAAGTTCCAGTATTCCTTGAACATCATAGGAGTGCGGGCATAGAGCTCTCCCACTTTCCCATCCGGCACCTCGTTTCCTTGTTCATCCAAAACCTTGATTCTATCCACCCCGAATATCTCCCGTCCGATCGTTCCCAGCTTGCGTAGCTGATCCTCGGGACGGCACAGGGTCACCAGTCCAGCTTCCGTTGACCCATACGCTTCCCAGAGCTCGGCGTTCGTGAAGAACTCGAGGATCGCTATCTTCGTATCCTTGCGTGCTGGCGCGGAAGAAATGAGGAGCTGGCGCATGCTTGAGACGTCATACTTTTTCTTTATTTCGTCGGGAAGCGTGAGGATCATGATGTAGTGGGTGGGAACGAGCGAAACAAAGGTGATCCTATACTTCTCAACGGTGGAGAGAAAATCTTCGGCACTAAAACTCGCTTCATTGTAAACGCAGACCGGAGCCGAAACGAGTGTATAGCAGAAAGAATAGAAAATTGAATTGACGTGACACATGGGCATTACCATGAGGACTTTGTCCGTGGTACGAAGTCCCATATTGGCGATGTTCAGATAATACTCCGCCATGAAGCTTTCGTGAGTCCTGACAACTCCCTTGGGCTTACCCGTAGTTCCTGACGTGTACATGAACGTCCACGGATGCTCGCTGTCAACCATGACATCCGGTTCGTCGCCTGAGGCCGCTGCCAACCAATCTTCGTATCCCACGTACCCGTCGGGGACCGTGTCACCGGGCGATCCTAGGTACACGTAATTCTCAATAGGAATCGCCAATCGGTCTCGGATGGAGTTTATTAAGTCCACGAACGGCTTTTCCACGATAAAGACCTTGCATCCCGCATCATTGGCTATATAGCTGATCTCGGGACCCGCCAGCCTGAACATTATGGGAACCGCCACTTGTCCTCCCTTGGCGCACGAGGCGTACATCTCCATCCACTCAACCCGGTTGAAGGCGATGATGGCGAAGCGATCGCCGTATGTGCATCCCATTGCGGCGAGTGCCTGAGCAAGCCTACAGCTACGGTCGTTCCATTCCCTGAATGTGAGGTCCCGGATCTTATCCTGACATCCCAGCTTATCGGGAAACTGCTCTGCGTGGCGGCTCAGCACTGTCCCCATGTGAATCCATTTACTTACGGTCATGCAATCCTCCTGAACTGGCGAACCTTTCAGCGAAGCCGTCCTTCAAGCGAAGGCAGGCGGTCAACACAGACTTAAGTAGAGTGTCAATGATGGCAGGACGTCGACGCTGTCAGCGGAGCCTGCCCAACGACTAAACGGTGTAGCCGCGATCTTACCGGTGCATCGCAGTCCGGCAAAGCTTTGGCCCAGATGCCACTCTAGGGCTTGTTGGGTCCCACTTCAAGCACACGCGCTGGCTCGAAATCAAAGACCGTTCTGATACCGGGCTTCTTGTTCTCGATACCGGCAAGGATTCGCTCCGGGGTCAGCGGAAAGTGGTTGAAGTAGACTCCAAGGGCATTGCCCACGGCATTGGCATAAGCCTGGGCGGCGGACATCGCTATGGACATGCCTGCCTCTTTGGCTCCGTAAGGTCCTCCTGGATCTATGGTTTCTACAATTATCGGCTCGATCTGGGGCATGTCGGTGATGGCAGGGATTTTGTACTCAAGAAGCGATGGATTGAGCACGTGGCCTTTGTGCCACCGATGCTCCTCTCCGAGCATGCCGCCTTGTCCGCCCATGGCGACTCCGCCCTCAAACTGTCCCTCTACCACCATGGGATTTAGCGCAAATCCGCAGTCCTGCGCGCAGGTCACCTTTCGTGCCTTTACCATTCCGGTCTCCGGATCCACTTCAACTTCTGTCACGGTCGCTCCAAATGAAAACGCCTGGGAAAGCTGACCGCTAGGATTGGTTATCCATTCCCTTCGCTGGTCCACGTCCGGATTGAACGAGCCTCGCCCCATGATGGGTCTGCCCATGATGAGCGCTTTTCTCACGACCTTTTCGAGGGGGATTGCAGAGGCCGGGGCTCCTCGAACGAAGATTTTGCGATTCTTGGCCACTAAATCATCCGGGTCGGCCTCCAGCATCTCGGATGCAACCTCAAAGATCTGGGCTCTTGCATCGGCCGCGGCCCTCTTGACAGCGTTGCCTCCACCGAATGTGGAAATCATCGAGTACGATCCCGCGTCCGTTGGTGTTACCTCGGTATCCGCTGAGATAAGACGGATATCCTCCATTGGTAAGCCTAGCTCTTCGGCTGCTATCTGAACCAGCATGTTGTCGTTGCCCTGGCCGTTGTCCACGACCCCCGAAATGACCGTGGCCCCCCCGTCTTCGTGGAATTTGATAAATGCTTGAGAGCCGCCCCGGATGCCGAGAGGGAAGCCAGTCTGGACGGAGTTGAGTCCCATGCCGATTCCACAATTCGGCTTGCGGTCTGAGTATTTTTTGAGAAAGTCACTTCGCTCTGCTGTCTTCTCAATGCACTCCACCAGACCGCAACTCGCGACGTACGACCCGGTGGGGGTCGATTCGCCCGGCCGCCGGGCATTGCGCAAACGGATGGTGACAGGATCTATGCCCAACTCCTCTGCAATCATGTCGAGCTGGGTATCGATGCCGCACGCAAAGGAACGACCGTGAATTCTGATCATCCCTCGAACTGGCTTGTTGGTGTACACGCGGTATCCGTGGAAACGGACGTTCTCCATGCGGTAGGTCTGCTCGTGGCAGAGGAACGGGACCGAGGTTGCGATGGGACCGGTGCTTGAATACGCACCGCCATCCAGGTAGCTCACGATGTTACGAGCGAGTACCCGCCCCTCCTTGTCCACGCCTGTCTTTATGGTAGTGATCATCGCGTGTCCCATGCGGGTGGCGATGGTATTTTCTTCCCGGGTATAAACGAGCTTCACCGGTCTGCCACAACGAATACTGAGCAGGCACGTGATGAACTCTGCTGGGAATACGTCGGAGCGACCCCCAAATGCTCCACCGATGGTAACCTTGCGCACGTTGACCTTCGACAGAGGGAGCCTCAAGGCATTGGAGAGGGCTTTTGCCTTTGTATGCGGAGAAGCGTTCGGCATCCATACTTCTACCGAGCCATCAGCGTGACTATTTGCTACCACAGCATACGGCTCGGTCATGAAGTACGAGTCCTCTTCAGCCACAAAGGTGTCCTCTCTAATCAGAGCACACTGCTTGAAAGCGGACTCCACGTCTCCCACGTCTATCTTGACTGCCACATTGATATTTCGTGGAAATTCTTCGTGGATACGAGGAGCATCGGGTTCAAGCGCGGAATGACAGTCAAAAACCGCGGGCAGCTCCTCGTACTCGACCTGAATGAGACGGAGAGCTTCCATGGCGGTTTCCTCGTCCACTGCTGCGATGGCGGCGACCTCATCCCCTACGTAGCGAACCTTATCGACACAGAGGAGCTGTTGGTCACGGGTGTACCTGAACACGCCCCACTTCTCCCCCGCCGTATCCCTTCCTGTTACGACAGCGTGTACTCCCTTGAGCGCTTTGGCTCGACTGGTGTCTATGTTGAGTATGCGCGCGTGCGGATGAGGGCTGCGCAAAACCTTTGCCACCAGCATCCGAGGAAGCTGAAGATCCGCGGTGAACACCGCTTCTCCCGTTGCTTTCGCATGGGAGTCCACCCGGGGTACGCTCTTGCCGATGTACGTGAATTCCTTCTCAGACACCTCCACCTCCTCTTCTCCGGCTCCGGGTCAGGATCTGTCCACGGAATCATCTTCTCCCAACGGGGCCGGGATTCAGAGACCCGGCTCTACGAAACGAACGGTATGTGATCTTTCCGCCAGTGCCTTCCGGTGCCAATGAATGACGGCATGATACCGATGTGAACATGCAACAGCCCACTGAGCATGGCGGCAAGCAGCCAGTTATGGTCCAGCCAGCCTTGTTTAGGGATATCGCGAACGCTAGGACCTTAACCGAGCCGGAAACGACTGCGTGCGCACACTTGCCGAGCCCCGCTATCGCGTTGACCATAATTCAAGAGTTTTTTAGGCCCGATTCGGACACCTCGACCTGTGCTGTTTAGACGTGTCCATCGAAGGCTCACTGGCTTTCAATGGTGATGATTGCCATACGATGTTCATCGCGTGGCAGCACAGATCGGGACGTCGACCCGGCAAGCTTTTCCCTCGCCCGACAGGGCTCCTCTCCCGTCATCCTTTGCCCGACGCAGCGGTTCGGACTGCTTCAAGGATCTTGGCGTATCCTGTACATCTGCAGAAATTCCCTGCGAGCGCTGACTTGATCTCCTCGTCCGTGGGCTGAGGATTTCTATCAAGCAAAGATTTTGCGGACAGGATCATCCCCGGCGTACAGAAACCACACTGAATGGCTCCTCGCTCAACAAACGCCTGCTGAACCGGGTGAAGGCCTTCCTCGGTAGCCAATCCCTCGACGGTAACCACGTTACAGCCTTCCACCTCCAGAGCAGGAGTGATGCATGAACGCACGGGAACGTTGTTCACAAGGACAGTGCAAGCTCCGCATGCTCCTTCCCCGCAGCCCTCCTTAACCCCGGTCAATCCGAGGTCCTCCCTGAGAAGCTCGAGCAGCGTCGCATAAGGCAAGACAGCGCGCTCAACCTCTTCGCCATTCACTGTCAGACTCAGGATCTGTTTCTTCATGCTCTTCCTCGTCCCCAAGGTGTTCAAAAAACCAATCCCATGCGCATATCGAGAGGACCTCCAGAATCTGTGGAGAACGTTCCCCCTTTAGAAATCCGCTTAGCCGATTTCACCTGTCCGTGGAAGCAGTCCTCGTGGCAGCAGGGCATCGGTTGGAGGCCCTTTCCTCACAGACAGAGAGCCTCCGTTGCAGCGCGCCGGGCCAGCACGCTCGCCATCTTTATGCGATATTCCCTTGACTGGCCGGCATTTTCCACCACGGTCCCTTCCGCTATCCGATACGCAGCCGCGCCGGCAGCCTCCACCATGTCCCAATCGGGAGACTTTCTCCTTACCACGCTCTCCACTTCTTTCAAAATGACGGGCGCCGGTCCTACAGAAGAAAGAACCAACCGAAAGCTCTCGACCTGTCCTCGGTCGTGAATTGCGACGCAGGCGGCATTGACCAAAGGAAAATCGACGGCCGATCGCATGCTGAGGCGCTGGTATGACCAGGAAATCGGGCCCCATGGTAGAGGCAAGCGCACCTCGGTGAGGATCTCGTCCCCACCAAGCGCAAAGGGGCTTTCCCCTTTGCCGGTAAAGAAATCGCTCACAGGAACGGATCTCGTTCCCCCGGGGCCTGCAATGGTGAGCTGCGCAGACAGTGCCACCAAAACGGGTGCCGTATCACTAGAACATAGAGCCTGACACGATTCCGATCCTTGAAGAGCCAGGCAATCCTTCCCTCCCGTCCTGTGGCAACTACCTTTGCTTGTCCTCCAGAAATGGGATTGATTGTACAAGATGCAGCGAGGAGTGAGACAGAGATTTCCTCCCAGGGTCCCCCGGTAATGCTGTATGCTGATTGCACCTATGGATTTGACTGCCTCGACCAGAATGGGGAAATGCTCCAACACTGCTGCGTGCTCGGCCAGTTCGGCTAAGGTAGTTCCCGCCCGGATCACGATTGAGTCGGACTTGAGGACAATCCCTTGCAATTCCTTGATGTTCTTGATAGATATGACCGCAGCGGGGGAAAGAAGTCTGTTTCTCAGATTCACGACCAGGTCTGTGCCACCAGCCAAGATGGGCGCGCTGGCGCCCAGTTCGCTCTTGATCTTGAGGGCCTGGCTCAGCGATTCGGGAGCGAAATAGTCGAAAGGCGGCAGGCGCATGATGACTCCTCCGAATCAGGGTACCACTCTAATACCAGCCAACCGGGCCATGATACCGGCTGGCTGAAACCGATTCAGCTTCCAGCAATGAGCTTGACACAACTGTTCTTGTCGGATTAACCTGTCGCAGAGGACCGGATTCTTTTCCAAGCTCCCATCATAGGCGCTCGCAAAATCACTGTCAACACCATTGTCCGGAGGAAGGAGACGAGAGCAGATGGACGTCTTCAAGAACATTACCATGCTGTCCCTGGAACAGGCCACCGTGCTACCCTATCTTACTTATCGGCTCGCGATGGACGGGTGCCGTGTGATCAGGCTCGAACACCCTGTGTACGGCGACCCGAACAGGCTTGTGGGTGAACCCGTCATCCCTGGTGAAGAGCGCATGAACAGTTATTTCATGGCCATCAATGCCGGGAAGGAAGCCGTCACTCTCAACCTCGGAGATCCCAAAGGACAGGAAATACTCAAACGTCTGATACGAGATCTCAAAGTCGACATCTTCGCCACCAATCAACTTCCCCGGAATTACAGGAAGCTTGGCATCGACTACGAGACTCTCAGGACCGTTAAGGAAGACTTGATCTGGCTTGGAATTACTGGCTTTGGTCCTGAGAGCAATGAAGCGGCTTATGACCCTATTCTGCAAGCGCGGGGCGGACTCATGGAGCTGACTGGAGAGGCGGACGGCAGTCCTCAGGTCACGGGTATTCCCTTGCCTGACATGGGAACGAGTGAACACTGCTACGGCTTAATCATGAAGGCCCTTTTTGTCCGTGCAGTCACGGGTAACGGATCGGCCATCAACATGTCAATGTTCGAGAGCACGACATCGTGGCTCACGGTGCCAATCACGATGACTGCGTCGTTCGGCAAGACCATATCTCGACGAGGAAACACGCACGAGTTTTTTGCACCAGTTTCGGTGTACCCGACATCCGACGGCTTCGTGTACATTGCTGTGGGAAACGACAAGCAGTGGAAGGCATTTTCGTCATTGCCAGAGTTCTCGTCATTAAACAAAGAACAATACGCAAAGAACGCGGGACGCATAGCTGATGTGAAGCAGATCAACAAGACAATCGAGGATGCTACCCGTGCTATGACCACGAGGGAGCTCATTGAAAAAATGAATGCAATCGGAGTGGCGGCCTCCAAGATACAGAGCATCGAGGAAGTCACCAACGATCCCCTAGTGTCACGGAAGCTCCTGAAGGCGGTGGACGAAAGATCGGGGGTCGCGCTGACTCTTGCGCCTCCTCCCTGTGACACGCCATTCGTGGAGGCTGCAGACCGCAGGCTTTCCTTTCCTCCGCGGTTTGGCGAGCACAATGAATCGATTCTCGGAAACGAGCTTGGCCTCTCGGCTGACGAGATCTCGGCCCTCAGATCCGAGGGGATCATCTGAGAGCCTGCACAGCAGGCAGAGTGTGGCGGGATGAGCGCAGCGCTCTGCGAATGTCTTTAGATTCTGATCCAACGGTAAAGGAGTAATGGGCAGCGTTGTGAAGAGCTCGGCGCCCCACAATCAGATTGGCATGACTCAAGGCACGGCAGGCTCCTTTCGGGCAGCGAGCCCTTGTGTTCTCGACGTGCCAAGGGGGCTCTTTTGCTACCAATAGAGTGACTGCCATCATTTTCAGTGCGCGCTAGTAGTAAATGGAAGCACAGGTAGAATATCATGGGTGTCGCGAAGTACATTAGGAACGAAAAAGACGGTATCGAAGATGTGATTCTCCAGTCAGGGATCACAGTCAAGACTCAGTACACGCCTCGAGATCTTGCAGAAGTCGGGTTCGACTATGAAACGGACCTGAGCGATGCAGGGTCGTACCCGTTTACGCGCGGAATTCATCCCGAGGGATACAGATCCCGGGCGTGGACCACCCGTCAGTATTCCGGTTTCGGAACCCCTGCGGAAACAAATGAGCGGTTCAAGCTCCTCATCTCCCACGGGCAAACAGGCCTCAATGTCGCCTTTGATCTTCCGACCCAGATGGGATACGACTCGGACAATTCCATCGCGGATGGGGAAGTGGGCAGAGTGGGAATGGCGGTCGACACGCTCCGAGATTTTGAGATAGCCTTCGCGGACATCCGGTTGGACAAGATCGGGTCTGGGCTAACCATCAACGCGGTGGCCTCCGTCATACTTGCCATGTACCAGGCCATGGCAGAGAAGAGAGGAGTCGACATTACCCGCATCAGCGCCACCCCCCAGAACGATATTCTGAAAGAGATGATCGGCCGCGGCGCATGGATATTTCCGGTCCAGGATGCAGTTCGGCTCATCGGGGACACCATCGAATATTCAATCACTACTTTACCACGGTGCAACCCCGTCTCAGTGTGCGGCTACCACATCCGTGAGTCCGGCGCAAATCCGGCACAGGAAATCGGCTTTGCCCTGGAGATTGCTGCCACGTACATCGAGGAGGCCAAGTCTCGGGGATTGACCGTGGACGACATAGCTCGTCGCATAACGTTTAATTTCAACATATTCGGCAACCTTTGGGAACAAGTGGCCAAGTTCAGAGCCGCGCGCAAGCTGTGGGCACGCATGCTGAAGGAGGAGCTCGGCGCACAGAATCCCAAGTCGATGCACCTCAGGGGCCTCTTTGGCGGAGGCGGATTCGGCCTTACCAAGGCCCAGCCGGAGAACAACATCATTCGGAGCTCTTATTATGCCCTTGCCGCGGCGCTTGCGGGGGCACAGACAACGGCGCTGTGCTCCTTCGACGAGGCCTTCACCATTCCCACCCCGAGGGCAGCTCTCCTGTCGTTGCGAACCTGCGAGCTTCTCATGGATGAGATCGGGCTGCGCGATACCGTCGATCCCCTGGCGGGGTCGTATTTCATAGAGACGCTCACCAAGCAGATGGAAGAGAAAATCATCGAAGCAAGGCAGGTGATCCAGAAAGTGGGTGGGATGATCGACGCAGTGTCCAGTGGGTTCGTGCAGAGACTCGTCGCCCAGCAGGCATATGAGTGGGAGCGAGGATTGAAAGATGGGGATTTTGTCAAGATCGGAATCAACAAGTACGTGGAGAACCAGGAAGAACCGGACGTGGAGCTTCACGAGTACGACCCAACCACCCAAGAGAGACAAATAGAGAACCTGCGACAAGTGAAACGCGAGCGCAGCGGGGCTGACGTGGCTCGCACCCTCAGGGAGCTGGAAGCCGCAGCCCGCTCCAAGAGGAACGTCATGCCCGCTCTCGTCGAGTGTTGCAAGGCCTACGCGACCGTGGGGGAGATGGCCGGGGTCTTCAGAGAAGTCTTTGGCGAATTTAAGGAACCGAGCATTTTTTAGGTCAACTGTGCTTTGGATTCGGGGCAGGTCGGACTTGCTCAGTCGTGGAGGGACGTATGCACCATGTGGACAGAAATTCCGGTATTCTTCAACCGGAAGAAAAGTTCTCTGCACAGGAGAGACGGTCGTACCAGGAGGCATTCCTTCGTAACGTGACTTCCCACGCTTATGGAGCGGGAACGCCCCTTAGAGCTGCTATGGACGCGGCAGGTCTTGGCCCGGGAGACATTCGGACCATCGAGGATCTCCAGAAGATCCCGGTGACGAAGAAGACCGACCTCGCACGGGCCCAGAAGGAAAATCCTCCCTTCGGTGGATTCCTTACCGTACCTGTTGCGGACCTCGTCCGCATTCACCAGTCGCCCGGACCAATTTACGATCCCGTGGGGAAGGTGCCGGATTACTGGCGTTGGAAAACCGCACTCTATGCAGTGGGGTTCAGACCCGGTGATGTGGTGGTCAACACCTTCGCATACCATCTCACCCCGGCCGGCCACATGTTTGAAGAAGGAGTCTCGGAACTGGGGGCGGCTATCGTGCCCACCGGAGTTGGGAATACCGAAACCCAGGTGGACATCATGCGCCAATTGAAAGTCACCGGATACATCGGAACCCCGACCTTCCTGCTGGCCATCCTCAAGAAGGCTGAAGCCATGGGGCTCAATCCTCGAGACGACTTAGCGCTCGAGGTGGGGTTCCTTTTGGCGGAGATGCTCCCCGAGTCCCTCAGGACCCGGTTCAAGGAAGAGTATTCTATCATAGGGCGGCAGGCATACGGTACCGCAGACGTCGGGTGCGTCTCGTACGAATGCCCCCAAACGAACGGCATGCACATTCATTACGATGCCATCGTAGAGATTGTGGACCCCGCTACCGGCCAGGTCCTGCCTGAAGGAGAACCAGGGGAGGTGGTTGTAACGTGCAACAACATGGTTTATCCCCTCGTGCGATTCGGTACAGGCGATCTATCCAGTATAGTTTCCGACCCCTGCCCGTGCGGCCGCGTTTCCCCACGCCTTACGCGTATTCTGGGGCGTGTGGATCAGCTCACCAAGGTGAAAGGAATGTTCGTGCATCCTTCCCAAGTTCAAAAGGTCTTGGAAGCCCATGCCGTCATCCGGAAAGGAAGGCTGATAGTGGATCGGGTGGGCGACCAGGATGTCATGACCCTTGAGGTGGAGCTGACCGAGGCAGCGGCCGAAGACTTCGTTCCTGCGGTAGAACAGACCATCCGCGAGGCCATTAAGCTCAAGGGGACGGTGAAGATCGTGGAAAAGGGGACGATCCCCGATGAATATAAGGTCATTCAAGACGTAAGGAAATGGGATTGATCGGAGACCAGAAAACCGCTCGTCTTTCTGATCCATGAACAAGCTGAGGGCTGTGCGTAGCATACGTCCACCCTCAGCTCGTTAAGCGAGAAGCTTTGTCACTCGCTCAGAGCACGACCGGAAAATGCCGCAGACCGCGGCCTTCGGTCATGCTCAGGAAAATCCACCACTTTGACCCGACCCGCAGGACGATGCCAAAGCCTTATCCGTTCCGGTGGACGCGAAGACAGAAAAGAGCTTGCGGGTCTCTTCAGAGCTACATGCCGGGCATTTTACCTTGTCGGTGTCCGAACCGAAGACAAGGCGCTCAAATTCCTTGCCGCATTTTTCACAGACGAATTCGTAAATGGGCATCGGGACCTCCTAGGAGCCGCAGCCGCCGGCTTGCATCCCCTGGAGCTCGGCAGCGGGCCCAAAGATGGTGGACCGTATGCTAACTCCCCCGTACTGCTGGATAACCTTCATAGCAAACGGATCAATGGCGAGAGAAATATCGTCGATTTCGTACCGTTCGTCTCCGTCTCTCGGCTCGTCCAGAGCCAGCCCCATATTGGGACCGCCTCAGCCATAACCGCCGAAGAAGACTCTCAGAACCTTGTCTTCTCCAATCTTGTCCTTGAAGAAGCTTTTGCTTTCGGCATCAATGGTGACCATGGCACCCTCCTCGGTGACTGTCTAAAGATTAAATATATACATATATAGTTATATTGTCAAGCCTCGTCGCCGGCCTCATTTCACCGGGCAAAATAGAGACCCCGGGGGACACGCCGGCTGTGCCGTCTGATCCTTCCCCCCATCCGGACCGGACGGGATCCTCGCCTTAAGCGGTCAGGCACATGAGGACAGCGCTCCAATGGCTGCAATCAGGAGCATAAGGAATAAGAGCCGCTTCATGAATAACCTCCTGCGGTACGTGTTATGGTCCGTCGTCTCATTTGTGCCAGGCGAAAGAATCTTAGAAATACTTGTTGACCAAATCTTTGATCTTCTTCCATTCCTCCTGAATAGTGGGAGGGCGACCCTTTCGTTCGCAATCCGCGCACGGGGCCCCTTCAGCATCTCTGTTGGCTGAGGGAGGTTCCGTAGGGCCGGGACTGGAGTCCGAACCCAGGTAGGGTGGGGATGATCCCCCAGAGCGCGACAAATTCCGCACAATTTTCTCGAGTTTTGTTGATATTTCTCGCTCCCCGATCAGAATGGAATCACCGACCATAACGAGGGGGACCGCAAAAGCGCCCCTTGCGTGTATTTCCTCTAGACGCTGGTATAACCCGTAATGCTCGGGATTGTCGATGTCAAAGGACTTGAGCCGGACCGGATACGATTTCTTGAGGGCATCGACAAACCCACGGACAGGCTCACAGTTCGGACACCCCTTTGAAAAGAAAAACACGACCCATACGGGCTTCCGCTTGCTAGCGCCCGTGGCCGAACTCTCAGGATGATCCCAACCGTGCCCGACAACAACGACGATGATCATGACGACCAGCGCCAGCCTTCTTCTCAAGACACTCATGTCACGAAGTCCCTCGAATCAGGTACATGCAGACCACCTTGTGTCGCTCCCCTCCCCGTCACACAAGCAGGTGGCGAGCTCGCGCGACTCGCGGCGAGCCGCGAGAATTCACGAGGACAAGAGCCTGATCTTTGAGGGAATCGGGTAATAGAGGTCCACATTTCGATGAGTTCTAAAGCCGCACGCTTCACGCTGAATGAGGAGCCATCTGAGAGCATCCTCTGCCTTGTCAACCCAGGCGTTGTATTCCATAATCGACGCGTTCACCAGAGTCAAGGATGGCATGTCAGTCCGCGCTGCGCCATGCTTGAACTGATCTATGAGGAGCTCGGCCTTGTGACGGGCCTCCCGCGCCCTCTCGAGAATGTCGTCGAGCTTGAGCCCCGTGCTTCCGAGGCTTTCAGCCATTTCCTTGACAATGTCGATTTCCTGGTTTGCAGTATCCCTGAAGATTCCCATGGAGCTTCTCCATCAAAAGCTGATAGCATAGCGGTATGGAGAAGACAAGTCTCGGTGCTGTGCTGGTATGTTCTGCAAGAAAAAAAGCTTAAAGGCAGGGAACCAGGGATATTTTCTTAGAATTAACTTGACATTTTAAATATAAGCTACTATGTTCAGGGCACTTTGAGCTACTGGAATTGCGGAGATCCCGTGACGTCGCCCCTCAGATCAGAAATTACCACCCCCTCGCAGGAGGTCCCCATGTTCGGGAGGTATCACGTTTCAGCCAGGGTTGCAGCCGTGTGTGCAACGCTCATATTGTCGAGTTTGATTGCAGTTCCCGCAGACGCATACCGGGTCTGCACCTTCAAGGGGGTCGTCGTCGACCATGGTTGGCGTACGATGACCGTGAAGTCGGGAACGCAATGTGCAGAAGTGAACGTCGGGTGGAGGACGAAGTACATCCCCAACCGGAGGCCATGCCTGGGAGAGCGGGTGGCGGTGGATTTCCTCCTGGAAGACGGCTACATGAAGGCTACCAAGGTGGTCAGTCTCTCACCGCTACCTCCGTCAGTGCAATGCTACCCGCCTGCGCCGCCGAGCTCCGCGGTGTGCCGCGAGGTGGGAGACGACCGTGCAGCCGCGGAATCGTGCGTTCCTCCACGGCCGATCTGCGCCACCACTCCTCCTGCGCACGTGACAAGCCGGTGGAGCCCGAGAGAACCGGCGCCCAAAGTGACGAAGCCTGAAAGGAAGCCCAAGAAAGAGGTGAAAGTCACTAAGCCGCCGGAACCGGAGCCTGAACCTGAAAAAGAGAAGCCTGCCGTGACGGAGGAGAAGAAGCCGTATCCTGGCGAAAAGACGATTGTGGGAGAGGTGGTTGCGTCCTCGCCTCAAAGCCTTTCCCTCAGAGTCATGGAAGAGGGACAGGCCGCGGAGCTCGTCAATGTGAAGGTGGGATTGAAGACCAAGTTCATACCGTTTCGCAGGCCAGCGGTAGGCGAAAGGGTGCAGGTTGACTATAGGCAGGAAAATGGGGACAAGTTCGGATACACCGTAAGGGTTGTGCAGTAGCGCAAACAGCTCCTGGTCTGTCGGTAAGGATGGTTGAAAAGCCGGTTGGGGTGTCCAAATAGTGGGCGCGGCCAACCGGCTTCTGTTTGAACTCTATCCCCGAAGCCGGGACGGGACGATCAGTCTCTGGTTGCTTGAGAAAGGTCCCGGCGGACCTTGTCGAGAAAAGCCTTGTAGAGTTGTTCGAGCTCTGTTTGCTCGTCCGCGCTGGCCTGTTCGAAGCCCACCAAGAAGTAGTAGATGGCCCGGTCGAAAAACAGGGCGGTCCTGTTGTTAAGAGCGACGATGGATCTCACGTCAAAAGGTTGACCTGCGAAATTACTTTCCTGAAAGAAGAGCCAGATGTGCCGTTTGAGTAAGATGAAAGCACGTACTATCTCTGAATAACTCAGGTTGAGATCGCGACAGTGAATGCCGAATCGCACATATTTGTCCGCTATTTCCTCGACGTCCGTCTTTCGGTCTATGTTCTTAGTGAACTCCGGGACAACGCTGTTGGCGAGGTCCTCGAGGATCTTTAAGCCAAGGTGGTAGTGAGAAAGGATTTCTCGCTTCTCGTACGTGTCCTGGATGAAGGCTTCTTTGATCTCCTCATGGAAGCGTTCGATAAACTTGGCGAACTCGAGCTCAAAGGTGCGAGTCTCCATGGGGGCCTCCTCAATGGATCAGGACCGCTGGTGTTCGGTCACGGAACAATGCGCGGACCCCACGGCTGGCGCGCCGGGGTGCCACGAAGGTTAGCTTGGGCCGCTGTCGATGTCAACTGACTAAAGTTTCCCGTTAAGACCATTGCATTGGCTGCGTTGGAGCCTCGACCAAGTGATTGCCATTTCCTGTACCGCACAGGGGCTGCTAACCATCGCAATCCCGTTCCCAGACGAACGGGTCTTCACGAGAAAAGTCTGGCAGGCCCAGATCGGGTGACTCCAGGTCTTGGACGAAAGCGTTTTCGAAGCCCATCTCCCAGGCCAAGTCTACTGCACGATCATACTCATCGCTGGTAATTCTCCTGTGCAGGGAGGGGAACTCATGAGCCCTGTGCAGCGGGGCGTACTGGGCCATGAGAGATAATGTCACTGTTTTCGGCAGATTCTCGGCTACCCACCGGAGAACCTGCTCGGTGCCCGCAAGGTTTTCGGGGAGCACAAGATGTCTAAGGATGAGGCCACGAACCCCTCGACCCTCAGTGTCCACCACGAGGTTCCCCACTTGCGCGTGCATTGCAAGGATGGCGGACGACGACACGCTCACGTACTCGTCAACGTCGGAGTACGCGCGACCCATGCGGTCGTCGGCATACTTCATGTCGGGCAGGTACACATCCACGACTCCCTCGAGCAGGGCGAGTGTATCGATAGATTCGTACCCATTGGAGTTATACACCACCGGGAGCTGCAGTCCCTTTTCCACAGCAATTGCCAGGGCTTCCAGAAAGCCTGGCAGATGATGGGAAGGAGAGACAGGCTCGATGGTAGAGCATCCCTCTTGCTGAAGATCTAAGATGCTGTCAGCCAACGTCTCGGGGGAGATGCTTCGACCTATCGGACCCTGGCTGATCTGGTGATTCTGACAGTAAACGCAGCGAAGATTGCATCGGGAGAAGAAGATGGTGCCTGCCCCTTTTCCTGTGCAAAGCGGCGGCTCTTCTCCCAGGTGGGCCAAGATCGCTGCCACGGCGGGGTCCGAATTCGCTCCACAGTATCCAGTCTCTCCTGAGCTCCGCATAACGCGACATTCTCGGGGGCATAATCGGCACGGGGCGGACAATCTCCGGGCTTCACGCGCTCGTCTACGGATCTCTTGGGCATCGACGGTAGGCAATCGACAATTCCTGGAAGTTGCGGAATTCACACCGCTCGGGCTCTTTAATATATTATGCACGAATTCCCCGACACGGGCAACCGGTGGCTGTACAGGCAAAGTTGAAAAGGGGACTTCTCCTCCATCTTCATCCGCTGCCCGGCTTGGCACGGACTATTGTCGGTACCATATTCATAACAAGGATTGGCCTCGGAGCTCGGAGCCCCGTCGATTGAACCAGGTGAATGTCTGCAACCGGTCGGATAGCAGATGACTCATCGTGAAAAGAGAGCAAGCATTCCATGACTCTGTCAATTGGCGTCACATTGTTCTGTCTGGCACTCTTGTTCTCCCCTCAGCTTACCATGGCTGGCATGGATTACCTGAGTGGCCTGAGTGAAGAGTCTGCCATAGTTGTCGACAACTCGGCGAGAGAGGTCCGTCTGCTGGCGGTTCTTCAGCCGAAGGCCTTCGGGAAAGGCTGGTTTACGCAGCTTCCCGGCCACCATGCCGTGACGTGGAGAGGGGGCAAGAAGGGTGGTGAGGCGCTGCTGGCAACCTTTGCCAGCGATTCGGCGGTATACGACGCTTTGGTAGGGCTCGGCGCTGTACCCGGAGACAATCTTTCGCATGCCGTTTGGGAAGAGCGTAAGAATCCGGCAAGCAGAGCGCCAGAGTCCATCGTGGAGGGCACTCCTGTGGATGTCTTGGTCTGGTGGCAGGGGTTGGATGCGCCAATTCCTCTGTCGAGCCTCGTGTTGGACCCGGGTGGGAAAGGGGTTGACCTCCGGTTCGGTGGCCACATGGCCCTTGTCCCCATATGGAGGTCCGGTTGCATCGTGTGTATGCAGAGCTGCCCGGGCGGCAGGATCAGTAACCGGGCATACTCCATCCGTGACTACGTTGAAGGACGGGCAACGTTTACCGTCAACGATTCCGTCGTGCCCGAGGGAGACAGGCGAGCCGTAGTGATCATACGGGTGAAAGATCCTGTGTCTTCGAGATAATTTCAGCAGCCTGCCCTTCTCTGCGCAGGGCTAAAGCGAATACGCAACCGCATTGAGCTGTCCCCCGATTACCGGCGAGATGCCGGCGCTACGAAGACGGGGGCAGGGCAACTCGTGGCCGCCATCAACGAGGCCAGCGAAGCTCGCAATTATACTGGATTCCGGCGCACGCTGGAGCCTGTGAGGGGGCGGCTGGATAACGCGCCGTCCTGCCTCAATTGGCTGCGAGGTCATTGATGTTTGTGCAATCGTCTGCGTCGTAACGGGATGGTGGATTGAGCCGACGGAAAAGCATGCTGGTGAACCCGGCGGACACGTACGTGTCAAGGAAGGATCGCGGTTGAAGGCCTTCCAGATAGGCCCTTCGCGTTTCGACGAATGATCCGCACGATCGCCTCCTGGGGTTGACGACGCGCGTGTCCGGAAGGTATATAATCGGGATTCTGTAAGATCGGTGAGGAGCCGGCACACATGAGAATGTCCAAGTTGTTGATTCCGACCCTGAAGGAAGACCCGTCCGACGCTGAGGTGATAAGCCACAAACTGATGCTGAGGGCCGGCATGATCCGGAAGCTGACTTCAGGAATCTACTCGTACCTGCCGTTAGGATATAGATCGCTGCGCAAGGTCGAGCAGATTGTCCGCGAGGAGATGGACGTTGCTGGCGCACAGGAAGTGTTCCTTCCTGCTGTGCAGCCTGCCGAGCTGTGGAAGGAGTCAGGCAGATGGAACGTATACGGTCCGGAGCTCCTCCGATTCAAGGATAGGCACAACCGAGAGTGCTGCTTCGGCCCCACTCATGAGGAGGTTGTTACGGATCTCGTCCGTCGGGACGTGCGATCCTATAAGGAGCTCCCTCTCAATTTGTACCAGATTCAGACGAAGTTCCGGGACGAGATCCGGCCGCGGTTCGGTCTGATGCGCGGCCGTGAGTTCATCTTGAAGGATGGATACTCGTTCGACGCGACCGAAGAAGGGGCCGAGAAATCCTATCGGGCGATGTGGGATGCATATTCAAGAATCTTCTCTCGGTGCGGATTGAGGTTCCGTGCTGTAGAAGCGGATTCCGGGCCCATTGGGGGAAGCTTCTCGCACGAGTTTATGGTCCTTGCCGATACGGGGGAAGACACTGTCGTATCGTGCGACAGATGCGATTACGCTGCCAATCTCGAGAAAGCGGAAATACGCCCGCCCGCGGTGGCACCACCGGCTGGCCCGGGCTCCAAGAAACGGGTCCCGACCCCAGGAATGAGCACCATTGAGCAAGTTTCGGACTTCCTCGGAGTGAAGGCGCGCGACCTCATCAAGACATTGATTCTCCGAACAGAGAGGGGACCCGTGGCAGTGTTGATCCGAGGAGACCACGATCTCAACGAAATAAAGATTAAGAACATGCTCAATGTGGCGGAGATAGAACTGGCGGACCAGAGAACTATTGAGGAAGTAACCGGGGGACCGATGGGATTTTCCGGACCCATCGACCTGAAGAATGTCCAGGTCCTTGCGGACAATGCCATCTTGGGCATGACTTCAGCGGTGGTAGGGGCAAACGAGCAAGATGTTCACGTTGTGGACGTGAATCCTCAAACTGATTTTCACGTGGACTTGTACGGAGATCTTCGTTCGGCTCAGGAGGGGGACCTGTGTCCCCGTTGTCAGGGAAGGCTCAGCTTCACAAAGGGCATCGAGGTGGGCCACGTATTCAAGCTGGGTGATAAGTACTCACGGGCCATGAATGCGACGTTCCTCGATGCTCAGGGTGAGGATCGTCCCATGATCATGGGCTGTTACGGTATCGGTGTGAGCCGTACGGTAGCCGCTGCGATTGAGCAGAACCATGATCAGGACGGCATCATCTTTCCGCCTGCCATAGCCCCGTTTACCGTCATCGTCACGCCGGTGGCAGCCAAAGCCCAAGAGATCGAAGATACAGCCGAGCGGATTCACCGAGAATTGTGGGAAAACGGAATTGACGCTCTGTTGGATGATAGGGATGAGCGACCGGGGGTGAAATTCAAGGATGCCGATCTCATGGGAATACCGTTCCGGGTGACTGTGGGAAAAAAGACCCTCTCTCAGGGAAAGGTCGAACTGAGAGACAGGCAGACGAAGGCAGTGGAATTGATCGATGTGGCGGGTGTGGTGCAAGAGGTAAAGAGCCGATTCGCGGGGTGGCAACCCCTTCCGAGGAATCGCTCCTGCGGGGGAACGCTCTCCCGGGAATGAGCCAGCCCGCACGGTCCGATCTTGAGAAGATTGGTGAGACCTCAGAGGTAAAAGTTATTGGCCATAATAGTACATATAGGGGTTGCCCGAAAAGCCTCTTCGCTGGTAGCCCTGATAGGCGGGATATCCTCCCATGTACCCATAGCCACCATACCCGTAGTAGTCCGTTGCGCCGTATCCGTACCCCCCGTATGGATACCGATAACCATAGGGATTGTAGTAGTTCGGCGGCTCCGGGGTAGGGGCCCACGGCGTGGGGTAATCGCTCAAAGGGGCCGACCACTTGATCGGATCCGCGATCGAGCCGGTTCCGGCAAGGACCAGCACGCAAACAGCGACGGCAGTCATTACTATGGCCTGTCGTTGCATCGATATTCTCCCCGTTTCAATGAATGCCAGACGCGTCCGACTCAGCGCGGCAAATCAATGTCCCTACCATACCCTGTGACCGTTCGAGTTGCAACAGGAACCCGTGATCGAGGCACAGCTCAGCGACGGGAGGTGATAACGGAACCGGGCAAGGTGACCCTATGAGCCGTTCGTCAAAACGCAGGAAGCAGCCGGACAGAAAACAAACCGCCCCACGTGCGGCCAAACACTCCGATTCGTTGCCACGAATAGGGCCACGATCACGGTCAGTGGTCAAAGACATGGCGCTCGGTCTGGTCGTGTGCGTCTGTTTTTTTGTCATCCTCGAGGCGGGTCTCCGCGTCGGAGGTGTCGGCAGGAAGGATCCGACTCATGACCCGTTCGTGGGCTTCTCAGCGGTAAAGCCCCTCTTCGTGGTACGGGACGGGATCGCTTCTACCAGCCCCGCCAGGCTTCAGTACTTCAATGCGGTGAGCTTTGCCGCAATCAAGCCCCAGAACACTGTGCGCGTATTCTCGTTTGGAGGTTCTACCACCTATGGCAGGCCGTTTGACGGCAGAACGTCTTTTTCTCGCTGGATGCAGGACCTGCTTTCTGCGGGTGACCCGTCTCGCAAGTACGAGGTGATAAATGCTGGCGGAATAAGCTATGCGTCATACAGGATCGTCCCGCTCATCAAGGAGGCCCTCTCGTACTCCCCCGATCTCATCGTCGTGTACACCGGTCACAACGAATTTCTCGAGCGCAGGACCTATGCGAGCTTGTTTCAACAGGGTGGGACATTGATACGCGTCCGGTCCTTCGTGGAAGACCTGCGTCTTTACCAGGTGCTGAAGAGAATCCTGGCATTTATCGTGCCGACTCTGGAAGGGAACGGGGGCAACACAGAGTCGTTATCGTCCCGAGGTGGTGGCACGTCCGGCAGCACTGCCAAGACTGTTTTGAAGGACGAGGTCACAGCGATCCTTGATCGGAGTGCGGGCCTTGACCTGTACCACCGGGATGAGGAGCTTTCGACTGCTGTTTCTGGCCATTTCTCTCACAATATCAAGGCAATGATAGATCTATGCCGAAATGCAGGGGTGCCGATCCTGTTCGTCGCTCCCGCTTCGAATGTGAGGGACTTTTCTCCCTTCAAGTCTGAGCACGACAAGAGCCTTACTTCACAAGCTAAGACGGACTACAACGCAGCTCTCCAGAGAGCCCAGCGTCTGATAAAGGATGGACGTGGCGACAAGGCGCTCGATATCTTGGGGGGGTTGGAAGAGTTAGACCCGCTGTTCGCTGAGACGCATTTCTGGAAAGGTCAGGCACTGTTGGCAACGGGCAGGAATGAAGATGCCAAAGATGCATTTTTGCGAGCGCGAGATTTGGATGTCTGCCCGTTGCGTTGCACCACGGCCCTGGAGAAGAAAATAGAACAGATTACTTCTCGCGAGGGCGTGCCCCTTGTCCAGTTCAGAGCCCGTCTCGAAGAGATCGCTGTCACATCCGGAGCGAAGACAGGAGCACCGGGAAACGAGAGCTTCTTGGATCATGTCCATCCCACGATCGAGCGCCACCAACTACTGGCGGAGATGATTGTGACGGGGATGCGCGAGAAGGGCTTCTTTGCTCCGGAGAGAGACCTTACCGATAGGGAACGGCACGCCCTGTACGAACAAGGGATGAAGTCCCTGGACCGAGGGTTCTTCGCGACCAAAGACCTCAATCTGGCCAAAGTGCTAAGGTGGGCGGGAAAAAAACAGGAATCACGGGAAGCGCTCCGCCGCGCGTCCGGAATTCTCGCGGGAAATCCGGAAATCCACAAGATGATGGGTGGGTTCCTTCTGGAAGAGAAGCAATACCTTGAAGCGATAGCCGAGTATAGGAAAGCCGTTGACCTCTCGGGCAACGATCCCAGAATGGAGTTTTCTCTGGCAACGGCGTACTATAAGGCCGGAAGGAAGAAGGAAGCTCTGGAGCTTTACGAGAAGCTCTTTGCGGATAATCCCGGGAACGAGGACGTGAGCGCCGATCTTGCTACCCTTCTTCTTGAGCAAGGTGATGTGCGCAGGGCATTGGAGATTCTCCAGGAGAGCCTGAAAAATGCTCCTGGCTCTGAGAGCCTGTTCGCTCCGTACGCCTTGGCCTTGGCCATGTCTGGCAGACCCGGTGACGGAATCCCGTGGATGCTGCGCGCCGTGGTGGCTGAGCCAGGGAATCCTAAGTATTTCTATAACCTGGCAGGGATGTACGCCTTGAGTGGAAAGGAAAAAGAGGCCTTGGAAGCATTGAACAAGGCGGTGGACAAAGGGTATTCTCGACAGGACAGCCTAACCGCGGATCCGGTATTTGAGTCCATACGTGACCATCCCCAGTTCTTGAGGATTCTGGAGAGAATTCGATAGAGTAAGAGCGATCCCCCACAAATAGGCACGCGAAGCTCTCTCGATGTACCGAGGAACGGGATCTCTTCCCCCAAGGTTCCCCTGGGATTGGTGGTCTCTCGTCCGGGCTTCCCCCTGGAAAGAAGTTGATCATGAAGGGTAAGCTGTGGTATTGTTACGTTTTGCGTTTTTCTTGGACAATCCCGCACTCCAAGCGACAGTATCTTCAGAAATCCGTCAGCTCGTAGGAAGCCGAGGAGGTTTAGTACATGTTTGAAATATTGGAGAAAGAGCGGATCGGTCCCGGCGTTAACCGGGCAGTCATATTCGCCCCTGATATCGCGAGGGCCCACCACCCCGGGCAATTCATCATCTTGCGAACTCACGAGGATGGGGAACGAATTCCGCTCACCGTGGCAGACAAAGATGTCGAGAAAGGGACCATTACGCTCGTGTGGCAAGAGGTGGGGGTCACCACCTATTTCATGGGGACAATGTGCCCGGGAGAGAAGCTGCAAGACATGTGTGGTCCCCTCGGAAAGCCGACCCATATCGAGAAGTTCGGTACGGTCGTGTCCGTTGGAGGGGGCATCGGCGTGGCTCCTCTTTTCCCCATCACCAAGGGAATGCACGATGCCGGCAACCATGTGATCACCATTATCGGCGCCCGCACAGAAGGGTTGCTGATCATGACTGAAGAGATGAAAAACGTGAGCGACGAGCTCCTCATTGCCACGGACGACGGCTCGTACGGAATTCACGGATTCGTCACCCAGGTACTCCAGAAACTTATAGACGAGGGCAGAAAGATAGACCTTTGTGTCGCTATCGGGCCTGTTCCCATGATGAAAGCTGTGGTGAACGTTACCAAGAAGGCCAACCTGCCCACCGTTGTCAGCCTTAATCCCATCATGGTAGACGGTACCGGTATGTGTGGCGCATGCCGTGTGGAAGTCGGCGGGAAGACCATGTTTGGGTGCGTAGACGGGCCGGAGTTCAACGGATTCGACGTGGATTTTGATCTGCTGACCAAGAGACTGGCCATGTACAAAGGGCCCGAGCTCATAGCGCTCAACAAGTTCCGAGAATCACCGAGAGGGTGTCAATGTAATATTCCGGAGGGCATGTGATGAGTGATCAGGAAAAAGATGTCCAACAACCGGCAAAGCCCAAGAAACCCAAGATTCCCAGACAGAAGATGCCGGAACAGGACCCCATTGAACGAGCTCATAACTTCTATGAAGTCGCGTTGGGATATGATAATGATTTGGCCCTCCTGGAAGCCAGCCGCTGTCTTAGGTGCAAAAAACCCTATTGCATGGCCGGATGCCCGGTTGAGGTTGACATTCCGGATTTTATCGAGATGATCAAGCAGGGAGATCTCATCGGCGCAGCCTGGAAAGTGAAGGAAAAAAACAGCCTTCCGAGGATCGCTGGTCGGGTTTGCCCTCAGGAAAGCCAGTGCGAGGCCAAGTGTGTCCTCAACAAGGGAGGGAAAGGCGAGCCCTGCGCCATCGGTCGTCTTGAACGGTTTGTTGCTGACTGGGCCGCTGTGCACGGCGAAGGCAAAATGCCGGAGCTCCCCAAACCCACTGGGCTCAAGGTTGCTGTTGTGGGATCAGGACCGGCAGGCCTGACCCTGGCGGGCGCCCTCATAAAAAAGGGAGTAGCGGTCGAGGTCCTCGAAGCTTTGCACGAGCTTGGAGGGGTGCTCGTATACGGAATTCCTGAATTCCGCTTGCCCAAGGCAATCGTTCGGGACGAAGTGGACGAGTTGCGCAAAATGGGCGTGGTGTTCCGTACCAACTGGGTTGTGGGACGAATCGAAACTGTCGACGATCTTCTGGAAAGGAGGAAGTTCGATGCCGTGTTCATCGGTACCGGTGCCGGAGCGCCTCTCTTCCTGAGAATTCCCGGGGAAAATCTCAACGGTGTCTATTCGGCCAATGAGTTTCTTACCAGGGCAAACCTCATGAAGGCCTACAAATTCCCCGAATCCGACACGCCTGTCGCAAAGGGACGACGAGTAGTGGTGTTCGGAGGAGGCAACGTGGCGATGGATGCCGCGAGAACAGCTCTTCGCCTTGGAGCAGAAGAGGTCACCATTGTGTACCGGCGGACCATGGAGGAGCTCCCGGCTAGGGCAGAAGAGGTCCATCACGCGGTCGAGGAAGGGATCAAGTTCAAGCTCCTGTCCGCTCCCCTGGAAATTGTTGGCAATGAAACCGGATGGGCCGTCGGCATCAAGTGCCAGCAAATGACCCTCGGAGAGCCTGACCAGTCGGGAAGAAGGCGGCCCGTGCCCGTTCCCGGCCAGACGTTCGAGATAGAGTGTGATACCGCGATCGTGGCCATTGGCAACGCGGCCAACCCCCTCGTCCCAACAACCACGAAGAACTTGGAAACCAACAAGTGGGGCAATATCGTTGCCGATCTCGAGACTGGAAAAACTGCGAAGGATCGGGTCTGGGCAGGTGGAGATATCGTAACCGGCGCTGCAACAGTCATCCTGGCCATGGGAGCCGGGCGCAAGGCAGCGCTCTCCATGCTCGACACATTTGGCATAAGCTGACAACGCTGATATCCGCGTGGCTGTCCTCCCGAGCGATCGGGAAGGCAGCCTTCGGCTTTCAAGTGGGTTCTTGTGCAAAGATTTCCTCGTGAGTTTATCCGTACTCCCATTCGCATCGCCTTGCTCGCTCTGTTTTTGCTGGGACTGGGATCCGCCGGCACCTGTGAGGCTGCCCCCATCCAGAAAATTCAGGGTGTGATCGTAGACGTGGGAGAGGGGTACCTGTGGCTCAAGCCAGATGACGGCTCCGAATCACGAAAGTTCATTCTCCGCTGGAAGGCACAGTTCATCCCGCCCAAACTGCCCCTTGAGGGAGATCGAGTACTCTTGCTGTACAAAGACAAGGCCGAAGGTGCCATCGTGTACGGAGTGAAATACCTGGGATCGGCTTATGGGACCCAAAACCAGTAGCTTAGCACACCGTTTCATAAACATGGTCGCGTGTTGGCTTCAGCCCTGTTCAGGGAAAAGCGCGATTGAAACCCGTCCCTACATCTGCTGCTCCGGTACTTCTACCGCAACGATCAACGCTCCACCCTACAGTAGGAGCAGGTTTCAAACCCGCCCTCCATTGAAACACGCTCTGAGCCTGCCCTTCCTAAAGGAAGCAGTTTTCCAAATACGCAACCGTACTTATGAAATCCTGTACTTAGTGAAGCTAGCTCTACCGATCTTGTGTCATCGTTCTCCCCGGCAGGGCTAGGAGCTCAAGATGGACTTCTCGATAGTTCTCAAGTCCGGATTCATGGGATTCGCTCTCGCGGTAGGCATCCTCATGCTCGTCTTCTACCTCTGTGGCGTGGTGCTGACGGTGGCACGAAGATACTTCGTGCGGGTCTTCGCCTTGGCAGCAGTTGCCTCTTTTGTTGGGGTGTACGCGTTTCTCCACTATAAGATCCGGGTGAGTCCGGTGCCTCAGCCGGAGCTGTTCCTGGTGGGGTGCATAGGAGGCTGGCTTGCGGGGATTTTCTTCGGATTGGTGAACTTGAGGAGGTTCCTCATTAGCACACTGAAATAGCGACTCACTCCCTTTTTTCTAAAGTGGCAGAATACGCAACCGTATCTGCGAAGTCGCGGACTCACTGCCGGCGCCCATCGCTTACTCCAACACGTAGATGGCTTCGAGATTTCGGAAGCATTCATCGCAATCCAGTCCGTACCCGACCACAAAGCCATTTTCAATGGTGAAGCCGCAGTAGTCCAGATTGACGTGTCTCTCTCGCCGTCCCCTCTTGTCGATCATGGCAACGGTTTTCACGGAGCGAGGTCCCTGGCTTTGTATGGACTCGCAGTAGTGGTGGAGGGTTAGGCCTGTGTCAACGATGTCGTCCACGATGATAACATCTCGGCCTTTCACCGGAATTTTGATGTCCATGGTGACAACAAGTTGGCCGCTGGATTCCGTCGAGCTGCCATAGGAAGATACGCGCGCGAAATCAATTTGGCAGGGCTTCTCAAGAGAGCGAGCCAGGTCGGCTAGGAACACGAAGGCTCCTTTGAGCAAGCCGACAAGCAGGACGTTGCCTTCAGGATAGTCCTGGGAAATCTGCTTTCCTAGCTCTTTTACTCTCGCCGAAATTTCGTCGGCACTGAAGAGCATACGTTTCTTTGCTTCGAGCATCGTACATTCTCCTGAAGGCGGCCGCTTGCCCTCGTCGGCCTCAACGGGATAGGAGCAGAAATTTGTGGGGGAGGACCCTACCATCGACTCTTCGCCCCGAAGGTGAGAGTGTCCGCCTTTCCGTTTCTCAAAAGGACATCCGCTCTGGCGGCAATCATTGCAGCGTTATCGGTGCACAATCGAGGAGATGGGAAAATGGCCTCAATCCCCCTCTTCTTCCCATCATCCATTACCTTCTGACGAAGGGCTGTATTCGCAGCCACGCCTCCGCATACGATTAGCCTTTCTACCCTGCGGTTTTCAGCCGCGCGAAATGCCTTGATTGTCAGGACGTCAACGACTGCATCCTGAAACGCGGCCGAAATTTGACGAACATGCTCCCGCACACGCTCGTCAGATTCCACTGGTACGAGGGGATGAAAACTCCCTGGGCTCTCGGAACGGCGGGACGCTCCAAACATGTCTTCTGCACATCGCAGCACCGCGGTCTTGAGACCGGAGAAGGAAAAATCTAGCTGATCTCCTTCCAGGAGCGCCCGCGGAAATCGCAGTTCTCGTGGATCGACTCCCTGGGCCATTCGCTCGATCGCCACCCCTCCGGGATAACCGAGTCCCAGGAGCTTTGCCACTTTATCAAATGCCTCTCCAGCAGCGTCATCTCGAGTCTTTCCCATAAGCTCGATTTCGATGGGGCCTGCCACATGATAAAGACTGGTATGTCCACCAGAGACGACGAGACCCACGAAAGGAAATTCGAGATCGTGCCTCTCAAGAAAGGCGGCAAACAAATGACCGTGGATGTGGTTAACACCGCAGATAGGGACGTTGAGGGCCAGGGCCATTCCCTTGGCAGCACTGATTCCTACGAGCAGAGACCCGATAAGTCCCGGTCCTCGCGTGACCCCGATTCCTTCCAACTCATTGGCGGTGATGCCGGCGCCTTGCAATGCCTTGTCGATAACTGGCGAGATGGCCTCCACGTGCTTTCTCGAAGCCAGTTCCGGGACTACTCCGCCGAACTCCCTGTGCACGTCGATCTGCGAAACCACCACATCCGACAAGGCCTCGGTTCCGTCTCGGACCACTGCCGCAGCAGTCTCGTCACACGATGTCTCGATGCCGAGCACAAGCATGGTCAGAACCCCGACACCATAGTAGAACGGATCTGGTGGACTCGTTGCTGAATAACCTCTCGGGGCACATCAGCGTAACGGTCGGGAAGTATCTCTCGGGAAGTGCATTCTAGGACAGCGAGGAGCTCCTGATACTCTCGCTGCCTTGCAACGTCTGCGGGAATGAAGTCAGCGACTTCCTCGAGCACCATCTCTGGAGTCAAGTCGCCCTCAAGGTGGCGTCGTCTTCGCAGCTCAGTGAGAACCTGGTCGAAATCCGCAGGGAAATAGTCAGCAGTACATCTCAAGAATTCTTCATAAAGCTCCTTTGGAAACTGGCTCACGTCAACACCAGCCTGGGAGAGTACGTACTTGAGGAACTCCTCCTTCTCGTGCCCTTCATTGTCGAAGACCGGAAGATGCTCTCCGGCCCTTCCGGATCTCTTTATGTCCGGTTCGAGTCGATCGGGCCGGGCGGTAATGATTATCCAGACGATTTTACCCCGGTTCGTCGGCTCGGACATCATCTTGAGGATGTTACCAAACAGCCGTCTGTCCACATCGTGAGTTTGGGCGCTCCGGCCTCCAATCTCCGTATCTGCTTCGTCATAGATCACCATCACATTGCCCATGGCTTCCAGAACAGACCGTATCCTCTCCCAATTCTTTTCTGTCTGCCCGACGTACGGTCCCCGAATGTTTTTCAGTACAACCGCAACCCATCCACATTCTTTGGCGAACGCTTTGTAGATGAATGTCTTTCCGACCCCGTTCGCCCCCGGGACCAGTATGCCCACTGGCATGAGCTCCGGATCTTCTCCCCGGAGGCACTCGTTGAGCTCTCTCAGCTTCTTGAGCAGCCGGGAGGCCCCGATGATCTTCTCGAAGCCGTACTTGAGCTTGGGGAATTCAATGTGCCCTTCAAGCTCCTTCTCGATAATTTCTTTGGTCTTTTCGAAGATGAGATCCGGGGTTATCGAGGTTCCCTTGTACGCCGCCTGGCGAAAGATCTGTCTCAGGGAAAGGAGTGTAAGACCGGCGCTGCTGTACGCAATGTGGTCCGCAGACATGCTCGTCTGAGCGCCCTCTTCGACGAGAATGTGCTCGATATATCGCTTGCGCTGGTCCTGATTAGGTCTATCTATCTGAATGGCCGCGCAGTAGGGCAAGTCTACGATGCGCTCGTGGACTCCATTGAGCGTCTCTGCGAGAATGAACACAATATCGGACGAAGCGACAAATCTGGAGTCGGAAAGCCAGTTCTCGAGGGTGATTACCTTGAGTCGATCCGAATCGAGCATCAGATCCCCCCGCGCTGCCGGGG
>CAYZET010000006.1:0-29999 GCA_964477215.1 uncultured Syntrophaceae bacterium | reverse complement strand
GTTGCTCGTTGCTGCAGTGGCTCACCCAGAAGGAGATCCCGTTTTGAGAGACTCGTGGGAAGGTCCTGTGCAGGACGTCTCTATCGGAGCCCAGATTGCAGAACGTCTCCTGGATAAGGGGGGCGACAGTATCCTCAAGAGCGTCCTCGGAACTGAGTGGCATGCGAGGAGTGAGGTCGGTAGCTGCTGAATGGTAAGTGAATTGCGGAGTTGACAATGTCCCATGCGATGCCAAATGAACATGCGTCTGCCGGAATCGTTGGAACTGTGTACCTCGTAGGGGCAGGGCCGGGCGCCCCGGGCCTCATCACGGTGCGAGGACTGGAGTTGATCAGGCGGGCGGACGTGATCGTATACGACTACCTCGCAGGTGAGTGGTTCTCGCAGGAAGTCAGGCAGGATGCTGAGCTGATATATGTCGGGAAAAAGGGATCGGACCATACTCTGGAACAAACCGATATCAACGATCTCATCGTGTCCAAGGCACGAGAAGGCAAGAGCGTGGTGCGGCTCAAGGGTGGCGATCCGTACGTCTTTGGGAGAGGAGGAGAAGAGGCCGAAGACCTCGTCGCTGCCGGTATTCCCTTTGAGGTGGTTCCTGGGGTTACGTCAGCAGTTGCAGCGCCGGCCTATGCGGGCATACCTGTCACCCACCGGGACCATGCATCTCTCGTTACGTTCATAACCGGCCACGAGAACCCGAACAAGGAGATGTCCTCCATCGACTGGGAAAATCTTGCTCACAACCCTGGAACCCTCGTTTTCCTGATGGGTGTGAAAAACCTCAGTCATATTTCCGGTTCACTCATGGATCATGGAATGGATCCGAATACTCCAGCAGCGCTCGTACGGTGGGGAACAACTCCCAAACAAGGATCCTTCGCTACCACCCTCCGCGAGATCGCGGCAGAAGCGGACCGTCGTCACATGAAGGCTCCTGCAGTACTCATCGTGGGGTCGGTAGCGCAACTTCACGAGAAGTTGTCCTGGTTCGAGAAAAAACCGTTATTCGGTAAGCGGATCATTATCACTCGGACTCAGGCTCAGTCCACGAGAATGGCGGATGCTATTTCAGAGCTGGGAGGGGATCCCATCCTCTTTCCCACTATCATCATCGGGCCGCCTGACGACTTCTCCGAGCTGGATGCGAGCATCCGAAAGGCCGGATCCTTTGATTGGATCATATTCACGTCAGTGAACGGCGTCGAAAGATTCTTCGAGAGATTCTTTCAGATTCAGGACGACATCCGGAGCCTGGCTGGCCCTCGAATAGCGGCAATAGGTCCCATGACCGCACGAGCCCTTCACAAGAGGGGAATGCGGGTTGACATTCTTGCCAAAGAGTTCGTTGCCGAAGGTGTGTTGGCCCAATTCCCGGAGCACGAGGTGCGTGGCAAACGCTTCCTCATTCCCAGAGCGCAGGAGGCACGCGAAGTCCTTCCCGAGGGCCTCGCTGAAATGGGGGGACAGGTTACCGTTGTCGCTACGTACAAGACTGGCATTCCTAGTGATTCTGATGTGACAACCGTCAGACGGTTCCTCCAAGAGGGGATGGTGGACGCAGTCACGTTTACGTCATCATCCACGGTGAGACACTTTGCCCGTATGCTCAACGAGGCGGACCTCGCCAAGATACTCGGGGCAACGCTTATCGCATCCATCGGGCCCGTCACCTCTCAAACTATCCGAGAAATGAGCCTCCCAGTTCACATAGAGGCCTCCAAGTTCACCGTCGAGGGACTTGTCAACGCGCTGGTCGAGCATTTTCAGACCTCAAAGGATTGATCCTCCTTACTCAGTCTTTTTTCCTCGGAGAGCCTTATTGAGAATCGCCAGGATCTGCTGGTGGTTGCGCTCGAGTGTGTACTGTGATGCCTTGTTTCGGGCGGCTTCCGACGCGTTTTTCAGAGTTTCCGGATCCAACAGCCAACGCATGGCAGCCGCTAGCTCGTCGACGTTTGCCGGATCCTGAAGGACTTTGCCGTCTATCCCGTCCTCTATGATTCCGGCAGCACCGTTGTGCACAGACGTGATGGCAGGCAACCCAGCCGCCATTGCCTCGAAGACCACAAGGGAGCAGGCGTCGTAGAAGGTCGGGAGAACGAACACGTCACAAGCCTGATAGAAAAGCTCAGGCGTGCGGGTTTTTCCAGGAAATATAACGATATCAGATAGATTTAGGTTCCGAATACGTTTCGTCAGGGCAGGGGAGGGGGGACCACCTACCACTACCACACCAAAGCTGTCCGCTGGGACTTGATCTCGCAAGCTAGCTGCTGCTTCCAGGAGAAATGAGACTCCCTTCTTACGGAAGTCAAATGCCATGAATACGAAGAGCACCTGTTTGTCGAATCCCAGCTTGTGTCGAAGCTTTTTTCCTTCCTCGTCGAGGCCCATCTGACGGAACCGCTCGACGTCGATCCCGTTGTAAACCAGCTCGATTTCCTCTTGAGAAACCAGGAAATATCGGCTCATGTCCTCGCGCAGCATTTCTGATATGGCTATGATGAGCGGGCGATGGGGCATCCTGAAAGGAGCTGATTCGACCCAAGCCCTGGCATGATATTTCGGGCTTCCGAAAAGGAGTAGCATCTTCAGGAGCCTGTGTAAGGGATTTCGCACTGCGCCCAGCTTCTTCACCGAGCTGATGTGATGGACTCCGCCGTGGCTTTGGTATACGTCCATGACGATGGTGTTGCCGAATCCCAGGACTATGTCGAAATGCTCCCGCGAGACCAGCTTGCGGTGCTGGAGGGCAAAGTCAATCACGCGGAGCGAGGGCGGGACCCACTTGGAAGGTTTGCGGATGGGGTGAAAGACAGCTTCTCGGGGATAGCCATCCCACGAATAGCCAAACAGGTGGACTTGCCAGCCTTCGGCCACGAGCTTTCCGGCAAGATCCACCGCGTAACGCTCTGCCCCTCCAGCGTGGGTGCTGAAATTCTCTATGGCCAGGGCTATCTTCATAGGGTATGTCGCGCGGTCGCTACTCGGTACAAGCGTCCGGAAACATTCCGGCCGGCCTGAGGGAGCGGAGAGGCAATCATGTCTTGACTCCGCTGTGGCTTGTCCCGGGCAATCCTTTCTCCCAGGCCTTTGCATGCTTCAAGAACACATAGAATGCGCTATTGACCGCGATCACAAGTCCGGGAAGGCCGTCCAGCAAACCTCGCTTCCAGACTGCACATTCAAAGAACTTGCCCAATGCGTGAACAACGCCCAGGAGCAGATAGGCACCGGACCCAGGACGGTCTCTGTGATCGGCAAACACTGAAGAAAAAGTGTTGATCGTCCGAACCTGATCGGAAATGTCCCGGTACACGTAATGGAGGAGCGGGTGTTCCAGATCACGCACTTCTCCGTTGACTTCCAGGCGCTCGTGCAATCCTTCGCCAATCCAACGACCTCTTCCCCTGCGGACGAGACGTACCTTTCTGTCCGGATACCATCCTCCGTGGCGAATCCAGCGGTTCAAATATCGACTCAGACGTGGCATGGAGAACCCGGCTACAGCAGGGGAGGCACCTTCCAGCGCACGAGCAATCTCCCGTGCAGATTCCGGGGAAAGTGTCTCATCTGCATCGAGATTCAGCACCCATTCCCCGGTAGCGGCTTCCAGTGCGAATTGTTTCTGCGCCGCATAGCCTGCCCACTCTCGCTGAATGACTTTCGCTCCTCTCTGCAGACAGAGCTCCACTGTCCGATCGCTGCTCCCGGAGTCGACCACAACGATTTCGTCGGCAACAGCTATGCTCTCGAGGAGCGTAGGTATACGATCGGCCTCGTTCTTGGTAATCACCGCGACGCTGAGACGAGGGGAATTGCTGGGGCGAGGCGAGGATTCCATGGGGCAATCTTATGGGTGAGCCAGACGCGTGTCAATCGGTCTTTGATAAGAGGCGGTTCAGGGAAGTTCCGAAAGGGGGCTACGCCTGGCAGAGCGGAGACGCCTCTGGAGGATCCGATTCCGTGAGTTAACATAATATCCCTTATCGGACATCGACCGCCAGCCGGTCTCAAGCCATGCCCCGCTTGCCATCAACCGGACTCACCCTAACTTCGATTCCGATTATTCTGATCACGCTCGCTATCGCTTCAGCCTCTTGACGGGGTCCGATCGCCACGACACAGGATCCTAGGTGGTCTACTTCCCAGGCCACGGCAAATGCTTGCTCTTCAGTGATTCTCAAGACAAGCATGGTTATGTCCATCACTTCCCGGTAGGTGTTGTAATCGTTGTCTATGATGCGGACCTCGTGGAGGTTCTCTCTGTCATCGAATTCATCGCTTCCGGACCACGAGTCCAAAATCAGAGGAGAGAATCGTTTGCTGGTATAGCACCAGATCTTTTCACCGCTCCCGCTTTCAGACATAACGGTGATGGCGCAGAGCGAGCTTCCGCTCCACAAGCTCCATTCACTGTCATTCGAGGGCCTTGGACCGACGCCAAGCTCCTCCCTGCGGCACATTCGGGTGATGACTCCATACGGATCCTCCCGGGAGCCTGTCGATCCTCCACCCCAATGGACCGTCTCGCTTCCTTGCCCACGTGGAGCGTACTCGGTCATCTGTCCTGGTACCTCTGGGGCCGTCCAATTCCGAAGATAAGAAATCTTGCCGACCTCGGTCACGGGGTGCCGTTGGGAAAGAGCTTCAAAGCACCCTCCATATCGGATACTTTGAATATGAACAGAGCAGCCTCCGTATCGGAGAATCCAGCACCATAGGTATAGGCTATGTTAATTCCCGCGTCTCCCAGCATCCGCGACACCTTGTTGAGGATGCCCGGCTTGTTCTCCAGGACGAGGCCGATAACATCCTGCGCTTTTACCTTGTAGCCGGATTTCCCGAGGACTTCTACGGACTTGTCAGGGTTGTCGGTAATCAGGCGAATCATGGAGTACTTGGCAGATTCCTTAAGAATCGCCTCATAATAGTCCCGCGGAGCGACTCGCCTCCCAGTTTGATTTCGCACATCATAGAGGGCCAAGAGGTATTCGTTCGCATCCTGAATGCTCATCGCTTCGATGTTGATGTGCTCGTCCTTAAGGATGGCAGTGAACTTGGCCAATTCGCCAGGTGCGTCCGCAAGCATGACTTCAAGCTGCTTTCTGACGGGCATCGTTTTCTCCAGGTTTTTTTTGAAAGACCATACCTATTATGCCTCAGTTCCGCTTTCAACGGAACTGCTTTGGAGCTATAATCGTCATTTCGCAAGGCACTATCGACGACGCCGCTCGGAGCCGCGAGCTTGATGGAACACGTGGAATACCGACCACCGTCAGGTCAGTCAGTAGTGATGTTCACCCTCGCTGGAGGCCCTCTTGGACAATTTCCGGCCAGCATGGCTGTACCTGAGCAGTCTTTTCTCTCGGAAAGTACTCTCCGGCGTCGAGGGCACCGTGTTAGGCAAACTGCGCGATCTGGTGGTGAGCTTAGATGCTCCACATCCCGAAGTGGTCACTCTCGTTTTTCGACCGTTATGGTCGACTAAGCTCTCGTGCCTGCCGTGGACGGATGTCGACAAAGTCGACCACTCGGGAATCATCCTCAAGCCTAATCGAACCGTTACGATCCCTCTGTCTGAGCAAGTCTTGCCGCCTTCTCACGTCCGTTTGAAGGAGTTCCTCCTGGACAAACAGATCGTCGACGTGCACGGAGCAAAGGTCGAACGGGTAAATGACCTCCAGTTCGTCCAATCCAATGGGAAGCTTGTGCTCATCGCCGTGGATGTAGGAATTCGGGGCCTTCTCAGACGCCTCGGATTTGAGGACCAAGTAGTGAGATTCTGTGAGTGGTTCTTCGACTATCAGCTAAAGGAGCTTTTCATCTCCTGGCACTTCGTCCAGCCCTTTGCGGACCTTAGTAGTCTGCGTCTCCAAGTTCCGATGGGCGAATTGTCGAAGCTCCATCCTGCGGATCTGGCCGACATTATCGAAGATATGGACGTTCATGAGAGGACGGCCATGGTAGAAGCTTTGAATGAGGAGATCCTCGCCGACGCGCTCGAAGAAATGGACCCGAAAGTGCAGGTCGCGATAATGCGCGCGCTGCGGCCCGAAAAGGCTGCGGACATCATTGAGGAAATGGCGCCTGATGAGGCTGCGGATCTGATCGCCGATCTCCCGAGGGACACGGTCGACGGTATCTTTCGCGAGATGGACAATGATTACGAGGAAAAAGTCAAAGGCTTGCTCGTTCACGATGAAGACGAGGCAGGCGGCCTCATGACAACCCAATACCTGACCGTTACCGCTGCCACTCCCATCATTGATGCGCTAGCGTACATACGGTCTCACGCCGACGAAGCAGATGTGATTTATTACATTTACGTGGTGGATGATGAGGGAAAGCTGCTGGGGGTCGTGAACTTGCGAGAGCTCTTGTCCAACGAGATCTTCACGCCGGTTGAGAGAATCATGACTACCCGTATGATAACTGCCCGCATCGACGACCACGCCAAAGACATAGCGAACCTGTTCGCAAAATACGGATTCAGGGGGCTTCCCGTTGTAGACGAAGAAGGGAGAATGAAAGGAGTGATTCGATTCAAGGCCATTCTGGAAGTCCTGGCGCCGTACCTGGGCAAATAGGGCTGATTGTGATGGAGCCGCAAGATCCGGAAAGCAGAGGCAAGGGAGTGAGGGTTTTTCTGAGGGAGGACTGCGGTGGGACATCGTGCTGAAGAGTCGCGTGCTGCCGCCGGCGGATTTTTCCGGCGCCGTCTCAGAGGTCTGTGGGTTCTGCTCCTCATTATGGGACCCGGGATCATCACTTCGAGTGCGGACAACGATGCGGGCGGGATCGCAACGTATTCTCTGGCGGGAGCTGAATACGGTCTGTCCATGATCTGGCTCATGCTGCCGACCGCGCTTCTGCTCATCATTATTCAAGAGATGTGTGCACGGATGGCCGTAGTTTCGGGAAAGGGGCTGTCGGACCTCATACGAGAGCGGTTCGGCGTCAAGTGTACATTCTACACCATGGTTGTCCTCGTTATCGCCAATCTCGGGACAACGCTCGCCGAATTCGCGGGCATTGCGGCGGCGCTGGAGCTCTTCAAAATCTCCCGCTACATATCCGTTCCGTTCAGCATTCTCTTCTTGATGTGGCTCGTGGTAAAGGGAACCTACGGATCGGTAGAGAAGGTCTTCCTTGCAGCTTGTTTCCTCTTCGTCTCATACGTGGTCGCTGGATTTCTCGTCAGCCCTGACTGGACCAAGGTGTTTCATGCCCTCGTCACTCCAACGATCCGAACTGATCCTCCCTACCTCGTCATGATGGTGGGTCTCGTCGGGACCACGGTGTCCCCGTGGATGTTGTTCTATCTCCAAGCATCCATCGTGGACAAGGGAACGGGAATGAAAAAGGATCTGACGGTGTCGCGGATCGATGTGATTTTCGGATCGATCGTGGTATGCGTAGTGGCGACTTTTATCATGCTTACATGCGCGTTCACATTGCACAAGGCCGGCATACAGATCACCGAAGCCAGTGAAGCAGCCCTTGCGCTGGCTCCGCTGGCCGGGGATTATTCCAAGTGGCTGTTCGCGTTCGGATTATTCAATGCTTCAATGTTCGCCGCATCCATTCTGCCCCTTTCCACGGCTTACACGGTATGTGAGGCTTTCGGGTGGGAGTCGAGCCTCGACAAGAAATTCTCTGAAGCGCCCCAGTTTTACGGCCTATATTGCTTCACTATTTTCTTGTCAGGTCTGATCATCTTGATACCGGGCCTCCCGCTCGTCAAGATCATGTACGTCTCGCAGGTTCTTCAGGGGCTCGTCCTTCCTGCGGTACTTGTCTTCATGGTCCTCCTTGTAAACGATCGATCCCTGATGGGTGACCATGCCGGCGGCCTCGTACTCAACATTGTGTCGTGGGGCTCGGTGGCAGCATTGATCCTTCTCAACGTGGCCGCAGTATTCTTTTCCGCCCTGGAATTGATGGCGTGGCGGCTCTGAGGCAGGATCTCAATTTTTCCCCCTATGGAGAGTCGCGCGATGGAACGGGTCGAATCTTCTCTTTTCGACGCACCCATAGATCGATACGGCACAGCCAGTGAAAAGTGGGACAGGTACGGCGGGCGAAACGTCATACCTCTTTGGCTGGCTGACATGGATTTCAAATCACCGAGCCCCGTACTAGACGCCTTGCACAGGCGTGTGGATCACGGGGTCTTCGGGTACACTCGAGCGCCAAGTGAGCTCGTTGAGGTGCTGCAGGAATCCCTCTTGCGCTCCTACGGATGGGCGATAGAGCCGGAGTGGATCGTCTGGCTGCCTGGGCTCGTGACCGGCCTGAACGTGGCGTGCCGCGCCGTGGGGGCAGATGGCCACCTCGTGGCCACCAGTGTTCCCGTATATCCTCCTTTTCTTTCGGCGCCCCGCTACTCCAGGAAACAGATCGTCACAGTTCCCATGATTCAGGATTCGGGGCAGTGGAGATTCGACATGGACAGGTTGAACAGCTCGCTCACCCCTAGTACCAGCCTGTTCTTGCTGTGCAGTCCCCACAATCCTTGCGGGCGCGTTTTCACGCGTGAAGAGCTGCTTGATCTGGCCGAGCTTTGTGAGCGCAATGGAGCGGTCATTTGCTCAGACGAAATCCATTGCGACCTCGTGCTGGATCAGACCGTGCGTCACATTCCCACCGCGACCCTCGCGCCCGAAATTGCATCCCGTACGATAACGCTTATGGGACCCAGCAAGACTTACAACCTGCCCGGCCTGGGGATCGGCTTCGCAATCATCTCCGATCGGGAGCTCCGAGCCCAATTCAAGAAGGCCATGGCCGGTATCGTTCCCGGCGTCAACGCCCTGGCCTTTACTGCGGCTCTTGCAGCATACCGTGACGGGGCCGAATGGCTCGAAGCACTCCTGTCTTACCTGAGAAGAAATAGGGACTTCGTGCAAGAAGTTGTAGGAAAGATCCCTGGATTATCCATGAGCCACGTGGAAGCCACATACCTTGCCTGGCTGGATGCGCGATCAATGGGGTTGGCCGATCCGGCCCAATTCTTTGAAAGGGCCGGAGTGGGGCTGGGCTCGGGGGATCTGTTCGGAATGCCCGGGTTTGTCAGACTCAGTTTCGGGTCGCCACGGACTCTCGTGGAAGAAGCCCTGGCCAGGATGCGGACGGCAGCCGAAGCATGGACCTCCCGGTGACACGGTGAGTCATTGTTGGGTCAAAAGCGACGTGACCAGGGACGAAATCGCCACCTCAATGCGTTCGCGAGAGACATTCGAGACGTCCTGCGTTGTTCTCGGTTGTCCTGAAGGGCCGCCACTAAGCACCGCCGTGAGGTGGTAACCCTCACCCGTTCTCTCCACCACGATCCTTACCACAAGGTCGGCGGAAGTCTGTGCTCCCGGACCGAATACTGCTTCACGCGTGTCCGTAGACGCTGGAACCGATTCCTTTCCATCTTTCGAGGCAATCGCGGGAATGAGAAACGTGTACCTTTCTTTCAAGGCCCCTGGCGCCTCGAACCGGATCCACGGCACGGAGTTTCCTTCCGGATCGGTAATCCTCACTTGCACCCGTGCCCTGCTCTCTTCTCTCTCCCGACCTGCAACAGGGACATCTCGAAATTTGGCGCGCTCGCGGACGGGAGCGATCTTACCGGCCCCCTCTGGCAACGCCTGCGGTGCGACCCGCCGAGCTACACTGAACGAAGGCTCCCTCGGAGAGTCGCCGAGAGGTATCTCGGGTGACGGGGCAGGCTCGCCGGCCGGTTTTCGGACACCTCCGACTTCATCACTCTCTGACAAGGGATGCTTGCCATACAACAGGGGAGCCGCGGGGCCAATGCCGCGCTTTAATTTCGGTTCGCGCTGAATCGGTGCAGGCGCTGCTGCCTGCTGAGAAGGCTCCTGGTCCTGACGGTAGTCCTTGTCCTCCGCTTTCACTGCGCTCGGTTCTTCCCGAAGGGTCCCCTCCCCTGGCATCGAGACGGTTGAGTCCTCCAGTGGGACCTTCATCAGGGACCGCGTCTCAAATGATCTCCAGACAGGAACAGCAAGAACTGCCACGACCACAAGCGCTGCCACTGTGCTCAATGCCAGGGCAGGCGCCCTGAACGGCACGCGCACGAGCTCGGCGATGAGCTCGCTGAAGCTTCGGCGTCCGGCTTCCTTCGCGTACAAGCGATCAAGACGACGAGCAAGAGCATCGGGAATGCGGACCGTTCGTGTCATCTGATGCGCATCCGACGCGGTCCAGTCGGCAATCGCTCGCGCTGCCTTCCCACATTCCTCACAGGATCTCAGGTGTGCTTCCACGGCAGGTTCGGGACTGACCCCTTCGGAGGCAAATCGAAAGATGTCAGCTTCGTCCGGATGGAAGACTTCCGGATGCTTCTTGAGAACAAGGTCCGCCTGACGGAGGATCTCAATCTCCGAAGAGCAAACAGGGCACTCGCCGATGTGGCGCTCCAACTCCAGTCGGGCTCCATCGTCCAGATCCCCTTCCAAATAAGCCAGGAGCTGTCCGGCATCCCTGCCCTGCGGACATGTATTGTCTCTTTCAGTCACGTGACATTCACCCCATCCGATGTCAAATCCCTAAAGCTGCGGCCGAGGGACGCGAGGCACCGCTGCACTTTGACGCGAAGGGTTCCCTCTCTCTCCCCGAGGATCTCAGCCATCTCCTTGTACGGGAGCCCGCGGTCGTACCTCAATGCAAGCAGCTCGCGGCAGGCTTCGGAGATCGAGCCAAGAGCTTTCCGGAGCAGCCTCGCCTCCTGAAGGTCGCCCAATAACGATTCTTGATCTTTGTCTCGTCCGACCACCGAGACGTATCCCCCTTCTGCGAAATTGTGAACATCCAGGGAAATGGTCGAGCCGCTCCCCCCTCGCCTTTTCGATGCAGTGAATCTCCTGTACGTGCTGACGCGCACGCGCCGTGCAATCTCCACTATATATGCTTCCAGTGACCGGTTCGGATCGTAGCGCTGCAGTGCCTTGAATAAATTGAAGAACACTTCCTGAACTGCGTCCTCGTGATCACCATGTCCCGAAGGGTCGTATTGAGACACAACCCTGACAACTAACCCATGGTATCGAGAATACAATTCCTCCCATGCGCGCCGCTCCCCTCGATTGCAACGAGCGACCAACAGTGCGATCTTCTGCTTCTCCTCTTCCTGCAAGGAACCTCCGTTTCATCCGGGGACTCCGCGTACCATATTGTAGGACGTAACTCCCGGCCTTTCAAACGAAACCGGCCTTCGGCTCCTGTGGGTGGGAAAACACGGGTACCCCCACCCTACTCTTCGCGAACGAGGAGGATGCGTTACATTTATGTGTGGTTTCGCCAGGGGGGACGAGGCTCGAGTCCCGGCACAGACTTTTCGGCAATTATTATTAATAGCCTCAATATGTTATCATAATTTGTTAAAGTATTTTCTTGACTTTTCTCAAGGCTTCTCCTATATTCCTCAACCGTAAAGAGGCACTTCGGCGGTAGCCGAAAGTGCTGGTTTTGACCTCTGCCCTGGATGGACACCCTCCCTCCCCCATAACCCCCCCATCCAGGGATTTGAGGTCCTTTGAATCATCGGGCTTCATCATTGGGCCCACCATATTCCCTATCGCAAGGCAGCGACCGCGAAACGGTCGCTGCTGTCGCGTATAAGGTGACTTTGCGTCGTGCCGGAATTATCGCTCGTTCCCGGTCTCCCATTGCCTCCCGCTTCCGCTGGCTTGGGTTCGCGCTCTCTTTGCTTCCACTATCGTGATCGCCGCGGGTTCGACCTTTAGGCTTGTTCCTGTTCTAGCGGGCATGATAGAGTGCGAGAGGTAAGAGGCTCGCGGGACAGAGGCCGCATGTCGGTCAGCCACCCGAGTGGAGAAGCATGGAATGTTGCTCGACAGTATTTCCTGGATTACTAAAGCCTTGTTCGTGATCGGGTGCATAATCTTCTTGCGATGGATAGCCCAGATCTACTCATAGAGGGTCCCGTGGCGGCGGTTTCCTGGTGGGGCATTCTCCCCTCCGCGCTGCTTCCGCAAAAGGCTTTCCTGTATAACAAGTGGGCTGCTAGTGATTTCGGCCCGTTCACGGGCTCAGAAATGGGATGCGCCAGACTTCAATCGTGAGGGATGCCACGCGAATTCAATAGGTGGCGGAATGGGTCTGATGCCATTTCATTGCGCTAGTATTCCTATCAGGTATTCGAGACCGCTCTGAACTTTCTTCAGGCTCTCGTGCACGGCAGCCTGCACAGAAGATGCTTCGTCAATCCAGGGGTACTCTCCTCCAATAACAACCTCTATGGGCCGGTTAAACCAGTGATAGCAGCCCCTGTCATCTCTTCTCAGGGGCCCTACTCCGACGAGACGGATCAGGAGTGTCTTGAGCTTGCACGGGTCTGGCACTCGGATGCACCCTGAAGAAGCAGGCCCGTACGTAATCTGTGGTACAGAGCTGGGATATGCTCGGGCGTCGTAGCCGTGCAGACCGAGATCCCGATAGCGACGGCAGCGTCCCGCTTCGTCGCAGAGAAGCACCGGAGCGAAAAATGCCTTGTAAAGACCTGGGATTTCCCCGAGGTTCTTGTCAAAGTACATCACGTCCGGGTAGCAGTACAGGTGGTTGATAACGAATCTTCCTTCAGGAGTGGGCGTGCGTGGGCCGCCCAGTGCCACTGGAGTTTCATACACACACTCCACGGATCCATCTTTTCCGATCACCTCCACGGCCAATTGGAAATGCGAAGAGTTGATCACGATACGTACGGATTGGAAATGACTTTCCCGGATTTCTCTGCAATCAAGGGCGAATTCGCGCCAATTTCTATAGAGAGGCGGAAGACAGGGGTCATCAGGAGGAGGGTCAGGATCTATCCACAGATCCGGAATCTCGGGACTGGCTTCGGCTCCGGCCGATTGTTGGACCGGGGCAAGGGAGGGGGTGGGGTCTGGCGATGTCTGATCGGAAGGAGCTGCAACTGGGAGATCCACGACTTCGGGCGGCTCCGCAGGTAGGGAACCGGCTTGAAACAGCACAATTCCAGCGAGTAACAAAATGGTTGCTAAGATGGCATGTGGCGGGTTCTCGGACAAAATACTTGTTCCCTCTCCGGGCCAATCTTGTCGGATGGCTATGTACTGAAAGAGAGCATGAAAAGTCAAGGGTCCCGCAGCCTGACGGCTCAGCGGTCAGAAAACGGGAAATGGCGCAGCGCACGATATTCAGCCCCTGTCGGCTTCAGAATACTCTGAAACAGAACCGCACGCCGGGACACGAAAGATGGTCCCGCGAGATCAAGCTTCTGCCTGATTGTGTCCACGAGCTCTCCCATTCCTTTGCCGGACCGGACTCGACCAAGCGTAAGGTGTGGGCTGAAGGGACGCTTTTCTCGGGCAAAGCCACGGGGCTCCAGGACGGTCTCTACTCGTCCGGCCACGCTCGAAAGGCATGGATTCTCTTCATGAATACCTGCCCAGATTACCCGCGGTCTGGCCAGATTCGGGAATGCCCCGAGCCCTCGAATAGTAAGCCTGAAGGGGGGTTGCTCAGCAAACACGGGAGTCAAATCCCTCTCGATGTCCGGGATCAAATCGTTCGCTATCTGCCCCAGGAATTTCAGGGTGATGTGTATTGCTTCCGCGCGAACCCACTTGACGTCCGCTCGAGTCCGGCGAAGGTCATTGCTGACCGATTCCAAGAAGACTTTTCCATCCTCCGGCAACTCTAGCGCCACGAATGCTCTGATCGTATCGTCTGAGCTCATTGTATTTCCCACCGCGAATCCCCCGCGCGGATGAATGTCCGGCCGGGTGTGACCATGTAACAGAATATTATCTCCAACGGCGGACTTGTCAAAGCGGAGTGCCCTTGCCGTACTTGACCGGCGCTGCAGCGTATTGCGTGTTCGCTTGTGGCAATGTCTCCTTCAGTTTTCTCACGCGCTCTCCATCCGCAGGGTGGGTCGAAAGCCATTCCGGTAGAGGAGGCTTCTTGATCTGAGCCATTCTCGTCCACAAATCGACTCCCTCCGAGGGATCGTATCCTGCCCGTGCCATGTACAGTTGGCCGATCCGGTCCGCCTCCAGCTCATGAGTCCTACTGTACGGCAGGATTACACCCAGAGTCCCGCCCAGGCCGAGCGCGCCGAGGATAGCCCGAGACTTCGCGTCGAGCTTTCCGTCTTTCTCCTTGAGAACCTCGCCACCCATGGCGATGGCTCCTCTCAAGGTGAGCTGCTGACTTAACCTCTCGCCACCATGGCGCGCAACCGCATGGGCAATTTCATGGCTAATGACGGCGGCCAATCCCGCTTCGTTTCTCGCGTACGGAAGAATGCCCGTGAACACGACGATCTTCCCGCCGGGCAAACAGACCGCGTTCGGTTCATCACTCTGTACGACTTTCACATCCCACTGAAATTTGGGACTATCGAGGGCCTCGGCAGCCCCACTTACCCTTTCGGTAACCCGTTTGACGATTCCCCTGATACGATCGTCTTGGATTTCTCGTTCCCTGGCCATGATTTCATTGAACACCTTTAAGCCAAGAGCGTTCATTTGGGTATCGGACAGCATGTTGAATTGCCTGCGCCCCGTATGGGGAACGGTGGCGCACGCTGTGAAAACGAGGAGGCATACCACCGCGAACCCCACAGACGAGCGGACCAGCAGTGTTCCGTGGAGCTTCTCAGAGCGTATAACTTGATTAATCAAGTACTTCATGGTAATCTATAGTTAGCTGCTTGAAATCCAACAGCATCCCGGAGGTGTACATTGAAGTGCGATAAGTGCGACTACATCAGTTTCGACTACAACCACGATTGCCCGAAGTGCGGCAAGGACCTGGGGGCTGTTCGCAGCCGTTTGGGAATTCTTTACGATCCTCCTGAAGTGGACTTCGACGAGCTCTTCACCGGTCAGACCGGCTCGTTCGCGGCCGGTTCCCGAACGGCAGCGACAAAGGTTGGTCCCGCGGCACAAGAAACGGAGCTCGATCTCGATTCTGTCGGAGACGAATTTGAATTCACCCTCGATGACTAGTGTCGTCACGTTACGATGCATTCCCCTATGCGCCGTCGCCAGACCGTTGGCTTAGATCGGCAAGGGGGGGGCGGCATCTTTCCTGCCACTGATTGCTTCACAGAAGCTTCAGCGGCACAGCCAGTCTTCTCATGCTTTCACACCGGGGACGGGCGGCTGGCAGCGAATCTATTCCGACCGCTGCTCCAACGGCCATTCGTTCCTCTCCTGAAGGACTTCCCGAAAGACCTTGAGGGCTTTGTTCACCGCCGGCATTCCTCCGTAGATCCCGCTCTGAAAGATCACCTCTGCCACGTCGTGGGGATCGCATCCCACATTGAGCGCTCCATAGAGGTGAAGCTTGAGCTCCTCCGTTCGTTCAAGCACGGTCAGCGCTGCGACGGTGATCATTTGCCGTGTCGTGTGGGGAATACGCTCGCGCGCGTACATCTGGCCCGTGATGAATAGGGAGAGGTCCTTTGCCAGTCCCTTGTCGAACGAACGCCACAGGTCGAAGGGGCGCTCGTCCGGGTATCCGTCGAAATAGAGTTTGGCTACTCGAGAAGTCTTGCTCTTGAGATCCTCATCCATGTTTTCCTCGATCATGTCGAAAAAGTTGATTGGAGTAGGCCTGTGCCTGTCTGTTTCCTGGGGTGACGCCAGCGGACGATGACTGATCCACCAGCAAGCCTTCGCACGCCCGCAGACGCATCTTTCTCCAGCCGGCGTTCCGGGAGCTCATGAATCGAACGATATCCGCAGCCCGTCCCGGGCGACTATTATCCGGCCTGGAAGGTTGTAGTCGCTACTGATTGCATTTACGACTTCCTGCCATTCTTCCTGACATCTTGGAACAGCATATGGTTTCCCGGAGATCGGGTGGGTGATCCTCTTTGCTGGGACGTATTTCTTCAAGAAGCTATTGGCTGGATCATCGGGAATCTGGTCGCCGTCAGAAATATGGACGAGATATGAGCGTTTGGGACTCCAACGATTGATATAGTCTATGGCCTTCTGGAAGCTCATGTGGTAAGGCCGATTGATCTCCGGCTCGTTGAGCCAGTGAGATTGCATAATCAGTACGTCAGGTTTCATGAGAATCTCCGGCTCGTCGACCAGGGTCATGAAATCAGATGTATATACCAGCTTGAAATGGTCTTGATTCGTCTCTTCCAATACGTATCCCACTGAACCCTTTGCAGTAGGGCCATGAAAGGTCTTGAACGGCGTAATTTTCATACGATCCCGTTCCAACGGTTTTCCGGGAAGCACTATGCGCTTCTCGATCAGTGATCCCAGAAGATAACCGAATCTCGTCTCGATAGTGCCCCAAGAATCTTCCGTAGCGTATACGGGAATAGGGCGCCACAAATCCTTTGGCATTGACCGGCGGAAAACCAGCAAATCATCCAAGCCGAGGTAATGATCGCCGTGTTCGTGCGTGATTAGTATAAGGTCCGGTCGTTCCACGTTGTTGCGCCACATCTGGCTGCGGATGTCCGGGCTGCAATCGATGAGAACGGACTCCCTTCCGCGAAAAAGAATCGAGGTTCTCGTTCGTTCTTCGCCGAGCTCCAGCATTTTGGTGCACGCTTCACATCGGCACGAGTACTCTGGCAGGCTCCACGCGGCTCCTGTGCCAAGGAAGACTATTTCCATGCTCCTGCCTCGCTTGAGTTTTGGTCCAAGAAGATCCTTGCATCCAGCATCCGTCTGCACCGGTCGGTGAGCTCGTCGTACGCTGAGTCCTTGTGCGGCGCGTGCCGGCATGTATGCAGATGCCTCTGAAACATACCACACACCACGCTGCATCACGAAGACAAACGTGTCCCCGCGGCGCCAATCGCTCACCCCACACGATTGTCACATCTCTGCTTCTGCTGTGCATCAAGAAGGGGTAGCCTTAAGTAGCCTCTTGGGCGTCACTTGCCCCGGTACACAATAAGGCCGTGGGTAAGATCGTAAGGGGAAAGTGCTACAGTGACTCGGTCCCCGAGGAGAACCTTGATTCTGAACCGCGACATTCGACCGGAGAGTTTCGTTCGGATACTTCTACCGTCATCCGTTTCCACCTGATACATTCCCCCAGAATGCACCTTTACTACTGTTCCTTCGACTTTGACGTTATCGTCCCGCGCCACGTTAACTCCTTTGCTAGGATCTCTGAGAGCCAAGCTCGCAGACATCTAAGACAAAACCGCCTCTTTCTCGATCAAGACCGAAGAAGCGAGCTTGTAAGAAGTATCATCACTCGTTCACCCTTGTCAATCGATCTCTCCCCAGGTTTTCTTCACTCGTTCAAGGTCCTGGGGGGTATCGACTTCGATCGAATCCTTGTCCGTTGTCACGGTCATGATCCGGTACCCGTGCTCGATAGCCCGGAGTTGTTCCAAGTGCTCCGCTTTCTCCAGATATCTCTGGGGGAGACGCACGAAACGCTGGAGAAAATCGTTTCTGTACGCGTAGATGCCATGATGCTTGAAATAGACTGCCTCCCTGTCGTTGTCCCGAAAAAAAGGAATAGTCGCCCTGGAAAAGTAAATAGCGTACCCCTCGGAATCCGCGACCACCTTCACGGCATTGGGATCGTGAATCTCTTGCTCGCGGATTATCCGGTAAATCAGGGTACTCATTGGGATCGCCGGATCCTTCAGCAGCGGACGAACCACTTCCCCTACCATGGCGGGATCTATCAACGGCTGATCTCCCTGTACGTTGACAACGATCGCATCGAAAGCCAACCTGATACTTGAGGCTGCCTCCGCGATACGATCTGTACCACTGGGGTGATCTTTCGATGTCAGTATCGCGTGGCCTCCGTGCTTCTCCACAGCCTCGAGGATTGTCCGAGAATCCGTCACCACATAGACCTCGTCCACGAGAGGTGACTGTTCTGTCCTCTGGAGCACCCGCACGACCATGGGCTTGCCATGCAGATCAGCGAGGGGTTTGCCCGGGAAGCGGGAAGACTCCATCCGGGCAGGGATGAATGCCACTATCTTTGGATTGTGTTGGCTCATCGAGACAATTGGGCGCAGGAGCACTCCCAGACTTCACATATCCTCGCCACGAGATTCCTCCGGGTCAGAGAATTTCCTCTGCTGCTGCCTGCAAATCCATAACTATGTTTCTGATCCTCTCCTCATCCATCTGAAGAAACACCGGAATCGTCACGAGCCGAGAGAGAATCTCGGAGCTTCTCGGAAGCATGTCTGCCGAATATCGCATTTCCTTTCCGTACGGCTGGCCACCGAAGGGGTAAGGCCCTGGCCAGGCGGTCTTGCGCCCGATCACGTGTTCCCAGTTTGGGAGAAAGTGCCAAAGGTTGTTCCGGAAGTATATTGCCGAGACGCCTCTCTCCGAGATGTTGCGATGAAACGCAGCCGCCTTTTCGGCATCGGGGAGGAAGAAGCAAACATGCGTGTAACTATCCTTCCCGTTTTCCGGAAGAGCTCGTATCGTTATGGCCTCGAAGCTTTCAAGTGCCTCCCGAATAAGGGCCTGATTCTCGTTCTGGCGCTCGATCATGTCCTCCAGCTTGCTGAGCTGGGCCAACCCGACAGCCCCCTGGAGCTCGCTCATCCGGTAATTGAATCCGATGAAATTCCGTCCCTCGAGGGCCCTGCCGACTTCAGGGTTATGATCATGTCCGTGGTCTGCGTATTCGGATGCCCTCACGTAGAGCTCACGGTCGTTTGTGATCACCATTCCGCCTTCGCCGGTGGTCAAGGTCTTGTAGAAATCGAAGGAAAACGTACCCATGTCTCCCCAGGTCCCCAGTTTCTTGCCTCCTACGGCTGCACCGAGAGCTTGGGCTGTATCTTCGATGACTCGCAGGTCGTGCTTCTTGGCAATTTGAATGATCTCTTGAATCCGCGCGGGGGAGCCGAGCATGTGGACCGGGATGACAGCCCTGGTCTTCTCGGTAATCTTCTTCTCGAAATCCTGCGGATCCATATTGAGGGTCTCATCGATTTCAGCCGGGATCGGAACTGCACCGGCTTCGATGATTGACTCGAACGTAGCCACGAACGTAAATCCCTGGGTAATAACCTCGTCGCCTGGTCCGACCCCGAGCGCAGCGAGAGCGACCTTGAGCGCAGCCGTACCAGACGTAACGGCGTGAGCGTAGACAGCTCCTGTGTATTTCGCGAATTTTTCCTCGAATTCCTGAACCTTGTACACGCCCTTCCGGACGTTATCGAATTCGTAACGGAAAAGAATCCCCGTGTCAAAGACCTCGTTCACTTGCTCTTTTTCCGTTTCTCCGAGCCATTCATATCCCGGCATGCATTCCTCCTATGAAGACCCTCCACCGCGTATATCGCGAGGCCTGAAGGGAACAGTTGGTATTTCAAATTGCTGACAGGGGAACGTAATTGAATCGAAGTCCGCTCAAGTCTTTGTTATCTCCGGCCGATCACCGAAGGCTCGCCGATATATTTGTGCTGCAGCCTCTTTGCTCAGCGTCCTCGGGTTGTTCTCGACCGGTCGAGTGACTTTGAGAGCTCCATCAACAAGCATCGGAATGTCTGCTCGGGGAAGACCGACGTCCAGCAAGGAAGACGGTATTCCAATGTCCTCGCAAAGCGTCCGAACAGCATTCACCGCGGCGGCCGCTGCAGCCCGAAGGGACTTCCCTTCCACGGACTCCCCCATGCATCGAGCAACGTTTGCCAGCGACCTCTCTGCCGCAGGAAGATTGAATTCCATGACATGAGGGATCATCATGGCATTTGCCAACCCGTGAGGAATCCTGTAGTGGCCGCCCAAGGGATAGGCTAATGCGTGTGCTGCTCCTACTCCCGCATCGGCCAGAGCCATTCCCCCAAGGAGACTTCCGAGCAGCATGCTCTCTCTCGCCTGAATGTCTTCCCCGTGGAACACAGCTCGCCTGAGGTTTTCGCTTATCAAGCCGATCGAACGGAAAGCCAAAGTTTCCGTGAAAACGGTTGACGACCTACTGGTCACGGACTCAATCGCGTGAGTGAGAGCATCCATGCCTGTTGCTGCAGTTACTTCCGGCGGCATCGAAAGAGTGAGCTCGGGGTCCAGGACGGCTGCGTCCGGGTAGAGGAACGGACTGTTTATTCCACCTTTCACGTTGGTTTCCCTATTGGTGAAAACCGCGGTAAACGTGACTTCGGCTCCCGTGCCTGCTGTCGTAGGAATCATGACGGTGGACGTCCCGGGAGCCTCTACCTTGTTGAGACCCACGTAGTCTTCGGCAGACCCTGCATTCGTGATCAGGATCGATGCCGCCTTGGCAGTGTCCATGGTAGAGCCCCCACCGAGCCCCACCACGAGGTCTGCCCCGATTTCGCGGCCTATCTTCGCCGCCTCGTCAGCACTATCCAGATACGGTTCCGGCTCCAGGCCCGTAAAGGTTACGCCTTCCAACCCTTCCTGGGAAAGGCTCGAGAGGGCTACGCTCAGTATCCCAGTCGTTTCCATGGCCGGATCTGCAACGAGAACGAATCTGTGGGCTCCCAATTCTCGAGCCACTGCGCCAAGAGAGCGGATACTTTCGCGTCCGAAGAAAATTTTCGTCTTCACGTGGAACTGTTTGAGTGCGCTCATCGTCATGTCCTCGGCCGGCAGCGGCCCGTGCCGGAAAAAGTTGCACGTTTATAACAGAAAAGCCTCTTGCCGGCAAGAAAAGAAAGTGCTTACATTTTGAAGAACGTTATGGTAATTGAAAACGTTTCAAGACAACCGGTTTTTCAGGAGGCCTAAGAAGTGCTCGAAGTCCTCACCCGGGGATTCCGCGATGTTCGGCAATATCTCCAGGGAATGCGCACACTTGATGAGGAGAATGTCGGCGAAGCGCTCAAGATGATCCGCGTCTCGCTTTTGGAAGCAGATGTGGAGTTTCAGGTGACGCGCTCATTCCTCGATCGAGTCAAAGAGCAGGCCCTCGGACAGATAGTCCAAACTTCCGTCAAGCACAAAGAGAGAAAGCTCAAAATATCGCCGGGCGATTATTTCATCAACCTTTGCCACGAGGAGCTGGTCAGGCTCATGGGCGCCGGCAACACCTCACTGAACCTCGGGACAAAGGCGATAAGCGCGATCATGATGGTCGGGCTCCAAGGGTCCGGCAAGACAACCACCGCAGCAAAGCTAGCCCGTTTTCTCATCAAGTCAGGAAGACGCCCCTTGCTCGTGGCTGCTGACATCTATCGGCCTGCAGCGGTAGACCAACTGAAAAAGCTGGGAAGCGACCTCAATGTGCCCGTCTACTCGAATGGAGGGGCCGCTCCCCCTGAGATTTGCTCCATCGCTCTCAATGAGGCTGTCGCTTTGGGCTGCAATGTGGCTATTTTCGATACCGCCGGCCGTCTCACCGTGGACGAGGCCCTCATGGAGGAATTGCGGAATATCCAGAGCCTCACCCATCCCGACGACGTGTTGCTGGTGTGCGACGCCATGATCGGTCAAGAATCCGTGAACATCGCACGGGCCTTCAACGAGCGAATTCAGCTTACCGGTTTCATTCTCACAAAACTCGACGGCGATGCGCGCGGAGGGGCGGCCATCTCCATCAAGGAGGCTACCGGGGTTCCCATCAAGTTCGTGGGAATGGGCGAAGGCCTGGACCGTCTCGAAGAATTTCGTCCTGAAGGGCTGGCTTCTCGAATCCTCGGGTTCGGCGATGTGGTTGGGCTGGTCAAGGATTTCGAGGAGGTCGTCGACGAGAAGAAGGCGGAGGAAGACGCACTGAGAATGCTCCAGGGGGATTTTACCCTCAAGGACTTCCTCAGTCAGATCAAGACAATAAAGAAAATGGGCCCCCTCCAGGAGATTGTCGAGAAGCTTCCGTTCTTCCCCGGTGGACTGCCTTCATCCGTATCGGTGGACGATTACGAGCTGGTGCGGATAGAATCGATCATAAACTCCATGACCCCCAAGGAGCGTCACCGACCGGACTTGCTCAATGAGAGCCGGATACGGCGTGTTGCCCAGGGATCGGGCCGAACCGAGGGCGAGGTACGCGATCTTCTTGTGAAGTTCAAAGACATGAGGGACCTCATGTACGCCATGGGCGGAGGGAAGGTCCGGGGAAGATGGAAAAAGCTCAAGGGACTCCAGCGCATGCTCGGAGGGAATCTCTTCGGCGGGGTTACCGGTCCGGAGGAAGGAGTCCAGGCCCCATTCGGCCTTCCCGAAGTGCGACGGGGAAAACAGATCTCGAAGAAGACTTTGGAAAAGCAGAGGAAAAAGAGCAAACAAGCACGACAGGCGAGAAAAAAGGCGAAGAAGCGGTAAGGGTTCCACGGGCTGCTCACCCAACCGTATACCGTGACCGAGCCCTGAGACGTTGCGAGAAAACTAATCCCGGGGTCACGCCGGGTCGCGCAATCTTAATCCTGTCCTGCAGCAGGAATCTGAACGGAGGAGATTATGATTCTCAAGTTGATCGGAATGATTGTGCTCGGGATATTGAGCGGGGTTCTCAGCTACTACAACAAGAACTATTACGTCAGGCTCTTTGACGACATTCTCGGTCGGGATCAAGAGGAAAACACTGCCAGACGAGTTGGTAGAGGCTTTTTCTACGGCTTCCTGTTTCCGATCTATTTTGTTCTGATTCTGACGGGGCTGATCTTCCTGATTGCATTCCTCATTGTGGCAGGAATCATAGCAGCAATCGTGTTCGTGCTCGTTTGGGTGACAGAAAAGATACTACCGAATGAGTCCACCGGAAACATTCTTCTCGGTCTCTACGAAAAAGTGGGGCTGAGTGGTCCTGCCCGGTCTCGCCAACCCATGGAAGCGCCAGCGTACGCCCCTGCACCTCCTGGGAACACCTCGCCAACGCCGCCTCCCTCCCCTTCTGAAAACAAGCCAGGTGAAGAATCCGGCTCGCAACCGGACAAGGGATGAGGCGCGCGTGGAATCGTGATGGCGATTGTCAATAATAATGTCCGTGTCTCCTGTTCGGCTGTGACGGGCGAGGCGCCCGTCCCACCGGTGTGCGATCCTCCGACAAATTTCCTCGACACACGGCAAGCGGACAGAACTTTTGGCAATTGACTATAAGGGCCTGTTGGAGCACGGACACTGATGTGGCGGCACAGGTGACAGCCATTTCCACAAGCTGAACAAATCCCCATTCTCCCCGTTTTCAAGAGAGGAGCGGCAAGGATTTGGAGCTCGACCACGGCATCATGTTGTAGCCCGCTGGTGTTCGAAGAGCGGCGACACCGTTGTCGCCGCTCAGAGGCGTTCCAGTACGCACACACAGGCGGACATCTTGTTGAGCGATCGCTCTGACCTAGGCTTTGTCGAGGCGTTGTTCCAGATTCTTCAACTCATCCCGCAACTCCTGAGGAAGCCTATCACCGAATTGCTCGAAGTACTCACTGATGAGCGGAATTTCTGCTTTCCATCCGGGGATGTCGACCTGCAGTAGTTCTTCGAGGACCTCCGGCGCGAGATCGAGTCCAGAAAGGTCCAGGGCATCGGGAGAAGGCATTCTGCCGATCGGAGTATCTACAGCCTTTCCCAAACCGCCGGCCCTCTGGAAAATCCACTTCAGCACTCTCGAGTTGTCTCCGAACCCCGGCCAAAGGAACTTCCCCTGGGAATTCCTCCTGAACCAATTTACGTAGAATATCTTCGGGAGCTTGTCTGCTTCTGCACGAGAACCGATATTCAACCAATGCCTGAAGTAGTCTCCCATGTGGTAAGCGCAGAATGGGAGCATGGCCATCGGATCCCTGCGTAGCTGCCCGACTGCCCCGTCTGCTGCTGCGGTTGTCTCGCTGCTTGCAGTGGCTCCCAGGAACGTCCCGTGCTGCCAGTTGAATGCCTCCACGACCAACGGTACAACCGAGCCACGGCGACCGCCGAAGAGGATCGCATCGATGGGAACTCCTCGGGGGTCCTCCCATTCGGGTGCAATGGACGGACACTGCCTCGCGGGTGTGGTGAATCGTGCATTGGGATGTGCGGCGAAACGACCGCACCTGGGATTCCACAGCCTGCGCAGCCAGTCACTGAGCTCGTCGGGAGGTGTGTCAGTCATACCTTCCCACCAGACGTCGTTTGTCACAGTCATCGCACAATTGGTGAATATCGAGTTCATCCCAGCCGTGAGCAGGGCGTTGGGATTCGACTGCATGCTGGTTCCAGGAGCCACTCCGAAAAACCCCGATTCGGGATTGATCGCGTAAAGTCGACCATCTGCTCCGAACCGCATCCACGCTATGTCGTCACCGATGGTTTCGACTGTCCATCCAGGTATGGTGGGGATCAGCATGGCCAGGTTGGTCTTTCCGCATGCAGAAGGGAATGCTCCCGTCAGGTAGCGGACCTCCCCTTCCGGGCTCGTAAGCTTGACGATGAGCATGTGTTCTGCCAGCCACCCCTCATCGCGAGCTTGCACCGATGCGATTCGCAACGCGTGGCATTTCTTCCCCAGCAATGCGTTTCCGCCGTACCCGGAGCCAAACGACCAGATCTCTCTTGTTTCGGGGAAGTGACAGATATACTTGTTGTCTGCGTTGCACGGCCAAGGCACGTCAGGAGAGCTTCCGTTTTTGAGCGGCGCCCCCACCGAATGGAGCCCTGCGACGAATTCGCCGTCTGACCCAAGCACGTCCAGGACATCCTTGCCCACTCTCGTCATGATATGCATGTTGGCCACCACATAGGGTGAATCCGTCAATTCCACTCCTATTTTCGCTATTGGTGAACCGGTTGGTCCCATGCTGTACGGAATCACATACATGATCCTGCCTCTCATGGAACCAGTAAACAGCTTGCTCAGCGTGGCTTTCATTTCAGCCGGATCTGCCCAGTTGTTGGTCGGTCCCGCGTCCTCCCTGTATTGGGAGCAGATAAACGTTCTGTCTTCCACTCGCGCCACGTCAGCCGGATCCGATCTGACAAAAACGCTGTTCGGGCGTTGTGAAGGATTCATGGGAATAGCGGTTCCGCTCTGGATCATGATTCGGATCATGAGCTGATACTCTTCCTCGGACCCATCACACCAGTGAACGGAGTCCGGTTGACACATGCGTGCCGCCTCTTCCACAAATGCTTTCAACTGACTGTTGTTCGTCATTCAACATTCTCCCGGGAACGATCCATTTTTTCCGTGAAGCAGACCATCGGCTGGGCGCTGGTCCGACGAGTACACTTCGGGCTTGTCGCGCTCTTGAGACTGACTTTGCCCGGAGACCTTGCCGACAAACTTGATATTATAGCTCATCCGTGAACGTGCCGCAAAGAATCTGTTGCAGTTCTTGAAAACGCGCAGCAATTCCGGTTACGCGTTCAGTTGCCTTTCGAAGCAAAAACCGCTACCAATTATTTCTCAAGAGGTTGTGGCAATCGAACCCAGGATTGGCACAAACTATCGATAGGGCGAACCAGAGGTGTGAGGACGCAACGCTGGATTTCGATGCACCTGTCATGACGGCCCTCGATGAAGTGGGATGCTATGAGCGTCGTTCTGCTTCCCAAACTGGAGCGCGTTTGAACGCTAACACAGTCGGGGAGACCCATGTCATATTGACACAGAGTCGCGAAGAATCCGGACGCCGGCGCTTTTCCATCCTTTGGTTTTCTGGAACGGTTCGTCCACTCGTCGGCATCCTATGCTGCATTTTCATTTCAGGATGCACTTTCTGGCCCCTGGCCAGGAAAGGCGTGACGCAGGCAGAAGGGGTCGGTCCCGTATCCGTAGCAGGAAAGAAAACGGATAGGGAGCCTAAGGATCTGACAACTCAGAAGAAAACTACGGGGGGAGACAAAACAGATACCGACCCCCCGGAACCCCGATCCCACGAGAAAGGGCAAGCTTCCTCGTCAGATGGCTCGTCTCAGTCGGAACCAGAGTTCAAGAAGCACGACCATGCCCAGTACGTTAAGACCATAAAGAACAAGGCCATTGACGAGCTCAACAAGCACCCCAACTCCACCCAAGCGATCTTCTGCACGGATCGAGTCACCGAGCGCCGCTCCCTAACCATCTACTTCAAGAGACAGAAAAGCTATTCGTTCACCTACTATGAATGGGATGATGTTGACCAGGAGATGAAGCAGATCTTCAGCGCGGAGAAGGTACCGATATCGCGCTGGAAGGAGCACCTGCAGTATGCGGATCAGGACAAGGAGTGCTCGACTCTCAAAGGAGAAGATCTCAGGTAGTTTCCCAACAAGCTCCACTTGTTGTTTCTCATCCGTCCACAAGAGCTTTCAATCTCAGGCAAAGATATGGTAATGAGGAAGGCATCGAGAGAATGCCTTACAGAGGCTTCTCACTTCTTGGGCCAATGGTCCCGTCCGACATATCCACGAGGGCCATGGCTGCAGTCATTCTGAGCGCTTTGTGCCCCTCACGGTGACCCGCTCATTCGAAGAGACACGCTGCGCAAAGGAGAGAGCGGTTTTCTATCACCGATTTCCACCCCGGCTTCCCATGGGCATGCGCGCAGATGAGACGTGGCAATCAGGGCGATTCTTCCACCATGGAGGTCAAAGAGTGTCAAGGACAGTGAGACGGCGACGAGGAAGGCCTATGGCCAGAATTCGGGCACTGGTCTTGGGGATATTCATCATAGGATTCACGCTCATGTTGACGGCTCCGGAGCACACAGAACATGCTCGCGCCGCTCAATCAAAGGAAGAGTGCCGGAAATGCTGTGAAGGTAAGGGGTATGACGAGTATTTTCTGGAGCAGTGCAAACTGAGATGCTTCCGTGATCCCGATCACTGTGTGGGCGGAAGGCAGGAGGCCAGGCCCGCTCGGCCTCCTGCGGAGGAAGAGGAACCCGCGCCCGCGCCCCGAAAGCGCAGAGCGGAATTTCGGTGGCCCGACTCCGTCAACCTCGTTCCGGGAAGTGAATGGGAAACCGCAGCTCAAATCCTATCCCTCAATGGGATTACTCCTCAACACCCCAATGCTGCGCAGGCACTCCAGGCAATGGAGGCAATCCTCTCAGATTTCGTCAGGCGGAATCCCTCAGGAGGCCGATTGCCCACTGCACAGCTTGAACGGGTCATTAGACAGTACCGCTGATCGTGCCGCCTTTGATATGGCAATGAGAGTGGTCTTTTTCCTGAGATAATCGGCCGTCGGAAAAATGCAGGGCACACCCCCCTGCAATATACGCGTGCTCCACACGCCTACAAATGCTTATTGGAAGAACCACAGAAAAATTGAAATCCCACATGATGTGTGCGGCAGCCCTAATAGCCGGCATAACGTTGATGGTTGTGGGGGAGTCATTTTCCGCCTCCCAAGAGGTCGTCACTTCAGGTCATTCCCAAAGTCTCATTCCTTCAAGCTCGACCGAAGGGCCTGCACCCGCCGCATCCTGGTTCCCCGAGTGGTGGGAAGAGAAACCACAATTGCCAGGGATAATTCCGTGCAAGGAGCCGGGATCGTGTGTTTCCTGCCACGAAGCCCACGCCACCATGGATGCTTCCCACGCTTTTGCGTGCACTCGATGTCACCGCGGAGATTCGGCGGCCGACCAGTCCGAGCTGGCTCACAAAGGGCTCGTTCGAGATCCCGGGGACTTGAACGTGGTCGAAAGCACCTGCGGGACCTGTCATCCCGAAGAAACACGACGTGTCAAAGGTTCCCCAATGGCACTTTCAAAGAGAATGATAGCGCTTACGAGATTTGCTTTCGGGGCTCAAGGAGAACCGCTGCCCATTCACGGGACGGTGGACTCGAACGGGCTCACCCGAGTGCCGCACCCGTCGCTCTCGTCTAATTTGGGAGACGATCTCCTGCGAAGGTCTTGTCTCAGATGCCACCTCTATACCCAGGGCTCACAACGGTGGGGGGAACATAGAGGCAAGGGTTGTTCTGCTTGTCACGTCCCCTACCCCAACAGTGGTGACGGAAAACCGATTGACCATGCGATTGTGCGCTCGGTGGGCGTCACAGCGTGTCTCAAGTGCCACAATGGGAACCATGTGGGCGCAGACTATGTAGGACTCTATGAAAGAGATTTTCATCGAGGATTCCAGTCCCCGTACGTGGATGGCGCGTTGCCTCCCAGGATCTACGGTGGAGAACAGCATAGACTGAGCTCAGATCTGCACTTCCAGGCAGGAATGGGGTGCGCGGACTGCCATACTCTTGACGAGATCCATGGCACGGGGACATCCCGATCCTCCTCTGAACGCGCTGTTACGATCTCGTGCGAGAGCTGCCATGTCCGGGCAGACCATCCAGCAGTATTGAAAGCATCCGACGGAACAGCAACGCTGTTACGGGCTGGTGGACGAACCGTGCCATCGTGGAGGCCAGATTCATTACCCCATAAGGTGAGCGCTCATACACATAGGTTGAAATGTTCTGCTTGCCACGCTGCCTGGTCGTTCCAGGACTACGGATTTCACCTCATGCTGGAAGAACGTGCCGATTACTGGAAGTGGGCTCCCACCGCTCAACAGAACGATCCTCAGGTCCAGGAGCTCCTCATGCGGTACGTGGGCACATTCGTAAATTTCGTTCCTCCTGCCAGCGGCACTGTGGCTCCTGTGCCTGAAGATCAATGGGATCCTCCGGTGACGCAGGATTGGCTGACTGGTGAGAAAAGGCTCGGTGCATGGTATCGGGGATACACCGCGCGGAGATGGGCGAAGCCCCCTCTCGGGCTTGATGGGCGAGGGAAAATCTCCATTATGCGTCCCATGCATCAGTACGTGGTCTCCCACGTGGACAAAGAAGGTAAGCTCCTGCTGGATCGGGTTGTCCCCACGACCGGCGGAGGATTCCCCGCTCTGTTGTTCAACCCCTATTCTCCCCATACGATAGGAAAGAAGGGGAGAGCCTGTCATGATTGCCATGGCAATCCCAAGGTCCTGGGCCTAGGTAATCTTCTGCGCGGTTTCGAGAAGCCAACCTCCACTGCTGTATGGTCCCAGGAGACTCAGATACCGGGGCATCGGTTCCGCTGGGACGCCCTTGTGGATGAAAAGGGGGCTGTGGCTCAACGGAGCAGCCATCCGGGTGCAGGACCCTTGGATCAGGAAACAATTAGACGTCTTCTCAACCCGTCAGACACACATAAGGCAGCATGGTCCCTTTACCTGAAGCGGAACCTCCCTCGGAGCTATTGACAGGCGCTTTCGCAGGGTCTACCTTCGAATACTCGCAAGCATGCGGCCAAAGAGACCGTCTCGAGGTGTCAGGGAGACGCGTGAATGAAAATCACTCCGGAACAAGTCGATTATGTGGCTCTGCTCGGGCGTCTGAGACTGGAGCCTGAGGAAAAGGAAAAATACCTGGGGCAACTGGACGATATTTTGAAGTACATGGAAATGTTGTCGGAGGTGGACACCGAGGGAGTAGAGCCCATGGCCGGCCCGGTTGAGCTCTACACACCTCTCAGAGAAGACGTGGTCCAACCCTCCCTTCCTCCTGAAGACGCCCTGGCAAATGCGCCGGCGAGGTCCGGAACCTCATTCAAGGTGCCTAAGATCATCGAATAGAACGAGATAGGCTAAGGACGCTCCCGGAAAGGTATTGCGGGCTTAACCCTATAGATCAGCGAGAAAAGGACGAAGCAGTGCCAGATCTCTACGAAATGTCAGCTTCCCAATTGGCGGAGATCCTCAGAGACAAGAAGGCGTCCGCTGTAGAAGTCACCCGATCGGTACTGGCCAGAATAGAATCGGTGGAAGAGAAGGTTCGAGCCTACATCACGGTGACCCCGGACCTTGCTCTGGAAATGGCCGCAGATGCGGACCGTATGATAGCTGCAGGAGAAGCACAACCTTTGGCGGGCATTCCTGTCGCAGTCAAGGACAACATGTGCGTGCGAGGCTTCAAGACCACGTGCGGCTCCCGTATCCTTCACAACTATGTCCCGCCTTACGACGCGACGGTCGTGCAGCGCATCAAGAACCAGGGTATGGTAATCGTCGGAAAAGCCAACATGGATGAATTCGCGATGGGGTCTTCTACCGAGACTTCGTGGTGGGGGCCGACACACAATCCCTGGGATTTCAACATGATTGCCGGTGGATCCAGCG
>CAYZET010000005.1:0-31643 GCA_964477215.1 uncultured Syntrophaceae bacterium | reverse complement strand
TCGCACTCCTCACAGACTTTCCCGCTGTCGGACGCGAATCTCGAACGTTGTTCCCGGTCCACTCTTGACTCCAGCCGATCCTCGAAGCTGCACTTCTGCAAGATTCAACACGAGCTGCAATCCCAATGACCCGGAATTGCGATAATTGAATCCCGGGGGCAGGCCAATACCATTGTCCGAAACGGCTATGACGAACACCTTGTCGCTCTCCTTCTGGAAATCGATGCGAATTTCCCCTGGCTGTCCGTGGACAAAGGCATGCTTCAGACAATTGGTCACCAGCTCGTTGAGGATCAATCCACAGGAAAGCGCCATACTCACAGGGAGCATGACATCGTCCACATTAATCTTCGTGGAGACCGAAGGAGCAATGGTCGAATTGGCACGGAGCAGCTCAGCGACCAAGCCGCGGACATAATCGGAAATCTTTATGGCTCCAAGATTTTGCGAGCGATACAGTTGCTCGTGAATCAACGCCATGGAGCGAATCCTGTTCTGACTATCGACCAGAGCGGACACTATGCGCTCATCTCGAATGATAGTGCGCTGGAGGCCGAGCAAACTGGACACGATCTGAAGGTTGTTCTTTACCCGGTGGTGAACCTCGCTCAGCAGGATCTCCTTTTCCTCAAGGGATGCCTTCAATTGCTCTTCAACATGCTGTCGTCTCTCAATTTCTCTCTGGAGCTCCCGGTTTGCGAGGGCAAGGGCCTGCGTCCGCTCATGAACGCGGTCTTCGAGCATGAGCTGTCCCTTTCTTAGCTCGGTCTCAGCTCGTATGCGAGCAAGAATCTCACGACCTAACTCCTGGTTCGCTACCTCCAGTGCTTTGCGCTTCTGTTTTTCTTCCTCGTATACTTTGGCCAGATCTTCAGCATACTTGAGACATTGCCTCACCAGAGCTGTTCGATCAGTCGCATCATCTTGAGGGCATTCCTCCGATTCCTTCTGGCTCCGCCCTTGAGCTCTTCCCCGGAGGGTGGTGTCCAAACTTTGGTCCGAAGCCGCTGCCAGATGCTTCTGGTGCGATTCAGGGCCTCCTGCTCCGGTTAGATGCTGGCGAATCATGTATTCCCCACTTAGTTGTGCGATCATTGCGACCATCACCCTGCATGTATCAAAGACGCATGACTGAACGCCGGATTTCTGTCTCAAGAATAGGAGAGCCATGCTCTCGTACGTTGGGTGCTCCCGGAGAGATGTTTTGCAAGAGCCGAGCCACTTCTGCGGGAGCTCGCTTGAATTCAAGTATTGCTCGCAATATCGGGCTGTTGACACTGAGGAAGGTGAGAGGAAAGAAGACTCTGCCCTGAGGAAAACTAGCGGAATGCGCAAAAACTAAACACTTCAGCTTCTCGTAATTTTGTCAATTGGTTACCCACTCGTTCTCCTGCAGAGATCCGCTGATCCGTCGCTTGGTGTGCTTGTTTTTTGGTCAGGTGCTGGCCAGCGCGACCAAAGTCGATGACTTCTGTTCCACCGACTTCACTCGCCTCCGCGATTGACCTCCAGGCTGGCCACATAGTGGTTGAGAGAATTCCGAGAAATGCCCAGGAGCTGAGAGGCCTTCACCGTGTTTCCCCCTGCACGACGCAAGGCTTCTTCCACAAGCGCTCGTTTGAGATCACGAGTCACATCGTTGAGCGTTTTGTCCTTGGGGAACGACGTGAAGAAGCTCCACTCGCTTTCTACCCGCTCTAGCCCCAAGTCTGAGAGCGTGATTCTGCCGCCTCCGGACAGGATCAAAGCTCGCTCGAGACAATTGCGGAGCTCCCTGACGTTACCGGGCCAATCAGGAGCCTTGAGCCCTTCGAGGACATCCTTGTCGAATATGGGTGGCGAGGACAGCCGCATGTCCGTCTCCAACTGGGAGACGAGCTGCTTCACCAGGAGAGGGATGTCTTCCCTCCGATCTCGCAGCGGCGGGATCTGTATGGAAAACACGTTCAGACGATAGAGGAGATCTTGCCGGAATCGGTGCGATCGAGCGTCTTCTTCCAGATCGCGGTTCGTTGCCGTGATAAGTCGAGCATTGACGCTGACATTTTTCTCCCCGCCTACGCGCGTAAAGGACTTCGTGTCCAAGAATGTAAGAAGTTTGGCTTGGATAGCGAGAGGGAGCTCTCCAATCTCGTTGAGAAAGAGGGTTCCCCCCTCTGCAAGCTCGAGAAGCCCCCGCTTGCGTTGTCTAGCGCCAGTGAAGGCTCCCGGCTCATGCCCAAACAGTTCAGACTCCGCCAGCTCAGGCGCTACCGAGGCGCAGTTCACAGCGAAGAACGGCCCGTTTTTTCTCTCCGAATTGTCGTGGATGAAGCGAGCCAGATAATCCTTGCCACTGCCACTCTCACCCAACAGCAGCACCGTACTGTCTTGAGCCGCTATCAATCTTGCTCTCGAGAGGGTGGTCTGCATGGCCTTTGAGGGGTACAGGGGGACGTCGCCAGATTGCGGCGTGGGAGCTCGCCGACGGTCGGTGATATTGCGCGCGATTCCGCACAACCCGATTATCTCACCCGGAGCGTTGCGTAGCGGAACCCTTGTTTCGAGAAACGTTGTCGGGACTCCTCTCACCAAGCGAGTCCCTTCTTCTTCCACGGACTCCCCAGCAAGCACCCTCTTATCGATGGCCTCGAGATGCTTGCCAGTTTCCACCCCATAGAGGTCTCGGTCGGTCTTTCCCAGGATTTCCGACCCCGATAAGTGAAAGAGGCCAGCCATGGCAGGATTCACCTGGGTGTACCTCAGAGAACGGTCCTTAATGTAGATGAGATCAGGTGCGGTCTCGAAAATTGCACGAAAGCGCTCTTCGCTTTCACGAAGGTCATGCTCAGCCCGTTGGCGCTGCTGGATCTCTTTGATGAGCTTCTCATTGACGCGTTCGAGCTCCGTGCGTTTGGCCTTTTCAGCTTCATATATTTTTACCAGATCATCCGCATACTTGAGGGACTGCTTTACCAGCAGCGCCACATCATCTCTTGCATCCCCGGATCCTGATTTCTGCCGTTTTGGCATTGCAGAAAGCTACCCGTCTAGTCAAAGATTTCATCGACCTTGCGCATGAGCTCCAAAGGGCTGAACGGTTTTGCGAAATACCCATCGGCTCCAGCCCTCAACCCTTCTTCTCGGTCAGCCGCCCTGTCTTTTGCCGTGAGGATCAAGATGGTGCATCCTCTCGTAAGCTCGTTGCTCTTGATGATTCGGGCAGCGTCGAGACCATCCATCTTCCCAGGCATCATGATATCCATCATGATCAGGTCTGGTATCTCCGCGGTTGCGACCTCAATAGCCTGTTCTGCCGTGCCCGCCTTCAGAATTATTCGATCGCTCCTCCGGAGAGTCTTCTCCACCAGGTCTCGTATGGCTTCTTCATCATCCACGACAAGAATTTTCCTCAACAGCACACCCTCCACTCGTCGAACAGGGCATCATTGACTCTCTTCGTTCGGAGTAAGGATTCCTTAGGCCAGGAGGCCCACCTTCTTATACCATGCATGAGGGGAAATGGGAACTGTCCCCTTCCAGACCACCGCAGACACAGAATAGGTCAGCGACCGCTTGTCAGGACCGACTGTTGGAGGAATCTGTCGATCAGAGGTTTTAATTTCCTGAAATCGATTGGTTTTGCCACCACCTCGTCAATGCCGTTCGGTTCGAGATCTTCGCTTCGAGTCTGTTGGCCCGACCAGGCTGTGAGCAGGAGGAATGGTGGCTTCGGTAGGGACTTTCCCTCGCAGATTGACTTGATAGCACTGCCCACCGCCCATCCGTTCATCTCCGGCATCATCAAGTCACAGATGACGAGATCCGCCCCCTTCTCTTCAAATATACCAATGGCCTCCCGCCCGGATAGGGCCTTGAGGGTTCTGAAGCCCAACTTGGCCAGAAATTTCTCCATCAGGTCTACAATGAGCGGCTCGTCGTCCACGAGAAGAATTGAGGGAGCTGCCCGACCGTGTGAACCGTGAATCCCCTCGTCCCGTGTTGTCGGCGCAGTGGCCAGAGGCAAGTTAACGGAGAAAACCGAACCCTTGGACGGTTCGCTCGTCACGACTATGTTTCCTCCGTGCCGCCGTACGATGCCCAAGCTCTGGGGAAGCCCCATGCCTACGGAGAGCGATCCTTTGGTTGTCCAGAAGGGCTGGAAGATCCTGCCCAAATCCTCTGCAGCGATACCGACTCCCGTGTCGCTAACATCGAGGAACACTTTTCCGTCTCTTATTCCCGTCGTTATGGAAATCTGCCCGCCGTCCTCGAGAGCATCTGCAGCGTTCTTTATCAACCCCACCACCACTTCCAGCAATTCCCCTTCCCCGCCTTCCACAAAACACCCCGGTTGCAGAGTGACCTGCAGCTCTATTGACTTTCCTTCCCCTCCGGTCCCGCTCTTCAACCAAGGCCTGCTCAGCTCGATCGCCTTGTCCACGGCTTGGGAAAGGTCGAAGATGGCTCCCGGCTGCGGAGTGTCATAGGTATAGGTGTCGGTGAAATCCTGGAGTGCCTTCACAATGCGTCCACCGTGCTGCAGTTTTTCGATGACGATACTCAACGATGCCATGGCATCAGCCACACGGTCATGCGCGATGTCAAGCAACGCCAGTTCGGAATACCCCTGCGCAATCTGCAAGAGGTTGTTGAAATTGTGCGCTACTCCGCTGGACAACTCGGCAACAGCGCGCAGACGCGCGCTCCGGAGGAGAAGGTCGCGCGATTTGAGCCGTTCGCTGGAATCTGTCAAGTAAAGGCAAACTGCCTGCGAACCACCCCACTGCATGACACTCCAATGTGGTTCCACCCACCGGGCTTCCCCCGTTTTCGAAACGATTCTGAACACCGTGGGGTCGTTCCGCTGGAATATGGACGACGGATCGGCCATGAGCGGAGCCAGTCTTTGCCTGTCGTCTGGATGTATGTAATCGGAAAAGCTGCCCGATTCCAGCTCCGAACTGGGCCTCTCCAGGATCCCGCACAGCCTCTCGTTGGCAAATCGAATGATCCCTGTTTGTAAGACGCATATGGCCTGGTCCGATTTGTCAATTACCAAACGGAACTGTCGTTCGCGCGCGGCTATGTCCTCCGATGACACACGATCTCCATGATTCTGCGTGAGTCCCACCTCGCTGCCCAAAATGAGCGCACCCACCATGCGCCCTTCTTCATCTCGAAGGGGTAAGGTAATGCAGGACAGCGGACACTGCTCACCCGTCTTCGACAGAACCGAAAGCTTGGATGCTGTCCCAGAAACTATCCCCTCCCTGACCATGGCAGCAAACTCGTTCTTGACTCGGCTCCTGCAGTCCTCTTGGATGAAGGAATCAAACCAATCGCGCCCCAGGACTTCGCCGGCAGAACATCCGAGAACGATGCACCCTTTCTCGTTTACATGGGTTGCTACACCGTCCCGATCAATGGCCACTATCACGAGGTCAGCGAACTTCAGGAGTTGATCAACTTCCATCGTTGGTTCTTGTCGCGCCATGGTTTGTCACACGGTCCTCTGGATCTGGGGTACAACCACATCAAGTGAGATCGGTGGTCAGATCCGTCCAGGATCTCCGCTGCCAGCGCGATATACGCACCGAAATAGCCATTACGACCACCGCGGTTTGTGCAAAGTTCTCTGGTAATTAAAAAGTCTGAAGCGGGATCTCGACTAGAGCCGGTCCTCAAGAGTAGCGGAAGGCTCGCGCCCGGAGTCGCCCGTTCCCAATCCTTCTGCAAAAGCAACACCGTCCGCTATAGCCGGCAATCGGGCCGCGACGGTACTGTACACCAAATGACACTGTTTCACTATCAGTAATTGGCCGACGATCGAAAAATCGCGGCCATTAGAGCACGAATATGAGCTGCAACCACGCGGTACCGATGGACGAGGGGAATTCACATACAAAGCATGATGCTCTTTGCGTCATTTTCACACAGCCTATCTTCAGAGATGTGTGATTGTCACTCATAATCTCCGAAACAAAACTTCGTTCTGAGTGCTTTTCACTCAAAGCAGGATCCTAATAGGGACGTCCACGAGACATTTCCGGGGGACCGCATCTTGAATTGATCAAGTAAGCTACAGACGCGGTTTCTTTGCGCGCCATTCCCTGCCCACAGACATCGTCGTGGGGGCCGCGGTGGTGCCGAGGAGACCAGTCAATGTCGGCTCAACTCGCCAGGAAGTCGTCGCGTTCGTTGCGTGGCGCTCTTGGCGCCCCTCCTATACTTCCGCTGTGTTGGCCGATCCGGTAGTCACTTAGAAGGTGGGAATGTGACGTCGTCAGGGGTCGGTTTCGTTGCGAACGGGTTGCACTACTCTCAAATGCCTCTTCATGGGCTCTCCCGCGGAAAGAAGCCTCCTGGAAACGTGCCCGAACATCCGGTTGAACCAATTCATGCACTCTAGGGCCTCCAAGACGCGTTTCCAGTGCTCCTCCGCGTGGCAGGTGAGCTCCACCACATCCGTAGGAAGACAATAGCTGGGCTTCCCGGTGGGGGAACCGTACGACGCGCTGAGCCACTCGCCGGTTCTCGGATTCTTTATCTGTAGATCAGGTTCCGGTATCGGCCTGTCATATCTCATCGGTTGCCCAGGCGGTGGCAGGAAGTGAGCGCGGTACTCAAACATAGCCTTCCGGATCGCCAAGCGAAAAGAGCGCTCGTCATGAGCCGACACTTCCACCGAAAAGGAGGAGGACTTGTCAGAAACTCTGAGATGAACTAGCCACATGAATCTTCATTCCCTTGCCCGAGTGCGTAGCGTAGGTGGAGGATCTCCAGCCTGCGAAGCGCTCGTCCGGTTACCGCTGTATTTTCTCCCTGCCTGAAGTCATTGGGGGCAGCATTACAACGCTACTCGTTTCCAAAGGGTGCCATCGGGTGATTTTCTGACCTTCCAGCCATCCACCCCCTTAATTCTTCTCATCGAATTCATGAAGAATCCTTTCGTACTGTTCTTCCAATTTTCCTATTCGCCGCTTTGCCCGAGCCATCTGGATTCTGTGGGTGATCACGTACCCCAGCACTGAAGAGACCGTTGCCAATATTACTGCTGCAACGAACCACGCTGTAAGGATCTCCCTGCTCAGTTCAAGAAATGAGCCCAAGGACTCCCAGAAATATCCAGACTCGGCAATGGGGCTCATGAGCTTTTGAAAAAGACAAAAATCCATGTGTGGATGTTTTCCGGTGACCCAGCTTCCAAGCAGGTAATATCCATAATACAGTGGTATCATGTTGAAAGGATTGCTTACAAACGAAAAGGCCACTGCTGAAACGAAATTGAATCTCAGCAGGGTCCTCAAAACGCTGAGGACCGCGACCTGTGCTCCTACGGGCACGGCGAACCCAACAGCCAGTCCAACGGAAACCCCCCGCGCGTCGTACCAAGGCGGATGACTCGACTTGAGCAACGGAGAGACAAAGTACTCGACCGCTTTTCTACGACACCAGCCCAAGATCCCTTCCTTGTCCCCACTCGTGCGGTCTATTTCCGGATCCGCTCCTTGGTCTCGGGCAACTCCGTGGCCGCCGGCACTATAGTTGAGCATGTTGGCGCGCTCCCGATTATCCATGTGTACCTATTGTACTCAAAAAAAGGGGTTCCGGGAACACCTCTTTTGACGGACGGCCATGCGCAGGCCGATTCACTTTGCGGATCTTCCTCCACGAGCAGCGACCCACGCCGTCGAACGTGTGATACCATAAGCAGGTTTGTCGTCAAGATCCCGCACAGAACTGATCCGACCGGCAAGCCGCCATAACCTGCTCTCCAAGAAGGGGCAGGAGCGAGCGCGGAGGTTCTTGCAGGTTCGACGGCGAGAGAGTAATCTTTATTGCCGCGCGGTGAACATGCGTGGCTATTATCACAGTTGAAAAGCAGTGAGCCTTCGATGGACATGTGGTAATAGGAGAAGTCGAAATTTCGTAACAGTGCCTGCGAAGCCCCTGACTTGTGGCCAAAGCGATGATGGATCGCGGCCAGTGCTTTAGCCTGGTCGTTGATGACCCAGTTTCCAAAGCGGGAGAGTCCCTGATTTTGATGCGCGCCATATAGGTCTGTGGCGGATTGGAAAGAAGGATCGTAGTGACCACCGATGAAGCGAGAATGTCCTTTATCGAGCACCTCGAGGAGCTGCGCAAACGCCTCCTGAGGGCCGTCCTGGCTATAGTTGTCGGTTTTGGCGTCTGCTTCGTTTTCAAAGAGCGGCTCTTCGACATCATAGCAGGCCCCGTCATCAAATTGCTTCCCCAAGGCTCCACCCTCGTCTTTACGGGACTCCCAGACCCGTTCTTCATGTATCTGAAGACAGCGTTCGTGGCAGGGGTGTTCTTGGTCTTGCCCTTTGTGATTTATCAGATGTGGCTGTTCGTTCGTCCCGGCTTGTACGAGCGGGAGCGGAAGCTCGCTTTTCCTTTCATTTTTTTCGGGGTCCTCCTCTTCTACACGGGGGGAGCGTTCGCATACTTCCTGGTATTCCCGGCGGCGTTCAAATTCTTCTTGGGCTTTCAGACCGAAGCGCTCAAGCCCATGCTTTCAATCAGAGATTACGTATCCTTGGTCATGATCTTGATGCTAGCATTCGGCGCGGTGTTCGAGACTCCCATCGTGATCGTGCTCCTGGGCCTCCTCGGAGTTGTGCACAGCGACATGCTCAGGAAGGGAAGACGGTATTTCATTGTCCTTGCGTTCATCATCGGCGCCATACTGACCCCCACGCCCGACATCGTCAATCAGTCGCTCATGGCTATTCCCATGCTTCTCTTTTATGAAGTAGGAATTTTGATCCTGTCCGTCTTTGAAAAGAAGAGGGCTCGAGAAGAGGAAGTTGAACAGGAGGCACTCAAGGGTCTGGACTGAAGCCGAAAGCCCCGGAGAAGTGTAGAACGCGATTTCGGACAATTGTGAATCCATGAGCAACAGGAGTATCATTTCCATGAAATTTCATGGACTCAGCAGAGAGGGGACATGAGTACGGCCGTGTACATCAACGTGGGACAGAGCGGCAGAGAGGTGTCCCGCTTCCTGTCGCTCTTATGGGCACTCGTGGTACGCGATGTGACCAGCAGGTATCGTAGGTCGTCTCTGGGCATGTGGTGGGCGTTTCTGCAACCCCTGATCCTGATGCTGCTCTTTAACATGTTGCGCGGCTTTGTGAACATCCCGAGCGATGGGATTCCCTACGTGCTCTTCAGTTATGCCGCGCTCGTGCCATGGACATTCTTCGCCAATTCTTTGTCCGCCTGCGGTCCCAGCATAATAACCAACGCGGAAGTGATAAAGAAAATTGCGCTCCCACGTGAGGTTTTTCCTCTCGCAGCGGTGTGCACCGCTCTTTTCGACTTCGCAATGTCCAGTATCGTGCTGGCCATCTTAATGGCATGGTTTGAGGTTCACGTTGGTCTTGCGTTACTATGGTTGCCGGTCTTAATCTGCATCATGACAACCGCTGCCTTCGCAATCGGGCTTCTCTTGGCAAGCCTGGGTACTTTTAGGAGAGATTTCACGTTCGCCACGCCGTTCCTGACACAGGCCTGGCTTTTCGTCACGCCTGTCATTTATCCCATGAGCTCCGTTCCGGAAAAATGGAGAGCCCTGTATATGCTCAATCCAATGGTAGGGATTATTGAGGGATTTCGCAGTGTCTTGCTAAGAAATGCATCTCCCCCGCTGGAACCATTGGTTGCCTCAGCGGTCATGACTATGATACTGCTCGCTCTATGCTGGCCGTTGTTTCGACGGCTCTCTGCATACTTCGCTGACGTTTTGTGAGGCTGTATGTCCGGTGATGTGACTATTCGAATCGAGGGCTTATGGAAACGGTACGGATTTCCCATCCCCGAAGCGCTTCGCAAGGGCATAAGTCGTCTCAAGAGAAAGAACCCGGAAGAGGACGGTCTTTGGGCTCTGAAAGACCTCACCCTGGAAATTAGACGCGGCGAAACCGTGGGGATAGTCGGTAGGAATGGAGCCGGAAAGAGTACCTTGCTCAAGGTGCTGGCAGGAGTTACTTCTCCCACGAAAGGACGCGTCGAGATTCTGGGTCGGATCTTCCCTATGATCGAGCTCAATGCCGGCCTAAACATGGAGTTGACCGGTCGCGAAAATGTTCGTCTCCTTGGGGCGATTATGGGGCTGACGAGGAGCGAGGTAGAGAGAGCACTCCCTGCCATAGAGGATTTCACCGATTTGGGACAGTGGTTCGACAAGCCGGTCCGCATGTATTCAAGCGGTATGCTTGCCAGGCTCGGATTCGGCGTAGCTGTCAACGTGGAAAGCGATGTGACGCTTATCGACGAGACCTTTTCCGTGGGGGATCTCAAATTTCAGAACAAAAGCCTCGCCCGCGTCAAAGAGATGCGCGAAAGCGGCGCAACGGTGCTTCTGGTCAGCCACAGTCTGGAAACGCTCCAATTCGTGGCCAAGAGGGGGATACTGCTGGAACAAGGGCAACTCCTTGCGGACGGCACGGCTCTCGAGGCGATAAATGCGTATGAGACCCTCGTGTTCCGTTCGGAGCAACAACGACTGGAGCACCGGGTTCGAAGCAGGATAACGAGTGAGGAGGTCAACATATTCGGTGCGCGGCTCTATGATCGTGCTGGCAATTCCTTGACCGAAGTCTCCGCAGGCGCGCCGTTCGGGATCGAAGTTGACCTCAGGTTGAACCGGAAGCTCGAGCGCCCCATGTTTTCCCTCGGAATTCTGAATGCAGCCGGGATACTATGCAAATGGAATATTTCTGAAGAGGACGGGCTGGTCGAGGTTGGGGACTGCGGCAGATATCTCATGCGAGCGTGGTATCCTGAAAATCGACTTGCGAACGGCGCGTATGAAGTTCATTTTGCCGTGCGCGATGCAACTTCGTTTGAGACAATGGAGCGCATAGCCGGCGTCATTTCATTTGCCGTGGTAGGCAAGCTCCGCGCGAGAGGAATAGTTGCGGGAAAATGCTCCTGGGAGCTGATCCCAATTGCCGAAAATGAGATCGAGAGCGGTCCTACAAAGGGGAACGCTCGAGTATCGGGCACGCGGTAATGTGGGAACGACCTATTGAACAAGATTTTCCCGAGCGGCCCCGCTCTGGAGGAATATTGGAACCAACAGAAATCTCTCTGGACGGAACGACGTACCGGGTCGAAGTCCTGAAGAAGCACTCCCAACCCCCCGAGGCGCCCCGTCTCGTCATCGTGTCACACCTGACCGGCTCGGCTGCAGAGGACCTGCTCAAGGTGTGTGTCCGCGCGGTAGAATTCTTTACACCTGAGAAACATGAGCTCTGGGTCATTGACAATAATTCCCCACGGGAGAGAACGGAATGGCTGCTCCGGAGGCCGGGCTTGAATGTCATCCTGAATCGGACCGAGCCTCTTCCGCCAGAAGCCAGGGCGTCAAATGCCGGGGCCCTATCAGGCGTGGGCCAAAGACAATGGGGCAGCTACGCGAATGCCGTGGGACTGGAGCTTGCGGCGCGAATCGTGGATCCGGAAACTCGCTATTTCATGACTATGCACATGGACGTCATGCCGTGCCGTAAGGGGTGGCTTTCGTTCTTAATATCCAAGATGGTCCCGGGAGTCGCTGCTGTGGGAGCTCGCATGGACAGGACCAGAACCCCCGAAGGAGTACTGCATGTTCTTGGATTCATAGTAGATTTCCACGTCTTCACCACTCTCGGTCTCGATTTCTTCCCGGCGTTGCCGTCATTGGACGTAGGTGATCGCGTAACCGTCGAGCTTCGGCGAGCGGGCTATGGAATCCATGCGTGCCCTAATACAATCTGGGACCCCGAGTTGGCCTCCTCGATCGCCCCTGGTTCCCCCTTGAAGGATCTCCAGGTGGATCGAGCGTTCGACGACGATGGAAATGTCATATTTCTGCACCTTGGTAGAGGACTGAGAAAATCCGACGGAGAGCACACACGAGGTGTAACGGTCGATGGGTGGATGAGAATTGCTGACGAGATCTTCCGTTCTTCGCGCGTGGCGCATGGAGGATAAGATTGTCCAGCCGACGCATCGCTCCGAGCCCCCCAATGATAGTCTTTGGGTTGAGGAATAGCATCCGTCCCTTGGTATGAGCTGCACGAAAGCATGGCATCATGACGTATCGGAAATTCTCTCCCATCGCAAAACCCCAGGCCAGGGACCTGGGATACTCTCTGCGCCGCCATTTTGTGGATGATTTCCATATCCGTCACGTGGCGGGAATCCCCCAGGGATCCCTCGTATTGGATCTGGGTGGAAACAGGGTTGGCAAACGTGGGATCTTCGACATAAACCAGTACCATGTTCATGTAATCTACGCGAACCTGTCGGTCGCAAAACTCCCCCATGTTCAGGCAGATGCCGCCGCACTCCCCTTCCCGGAAGAGCTGTTTGACGCGGTGATCTGCTCAGAGCTTCTCGAGCACGTACCCGACCCCGTTCATGTGGTGACGGAAATCCACAGGGTGACGAAAAGCAAGGGGATGGTGCTGATCTGCGTCCCGTTTCTCAACCGTAGCCACGGCGATCCGGAGGATTACGGGAGATATACCGACCGGTACTGGAGAAGGGTGCTCGAACGCGCCGGTTTTACCGAGATATCGATCGAGAAGCAGGGGCTTTTTTGGAGCGTGCTGGTGGACATGATCCGGGACGTCACGTACAGCAGGTCACACCAGGGAGTGCTCAGGAAGCAGTGGGTACGTAATCTCGTTGGTGCAATTTTGGGTGCGGCAAAATCCCGAGCCCTCCAGTGGGATAGCTCGGTGGACGAGGCTGACCGCAACATTCTCCACTCTTTTACGACGGGGTTTGGAATAGAGGCCATAAAGTCATGACCAAGCCAAGGGTTTTTCTTACAGGCGGCGACGGAATCGGGTGGGCTGTGGACGAAGATCTTCGTCTGACCCGGCGTGCTCTCGAAGGCATGGTTGAGTTTTCGGACGTTGATACCTGCGACGTGGTGCACTCGGTCTGGTGGGAAGGACTGATGCTGATACCGGCGCCCCTGTTGGAAGGGAAACGTATAATCTGTCACATGCCCGGGGAACCGTTTCGTTACTTGGCCGTCCCTCAACACAGTCATGCCATGGAGCTCGTGGGACGATGGGTTACCCGCACATCCCAAGCGGCCCAGCAGCTCTCGAGCCTCGGGGTGAGCTCGGTGGCCGTTCCCTATCTGGTAGACTGCGGGATCTTCAGAAGATTGAGCTCCTCTGATGAGGCAATGACATCTTTGCGAAAGCAGTGGAATCTTCCCAACAACACCTACCTCATTGGGAGCTTTCAGCGGGACAGCGAGGGCTCCGACTTGCACAGTCCCAAGCTCGTGAAGGGGCCGGACGTCCTGCTAGAAATCCTAATAGGGCTCAAGAAGGAAGGCTTGGACTTTCACACGGTGTTGGCAGGGCCCCGGCGGCACTGGTTGCGACAAGAGCTTACCCGGGCAGAAATTCCGTACACGTTCGTGGGCCATCCAATCGATGGTGATGACATTTCGATCAATTCTCTCCCCCGCGAGACCCTCAATGCCCTGTACAACGTTATCGACCTGTACGTGGTCGCCAGCCGTTCCGAGGGGGGCCCTCATGCGGTCATGGAGGCTGCGGCATCTGGGTGCGCGGTCATCAGCACACCTGTGGGAGTCGCTGCGGACGTGCTGGAAGAAGGAGCTATTTTCCGATTTCCCTGGGAGGCCGTGAAGCTCGTCATCCAGGACGCTCGCTCCGGCAGCCTGAAATCAACGCGAGAGCACCATTATCAAAGGATCTTGGCACGCCACACTCCTGAATCTGCGATTCCTCGTTTGCGGAGCATTTATGACTCCTGGAGAAACATCCCTTCGACGCACTCGCGCTTGAAGCCCGGCGCGCAATTCGATCGTGTCGAACGTGACAGACCGAGCAGGCCCAAACGCAGCAGACCTGTTGTGAGTCTCTGGCACACATTCTTCAAGCCCCCGTACGGAGGGGGAAACCAGTTCATGCTGGCACTACGCAAAGGCCTCATCGCTTTGGGAGCAGACGTGAGAGAGAACGAGCTCAGTGAGGATGTTGACGCCCATATTCTCAATTCCATTCACTTCAACGTGGATCAGTTTCTCGAATTCAGCCAATCCCACAGGATAAATGTGATTCATAGGATTGACGGGCCGATTCATCTGATTCGTGGATTCGACCGAGAAAAGGATGAACTGTGCTACATGCTCAACGAGAGATTTGCCTCAGCGACGGTCCTGCAGTCCGCGTGGACTCACCAGCGCATTGTGGAGTTGGGGTACAAGCCCGTACGGCCCACTATAGTCCACAACGCGGTCGATCCAGACACGTTTCATGACCGCGGCCGAGCACGATGCAATCCTGGAGAGAAAATCCGCCTCATATCAACAAGTTGGTCAAACAATCCCAGGAAGGGAGGCCCAACGTACAAATGGGTTGAAGAACATCTGGACTGGGATCGATTCGAGTACACCTTTGTGGGCAATGCATCCGAGCAATTCCGTCGCATTCATCAAATAGACCCGGTTCCTTCAGAAGAATTGGGGAGAATTCTTCGCGACCATCACATCTACATCACCGCAAGTCGAAACGATCCGTGCTCGAACGCCTTGATCGAAGCCCTTGCGTGCGGGTTGCCTGCGCTTTATTTCAATGATGGAGGCCATCCCGAGCTCGTCGGATTGGGGGGCCTGCCGTTCACCCATGAGGATGAGATCATCCCCGCACTGGAGACGCTTGTCAAAGAATACGAATCCGTTCAACGCCTCATAGTGGTGCCGCGGCTGGAAGATGTTGCAAGGAAATATCTCGCATTGGTCGAGGACGTGATCCAATGAATCCTCATGTTGTCCTCTTTTTCACTCGTGGCGTGTCACTCAGAACATGGAGCATGGTGGGCATGCTCGAGCGAGAGGTTGCTCTCTATCTTTTTCTCAGGGATTCCGGATTCGAAATCTCATTCGTGACATATGGGGACCGTTCGGAGCTGAGCTTCGCCGGGCAATTGCACGGTATACGGGTCCTCTGTAACCAATCATCCATGCCCTTGGAAGACTACGAGCGTGAATTGATCTCGCTGCATTCGGATGTCCTCGAACACGCGGACATCGTTAAGACTAACCAGATGTACGGTGCCGACACGGCCCTTGCAGCGTCACGCGCCATGGGGAAGCCCCTGGTTGCCCGATGTGGGTACCTGTGGTCGTGTAACGCCGCTCGCGAGCTCGGACACAACTCTCCCCACGCCAGGGAAGCTCGCCGCGTAGAAGAGCTGGTGTTCAGTGCGGCTGACAGAGTGGTCGTAACCACACAGCCTATGAAAGCTGATGTTATAGAGAGAATTCCTCAGGCTGCTTCGAAGATCCGGGTGATCCCCAACTATGTGGACACAGACCTCTTCAGTCCTTCTCAAGGGAAACGAGAAAAGGGAACCATCCTTTTTGTGGGAAGGATCGCACCGGAGAAGAATTTGGAATCGCTCATCGAGGCTATCGAGCCGCTGAATACGAAACTGGTTCTGATAGGAGAGGGACGTCAAAGACCTCTGCTTCAGGAACGCTTTGGGAATTCTCACGGCCGGATCGTGTGGGAAGGCAATGTTCCCAATTCTCGTCTGCCCGAGTATTTGAATCGAGCATCTCTCTTCGTGCTCCCTTCCTTGTACGAAGGCCACCCCAAGGCCCTGATAGAGGCGATGTCCAGCGGATCGGCTGTCTTGGGAGCCGATTCACCAGGAATACGGGAGATCGTGCGACACGGGGAGACCGGTTGGCTCTGCAAGCCGGATCCGGTGAGTATCCGGACAGCCGTTCGCGAATTGCTCTCAAATCAGGATCTTTGCAGTGAAATGGGAAAGAGAGCCAGGGATTACGTCCTGGAGCACTATGCCTTGGAAAAAATCGGTAGGATGGAGGCAGACCTCCTGCGAGAGACCGTGCGGAACCAATCCGTGATCTCTAGTCGGTAATATCGGTAATGACTATGGCTAATTCCAGAATCACGGTCCTGATGTCCGTGTTCAACGGCATCGATTTTCTCTGTGAGGCCATTGAGAGTGTCCTGGCGCAAACAATGGGGGATTTCGAATTCCTCATCATCGATGATGGCTCGACGGAGCCGGTTGGCGAGGTGATCGGTGGGTACAACGACCCACGCATCCGATTCATCCGGCAAGAAAACATGGGTCTCACGAGGGCCCTCAATCGAGGACTGTCCATGGCCTCGGGTGAGTTTGTGGCGCGGATGGACGCAGACGATGTGTGTCTACCCGATCGGCTGGCTGTTCAATTGGCCGCGTTTAAAGATAATGACGAGCTAGATCTGGTTGGCTCCTTTTTCGAGGTGGTTGACGCTCACGGCAATCTGCTGGAACGCAAGGAACCGTTTACCGATGCCGTATACCGCTTGTGGAGGCTTCAGTTCCACAACAATTATGGGCATGGCTCTGTCATGATGCGCAAGCGGGCGGCTGTTGCCGCGGGCATGTATGATGAGCGGGTGCGCTATGCGCAAGATTATGACCTGTGGTCAAGGCTCTCCACGAAATCGAACACCGAGATGATCCCCCGCACCTTGTACCGGTACCGTCTTCTGGAGACGGGAGTCCAAACCTCGGTGCGCAACTACAACGCCCAGCTCGATGCAGCCATTGGTATCAGCAATCGCAATCTCAAAGCGTGCAATCCCAACCTAACGGATCAGGAGTGTGCTGAAGTGCGGGCCCTGTACTGGGAGTTTCAGTTCGATGGGGCCTCCGAAGAAGGTATATTCTTGCTTCCGGAAACCTGCGATCGGTTCTGCAAGCGCTACGGGCTCTCGGAGAGAGAGAGAGAGCGGCTGGTCCGGCGTGTGTTCGATGACGTTCGCGAACAGATGGCCACCTCCAGGAGGGTGAGATGCTCCGACCGGCTGAAGCTGTTCGCATTCCTTGACTCCTGGCTCTTGCGTCGGGAGCCAGAGGGGCGGGAATAGGCGGCCGTGAGCGAGGACTCTACACAGAAGACAGCACGGGGCAGCGTGCACAAGGGACGGTTGGCGCTTTCACGGGGCAGCTTTGCCTCACTGATATCCAGAGCGTCTCTAAGACATGGCCGTGGAAGACCGGCGCAGCCCGGAGGTTTGCATACTCTGAAAAGCCTTGCTAACCTCCGCGGTTTTTTTGTTGAACTTTTTGGCACAGCTTCTTATCATTTTTTCTTGTGGGAAATCCGGAGCTGTGAATGGAAAATGATGAGAGCTGTGACGAATGATGGAATCCATCGTGGGGCCTTGTCCCTTCCATGCAAATGGTGTATGTATGGGCGCGGATAGCATTTTTTGTGCGCACCTGGGAGGTGAACAAATGAGCGGGCGAACGCTGGTTCAGAAGCTCAAGTCCTTGGTGAAGAACGGTAAGCCTTCCCGCGAGGAAGCTGAAATAAAGGCTCTCAAAGAAGAAATTGCGTGCCTCCGGAAAGAGCTCAGTGGCTCGAACGGAGGCCCGTTCACCCTCATTCAGAGAGAGATCGATATTCTTCGCAATGAGATGCAGGAGAATATTGCCGCCATCCACAGACTCGAGATACTCACGTTGAGACGGAGGATCGAGCTTCTCAGCGATTTCGGGAAGACGCTCCATCAGAACACTCCACGCAGTCGGAGGGAGTCGGTGAAACCCGAGGGATACAGCTTCGGTATCATTACGAACGGGAAGCGGCCCGAGAAACTTCGCAAGTTGATTGAAAGCATCGAGAACCAGCCCTTGCCTCGCAGACGTTTCGAGATCCTCGCTGCGGGCTGTGTAGGCGACCTGACCGAAGAATGGATCAGCAAGTTTCCCATGGAGAGCGCGGCAGCGGAAGGCCGTCTGGGAGCAATGAGGAACACCCTGGCCAAGAACGCCCGGTTCAACAAGTTCGTGAGCCTGGATGACGACTTCCTTCTTCATCCGGGCTGGGCTGCGGCAGTAGACGAAGTTCAGGACGATTTCGATGTGGCCACTGGAATTATTCTGAATCCGGATCTTTCGCGATACTGCGACTGGGTCAATATAATCGAAAACTACACCTTTTTGAGACCCTACCACGAGACTTTCGACAAGTGCCAATACGTGACAGGTGGGTACGGGATTTACAAAGACTACATATTCCTCGAGCATTCCTGGAACGAAGACCTGGGATTCTACCAAGGGGAAGACGTGTCTTTTTCGCGGCGACTTTTCGACGCGGGATACCAGCTCAAATTTATCCCGAAAGCAACGGTCATGCACGATGACGAGCGTTACAGACAGAAGGGATACGGAGTCGTTCGGTTGAAGCAAGCAGACTCCTATTTCGATGCTTCCGACATTGGATTGAGATTGGAAAAGCTTTGTCCTCGGACCTTATCGTGATCCGGCCCCTATGGGGGCTTCCGGCCCCCGTGCATTCCCCTCCAGTATTTCACACGTCCATCTCCGCCGCTTTTCTACATGCCGGCTATGAACGAGGAGTTGCCAGATGTTAGTACTGGTGCTGGTAGTGTTTCTTACAGTGTTTATTTCTGCACACTGCTCCCTGTTTGAGTCAACGCTGTTTTCTACCCAGACAGGAACGCTCGAAGCCTCGATTGCAACGGGAGAAAAGCCACGGCGAGCACGTCAGTTCCTGGAGATGCGAAAGAACATCGCTGTGCCCATAGCAGCAATACTTATTCTTAACACCGTGGCCAACACTGCAGGCGCGACGGTCGCCGGTTTCTATGCGTCCATTGCGCTAGGATCGGAATCCCTCCCTTTGTTTTCCGTTGTTTTCACACTTCTGATCCTCTTTTTCGGCGAGATTATGCCCAAAACCTTGGGAGCTGTTCACTGGCGTTTCGTGTGGCCTTTTACCGTGTGGCCGCTGACGGTCATGCGGTATGGTCTTTACCCGTTGATCGTGGTCACTCAAGCATTTGCCAATCTTTTCGCCAGAGGCAAGAAGCAACCGTACATGACGGAAGAGGAAATCCTCGCAGCGGTTCGAATGGGAGCCATCGAGGGCCAAATCACCCAGGATGAGAGCGTGCTCGTGCACAACATTATCGGGCTCGAGAACAAGGCTGTTCGCGACATCATGACCCCGCGGACGGTCATGTTCACGCTGGATGCGAAGATCTCGATTCAGGAGGCAATTAAGGCGGTCGAAGGAAAGGGGTTCACTCGGATTCCCATCTACGAAGACGACCATGAGAACGTCATTGGATACATCATTATCCATGATCTCTTCTCGGCAAAATCACTGTCGAGCCCGGATCGGCCCATCAGGACCATTGCAAAGCCCATTTCCTTCGTACCGGCAACCAGAGACTCTCTAGCCCTTCTCACGAGCTTCCTGAGAACTAGGAAACATATTGCGGTCGTCGTGGATGAATTCGGCGGTGTCGCGGGGCTGGTCACTCTCGAGGACCTCATCGAAACACTCCTCGGGAAGGAGATTGTTGATGAAACCGACAAAGTGGTAGACCTTCAAGAGCGGGCAAGGCAGTTGCGACGCCAACTCCCCACGACCTGATCATCTCATTATATTCTGCTCGGCACGATTCCAGTGGATACAAATGATCACCCGTGAAGCTGCACCTACAGGGCCTTCGAAAGAGAGGTGCCCATCATTCGGACCGGTCCTGGGTTTGACCGCCTCAGGGCTCCTCGCATACTGCATCTTGGTCACGCTCGTCACCGGCGACATCGGGTTTGAGGGCGATGACTGGTGGATATTCAGTTGGGGTTACTGGAACACATTCCCCAAGTCGGTTTGGGAATGCGCCCGAGAGTCCTTGAGACCAATAGAAGGAGTCTTCTGGCTCGTCGCCTTTCACCTGTTTGGATTCAACAAGGTAGTCTTTCATTTTCTTTCGCTTGTTCTGCTGGCCGGAACGTCCCTCCTCATGGGACTGTGCCTGATGACGGCGTTTCCCGGCCGGAAAACCGTAACCCTCGGGTCTATTCTTTTTTCTTTCTTTCTCCCAACCCTCTTGTGCCTGACCTACGTCACGACAACGGACAATTCCCGACTGAGTCTGCTCCTCTTCTGGTGCAGCGTATGGAGCTTCCAGAGGTGGGCAGCCAAATCCGGAAGCTGGGCCGGACTGCTGCTGCCGGCAGCCTTTTACCAGTTGGCATTCCTGACGTACGAGGCACCCACCATGCTTATCTTCACGATCCCTCTCCTCGTGGCGCCCCTGTATGCTAGCGGACGTTCTCGGCTTCGGAGCAGAGCGTTCAGAGTTCGGCTCGCGACAGGGGTGGTTGGGAGCTTCGCTTTGGCCATGGGCTTGCGCTTCGCCATGCTGAAGGGGGGAGCAGTGGGGCACCGAAATATTTTACCGCCGTGGGATCTGATTTGGGGGTACCCGGCTCTCTTGCCGTTCTATCTGGCGGAACCTTTCGTTCATATCTCCCGCGATCCCCTCCCCTTGCTGGTGGGACTCGGCGCCGGAGTTTTGGCAGCATGGATTCTCTTGACTACTCGGGAGGCCGTGTCGCACGAATCGAAGGCATGGCACCAAGGCAGCAACCGGTACATTGTAGTGGTGGGACTCAGTATATTCTTCCTGGGAATGCTTCCCTATCAAATGGCTGGGTATGGATCGGTACCTCCAGAGCTCAAAGACACCGTGTTGCTGAAATGGGGGCTGCTCCCGGTCGGTAATTCCACGTGGTTCAACTTCAACTGGTCCAGCAGGATCTACTCTGCCGGAAGCTTCGGCATAGCGATTCTGCTGGGGCTGTTATTCGGCGCGTGGAGAACCGAGACCGTCCGAAAAGGTGCAGCCGTGATCGCAGCATCGGTCATCGGTCTGTACGCTGCGTTCCATGCTGACATGATTTCGGAGTGGCAAGTTGCAGCCGGGTCCAGAGCCAGCCTTTGCAGGGACTTGCTTCTACAGGCGCCGGGAGTGGCCCCAGGAACTGGCTTCCTCTTTCTCGATCTGGATTCCCGATACGGCAGGGCCGTGGTGTTTCGCGGTTGGATGGGGATGAAAGCCCTTCTCCGCATGCTTTATGACGACGCCACGCTGAACGGATGGTACGTCTTTCCGCACGCATGGAAGTGGCCGAATTTCATATTCCAGCAGGGATTCGTTACGAGAAACGGCTTTGTCAGTCGGGGCATGAAAATGAATAGTCCGGTTCCCTTGGAAAGCCTCGTCATGTGGCATCGAACCGGAGACAGGCTGAAGCTGCTGGAATCCCTTGCTGCGTCCGATGGTCCGATAGAGACAGGGATCTCGTGGACTGGCCTGACGAGCCTTCGTTCCAATGTGGAAAGAATAAAGAATCCAGCAACCTTGGCGACGGGACGCCGTCTCGAGCTCAATAAGGCACTGCGGAGGAGCGTCTGTGGGGGCGCGTGCACTCCGTCTCCAGGGAAGTGAGCGGGCGTGGAACGGAGCCTGCTACGCGTGCGCAAGCCGCGCAACTCGATCACGCGTTTGTTGGTTCTGAAATTCTTCCGGATTCTCCAGGTAGCGGCTAATCGTCTCCCACTCGATTGGGTGCATGACAGGCTTCAGCAGCGGCAGTCCGACGCTCTTGAAGGGAATCAAGCTCAAGAGCAAGACTCCGCTCCTTGCCGCAGCCTCCTGTCCACCCTGCTCCCGATCCAGAACTACCGCCACCGTATCGCACGAAACGTGCTCAAGCCCTCTTCGAGCCACTTCGTACCGCACCTGCTCTCTGGCCAGATCTTTGCTGTCGAAGCGAGTGACGAGGTCGTCTACCAGGGCTATGTTGTCTCCCGAGACCAGCTCTCCTTCGATGAGCGCGTGCTCCCCGTAGGAGGTTACCGCTTGCCTCAAGGATTCGACGGTCTTCACTTTGTCCATCTTCCGGGTGAATCCGGCAGGGATTCCTCCGGTCAGTGACATACCGGCAGCTATTGGTATCCCGGCCATCGCTATCCCCACCAGCTTGGTAATGTGGGGAGCTTCCTCTTTCACCATCGACGCCATGGCCCTGCACGTCCGTTCGAACGCGTGGGGAAAGGAAGCGAGCGGACGGAGTTGAATATAGAGGGGGCTGTAAAGCCCGGATACCAGTGTCCAACCGTCAGGCTTGTCGCGGTAGAAAGTCCTGATCAGCCTGCTCGCGTACAACAACTCGAGAATCTCTCTGGCAGCTCGTTCCTTTTCTTCGGTCCACGTCATCTCTAAATCGCTCCAGATTATAAATCGGGGCACAACAACCGTTCGACGTGAAGCCTCACGCAAACGAATGGCAATGTCAAGGGAATTCCCCGTGTCCGAGGTTCCCCGCAACAGTCGCGGCTTACCGCGTTGACTACCCGAATTTTGTGGTGTATTCTCATTACTTCGCGTGGCAACTGCCACACTCCCACCATAGGTGCGCTTCATGTTGGAAGGAAAAAACATCCTGGTTATCGGGGCCCGAGCCGGCGGATACGGAGCCTCAATCGCCCAGGCCACGGTGCAAGCCGGCGCCAGAGTATTTGGGACATCCCTGGTTCCCGAGGACCCACGTGAAAAGGCCTTTTTTGATGATATCGGCACAGTGCTTCTGAGCGAGCCTCTGAGATTCGATTTCGAGAATCGGGAACGGGTGTTCGAATCTTTATCCCGGATCGAGGACCATCTCGTTCGTCACGGCGTCGAGAAGCTCGATGCAGTTGTTCACGCAGTTGCCGGGGGCTTTCCCCGACAACCATCGGTAATGAAGGCTGTAAGCGACATACTGAAGGGCAAGGAGACGTTCAACCACATGGCAACCGCGGTAAAGCGGAATGTGTACTACGTGAACGCCTCCTCGTTCGATGACCTGATGAAGGCATTTCCGAGGATTGCTGACAATTCCACGACCTACATGGCCCTGACTTACCGCGGAACGCTACCCTATTTCATCGCTCCGACCAAGAGACACCTTGAGAAGCTTGCAGAGCGGGCAGCGAAGCAAGGGAAGTCCACCCTCATCATGGCGCTGCCTGAAGCGTGGACTCAATCGTCCCAGTTTTTTACGGGAATCGAGCTCGCAGTTCTGTGGAACTATCTTCAGGAGCTGCAACATCAAGCTTCTGTTTCGGACGACATCGCGCCTGCTTACAACCGCATGGAAAAAGCACTTTCCGAGCTGGACAGGTTTCCGGAGCTTGTGAACGATCTGCGGGAATTTTTCAACGCAGAGTGGTCAACCATAACCGCTGAAACGGATGCCGCTCAATTGTCACAGATGGTCCGCGATCTCTTCGGCAGAATGAGAAATCAGAACACGTTCCCCCTTCTCCGGAAATCCGTTGAAATAGTCTCCGATTTCATCCGAGAGGCATGTGGAGTAATTGTGGCCCGCGAGTTTTTGGCAAAACGCCGATTTGAGCCTGGCGACGTGCGACAGGTTTATTACAAGGACCTTACAGGCCAATCGAGGATCGCTTTGGCGCAACCGAGGCCTGAGAAACCTCACAGACCCGGTCCGAAGCGAAGGTGGGTCTACTACGACAAGGATGACGTTCGTGAGACCCTGAGCATGTACGGCTCCAATTTCCTCTTTGTGGATCGAGTAGTCATGGAGGAGGGCGAGGTTACGGACGGGATGATGGGATTCGGCCGCTTCACTGTGCCCACTCCAGAGCAAAATCCTATCTTGAAAGATCATTTTGTCGGCATGCCGCTATTTGGGGGCCATCTTCAGATGGAGGCGGTGGCTCAGTTGGGCACGTTCATGATGCTCAAGGTCCTCAAAGGCCGCCGTCTTTTTCCCATCCTTACAGGAACCGAATTTCCCGACCTGAACACCATGGCTCCACCGGGGGAAACTCTGACTATGGTCGGGGTAATTCGGCTGCGCGACAAGCGCGATCTCATGCTCGAAGCGTTCATCGAGAATCGGTACGCACGCTCTTCAGGAATCATAAGGGGCATGATTCTAAACGAGCGGGTTTTCAAGAAGATGCTCGCATCTTTTTCCAGCGATCGGTTTGCCCCTGGCGACGAAGAATTCTGAACGCGCCACCGGTAAGAAGGCAATTGCACGAGTACGGTGACGTATTCACTGAAACGCGGTTGTCATGATCGCGGTGGCACTCGTCCAGAATGGCGGCGGGGGCGGGTTTAGAACCCGCCCTCTACAATGGGGATCTCCGGCGCGAATTCCCCGTAGCGCCGGCGTCTCGCCGGTACTTTTACAACTGCCCTTGACACCAGAGCGGATTTGAAACCCAGCGTTCAAGGTACCGCCCGTAACAGCACGAGTACGTCGTGGTAATATACAAGGGACAGGTTTCAAGTATGCCTAGCGTTGAAACACGCTCTGAACAGGTCGGTCGCACTCGCGCGCGAATGGTGACCTGTTTCCACTTCATATCCTTGACCTGAGCCCTGACGTGGGTTAGATTCTGCTATGTCTTTTCGGTCGCGTCTGGGTAGGTAGAAGGTGTGATTCACGCTCTTTTCCAAGTGTTTCAAGCGCTCAGAGCCCATGAATACGCAACGATGGGATTTAACTAAATCGACGCACAAGCTCACTGAGCTCGAAGCCGTCGTGAGGGGGGCCGGGAAGAAGAAGGTCCTCATCCTGTGCCACAACAACCCCGACCCGGACTCGATCGCGAGCGCTTACGGCCTGAGCTTTCTCATGATGAAGGCTTTCGGTGTCCGTTCCGTAATCGGGTATGGGGGAGTTGTAACGCGCGCCGAAAACAAGGCAATGGTTCAGAGGCTCAGGATAAAGATGAACCAGATGAGCAAGGTCGTTCCTTCCAGGTATTACGGCATGGCCGCTGTGGATGCCCAGCCGGGAACAGGGAACAATCTGCTCAAACCGGACATGAGTCCCCCCTTCATTGTTATAGACCACCATCCATTACGCAAACTTTCCCTGAAGGCGGAGTTTTATGACGTTCGCCCCCATTATGGGGCAACATCGACCATCATCACGGAGTACATCCTCGCGGCCGAGCTCACGCCGACCCGGTCTTTGGCCAATGCGCTCCTCTACGGCCTGAAGACGGACACCAGATCACTGGTACGCGCTGGCACGAGAGCCGACTTCGAAGCGTTCAATTATCTCTCACCGCTCAGCAACCCGCGAGTGATTGGCGCCATAGAGCGCCCCGGCCTCTCTCAGCAATACTTCAGGGATTTTCACCAAGGGCTCTCCAACACCGTGCTCTATCGGGATGTTGCGGTGTCCTATCTGGGCAAGATTGACTCGGAGGCAATTGTTCCCGAGCTGGCCGACTGGCTCCTCCGAATAGATGGTGTGAGCTGGTCGCTGTGTATGGGAGAAATGGGAAGCCTTATGATCTTGTCCCTGCGGTCCACCTCGCGAAAGTACCGGTCCGGTGGCGTTATTCGCCAATTGGTTGACAGGATCGGGTCTGCAGGGGGACACAGAGAAATGGCAGGAGGCCAGGTTCCCCTCGCCGGCTTGTCTCGCTCCGAAAGGAGGCAACTCCCCGTCCAGCTTGTAGCCAGGTTTCTGAAGCTGATCAAGCGCGAGAAGATAGGCCCGAAGCCTCTTGTAGGGATCCCTGGACCCAACGAGTGACTGACTGTGAAGCGAGCTTCTATTAATCAAGTTGCGGCGGTGTGTTCGTGCTGTAAAAGGCAGTGTGCACCGGGTTGAGCGTCGTGGGCTGGTACCGACTTGCGCTGTACGTCGTACCGCGCCACTGCAAAGCATCATTGCACACAATCTTCTTGGTGATGATCGAAAATACCCAGATCAGCATAAACTGTCCGATGGTCAGGAGCATGGCGTGTCGTGACGACACACCCAGTTGCAGGCAATACACCGACGGAATTATCGACATGAGCACGATGCATGTGAGAGGTAGGAGAAACCAGGTGTGAGGCCACAATCTCGTGGCAGTGGGAATATACCAATGGAGCGCGAGCAACAGCACGGGCACGCTCATCAGGATGTGAACCCCAAGATACTTGAGCACCGAAGCCAGATGATAATTCATTGAAGCGCTAAGGATTCGCGTCCATCCACTTATAATGTCGGACAGATTTGTGTACATCCTCGTGCTGAGCACCTTCCGACCGTTCGCAAAAAGGAGTCCGAGACCGGCAGCCTTTACCCGTTTCCCGATCCCGATATCTTCCACGGCAAGCCCTTTCACGTCGTGGTGACCACCGATTGCATCGTATGCTCGCCGACTGATCAAATAGAACATGCCGTTGGCGGAGGCTATGTCGCTAGCGGGGTCGTTTATCTTGCTTGGGGGGAACAGGATGCAGGACCTGGCAGAGAAAGCCGGCTGAAGGGCCTTCTCCCAAAAGGTTTCGAGCACGAACCTGGGACTCAAGGTGACCATGTTGATCTTGCGGCGCAGGGCTTCACCATAACATTGCCGTAAGGCACACCGCTCCAGCCTGCTGTCCGCATCAAGGAAGGCCAGCCATTCGCCGGATGTGTGTTTAATTGCGGCATCCAGGGCGTGACACTTGCCTGTCCAGCCGGGAGGTAACTCCTTGACTGATATGAGCTTGCAATTCTGTCTATTCGCTAGCACCGCTCTGGCTATCCCGGCTGTCCGATCCACCGAGCGGTCATCCACGCAGATGAGCTCAAAAGAGGGATAGTCTTGATTCAGCACCGATTCCAGGCACCCCGCGATCCCTGCTTCTTCATTGTGAGCCGGCACGATGACCGATATGAGGGGCGGGTTCTCGGGGAGAAATACTTCCTTATCGGGCCGAAGATTGGGGTCCCGGTGCCAGGACAGCACCAGATCCCGAGCCCGCACGAACCAAAATCCCGCTACAAAAAGAAGCACTATTGTCCCCACGGCGAACTGTACGTGCTCCAAAAGCCGCTCCGGTAGCTTAAGATAGTATCATGACCTCAATCAACAGACGGATCATATCAGAAACGCCCAACTTTTGCAAAAAACCTTATGTCTTGCTGAGTGAACAGCCTCTTGATTTTCTCAAACATTTTTTGGTTCTCCACTGAATGGCATGCGGTAACCGGGAAGATTTTTCTTGCCGTCTCTCTTAACGTTCCACATATTTTCGTACCGGACCTGTGGCAACGAGGTACAGGAGCCTGCTCCGTTCGTTTAGACCCAGGAGCTGAACCGCCTCCCCGTCGTAGTAGGCACCGATGCCGCAGCATCCCAGGAGCATCGATGTTGCGGCCAAGTAAATTCTTTGGCCCAGCCTTCCAGCGAAAAGCATTACGTGGCGGTATGCTCTGGCTCCCCACGTTTTTTCCAGAACGTCCAGATTGCAGAGAAAGACGAAGTGCACTGCGCACTGGGCTAGCCAGCCTTGATTTAGACATGCGTCCGTCATTCTCTCGATCACGTTCCCTCGTACCGCAAGATGTACTGTCCGGGCAGCGCGGTCGAGCACGTAGAATCCAGGTTCGAGCCTTTCCACGTTGCCGGCCAGGAATCCTATGGAGAGGGCTGCTTCAGCCACAGACTCCCGGTGCAGATTCGCCGCCGGCTCCACGGTGAGCAGGGTGAGGAAAGCGTTCAGACGGTCGGACGTCAGGCTGGCTCTCACGAAATTTCGCATTGACCTGCGCTTCTGCACGGCCTCCCCATAGGAGATCCGCTCCGGCCACATTTCCGGGGGAAGAATGGGCTTCCCCTGTTGGAGCTCGACTCCCAGGCATCTCGCCATGTTCGGCCGCGATGAGGGCAAGGTCGTTGGTACGCGAGTAGCACCATGGACCTCTCTGATCGCCGGATAGTCCACCTCCGCTGATGCCACCCTGCTTGCGTCCGCGAGTCCGTTGTCTGCTTCCTCCAGAACAGTAAATTGAGGAGCTGAGCTGCTTCTTCCCCAAACAGGGGCCACAGCCAGACATACCTCCCGCTCCTGATCCACGCCCAGGAGGCCATTCACCAACAAGTCGTCGAAGTCATACCGGATTTCGCAACGGAGGCGCTCCGACCTCAGCGCCAGCACCAGGTTCTCCGCGAGGTGCCCCGTGTCGAGCAAGTGATATCGGTAAGATCGCTCTCGGTACTTCCAGGAGCTGCGAAAGAAAATGGACGAAAGAAAGAAGACGAGAACTGGATCGGGCTTGTCACCGAGAGAAAGCGCAGAGCGGACGGGGCCGAGAGCGCTTCCCGATCGAAGCAAGACCAGGCTTTGGTCAGACAGGTTGTGGTAGTAAAGGCCGGCATCCAGGCCGCTCACCCCTATGGTCGCGACGTACAGTTCAAACGGGTACAATGCCCCGGCTGACGCCACGCTCCGGTAGAAGAAGTATGCTCCTCCGTATCTCGCTCTCGCTGTGAGAGCCTGGGTGAGAACCAGGATTCTGGTCAGGCGGTCCAGTGATATTTCATTTTCGGCATCAGGGGTCCACGGCTCCGTGAGGAGCTCTGAGAGCGTCTCGTCGGGAAGCCGCACGTCCTGGGGCAATCGAACGGTTTTCCTGCCATGGTAGTTCTTGTACACATTAGGCTGGCTACCCCAGTCGAGGGCATGCCCCTTCATGTCGTACCGGTCGTACCTGGTCCTCTCATGATAGGACCATACGGAGTCGATCATGTCTGCGCCCCTCCCCTGCCGGATTCGGCCCATGAGATGGCTATCAACCACCCCACGGCATATGAGCATAGACGTCTGACAGCTTATCCCGGTACTCTCTAAAAAACCGTTCGTGCTCCTTTTCCCAGCGAGACAGCATCGTGAGTGCATCGGCAGCCTTCCCGTCGGTCTGGGCTGCCATGGACGAGTAGAATTCCGCAAGATCCTTTTCTATGAGCCAGGCAACATTGAAAATGGTGACATCCGGAACCATGGATCCGTGCACACACCGATCGAGGAATTCCGACTTTGCCCTTTCGTCAAAGTAATGGGTGGGCTCCAGGACGGGGGCATCGGACGAGATCGGGCCGATTTCGTTCCCTGCCTTCAGGTCGTCAAGGATCCGGGTGATGAAGTCTATGTGCTTCTGCTCTTCCTCTATGAGTCGTTTGAATGCAGTAATCGCTGCTCCCACTCCCATACGCTCCAGAGAAGTCTGGAAGAAATTCATGCCTGTTCGCTCCTGATTGAGCGCATATTCAAATATCTGAATCAGTTTCTCATTCTTCGCCATCTCTTTTACCATTCCTCCCTCGTAGCACCCTCAGGCAGAGAGCACCATCGGTCTGGGGATAGGACCCGGCACAAGCCTTCGCGTCCCCAAGTACGAACAATTGAACGAATCCGATCACCTTTGTGCGGTCCCCGGCTTTGCCGCAGGCTGCTCTGCCTGCACCTCGCTGCCGGGGGTGGCCTTACCCAGATAAGCAGGTAATTCTAATCCTACCATCTTTGCCAGCTCGTGCATAGGCGGCAGCACGCTCATGACCCGGGCACCGAGGTTATTGAGACCTCCGCCGTTCCCCGAGTCCCAAACGACTACCTTCTCGATTGGGAGATTCTTGATAGCTTCGGCTCGAATCTTCGAGACTTCCGTAAGCTTCTCTATGAGGAGCAGAGCAGCGGTGACGGAAGCGTCTCCTCGGCATGCATCCACGAGGGCTTTGTACCCAGCGGCCTTGCCGTCGAGGATTGCCTGAAGCCCCTTTGCTTCCGCTTGCATGTTCACCAGACGGGCTTTTGCCACACCCTCCGCTGTGAGTAGCGCCTTGTCACGCTCTGCTTCTGCTTCCACGACAACCTTGCGCCTTGCTGCTTCTGCGGGCACTACGATCTCCGCGTTGAGGCGGGCCTCCTCTCTGCGGGCCCTCGCCTCTTCAGCAGCCTTGTGAGCATCCTCCTGGGCCACCCGAATAGCTCCGTCCGCTTTCATTGAAGCCGATTGCCCCTTGGCTCGGGCCTCCTGCTCGGCAACGTGTTGGCTCGCCTGATATGCGGCTTTTCGCGAGTTGGCTTCCGTTTCGGTGGCTACAGCATCCGCGTCGAGCATGGCCACCTCTTTCCTCCGGTCCCTTTCCGCCTGAGCCTCGCCCACAGCAGCTTCCGCATCGGCTGCAGCCACCATCCTCCGCCGTTCCCGCTCAGCTTCGGCTTCTCCTACCGCGGCCTGGGAATTGGCCAGCGCAACGGCCCGCCGCTGATCCCGCTCCCGCTCGGCAACTCCGCTCTTCCCGAGCTTCTCCTGTTCCGAGACATCGATAAGAGCTTGGTTCATAGCCTCGGCCGCTGCCTTCCTCCCGAGTGCCTGTATGTACCCGCTTTCGTCCTCGATATCTTTGATGTTCACATTGATGACCGTCAGCCCGATCTTCTCCAGCTCCACGGACACGGCTTCGTTGACCTTGCCCATGAACGCCTGACGATCTCGGTTAATCTCCTCGATCTGCATGGTCGCGATGACTGCCCGCATCTGCCCGAGGATAATGTCCTGCGCCTGCTTCTGGACTTCTTCGAGGCTCTGCCCGAGAAGACGAATCGCTGCGTTTTGCATGATTCCGTCTTCCGTGCTAATGGCAGCGGTCACTGTGGTGGGCACGGAGACCCGTATATTCTCTTGAGACAGGGCACTGGCCAATTCTATCGGCACCACGAACGGCTCCAGGTTGAGCCAGGCGTACGACTGCAGCACCGGCCACACAAAGGCCGCTCCTCCATGGATGCATCGCGCTGCACCTTTGCCGGTGCGACCATAAATAACCAGGATTTGATTGGACGGGCATCTCTTGTACCGCCTCACGAACACAAACCCGATCACAATCAGCAAGAATGCCAACAACACAGTCAACGTCAGTGCAACCATTTCATTCTCCCTGCAAACTGTCGAAAGGAACGACTTCCACTGTACGCGAATCGATCACTCGGCTCACCAACACCGGTGTGCCCGCTTTCAGAGGAGCTCCGCTCCCCGATTGGGCGTCCACGAAGCTCACCACGCCACCCACCTTGATCCGCACCTTTCCCGCGCCACCAGCCGGTATGTCCATGTACACGAGGCCCTCTTCACCGGTCGCTGTCCATAGCGACACGGTACCCACTTCTTGCAGCTTCAGCAGCTTGTACACGAGAAATGATACCCCAAACATGGCGGCCAGCCCCCATCCGGCTGCCAGCGAGATTGCAAGGATCGGCGACGTCCCTGTGAAGAGATAGAGCGCACCAGCCCACGAGAACAGTGTGGCAAACGCAATCACCGAGCGCACGGACACAAGGGTGAATGTGACTTCTCCGCCGAGCTCATGATCGACATGGTGGGAGTCACCTCCACCCACATCTGCGTGACCGTGTCCGGCAAAACCGCCATCACCTGCGTCCCCGTTACCGTGCATGTCGAGGCCGACGAGCATGCTCACAATCTGCCACACGAACAGCACCGAGAAGAAAAGGGCCGCAAGGAAGAATCCCTTATTCAAGGCTGTCAGTGCTTCCCACCACGCTTCCATGGCTTCTCACTCTCTCCCGCGTGCCACGTCGGGCTTCCACATCTGAAAATTCGGGGGTACCCTCTCGATCATAATATACCACGCCCACCACCATAACCCCTAATATTGCAAAAGACCGTTAGTTCTTGGGCCGCGACGGGACCCTCCCTCCAAAACTCCGCCTCCCCTGCCCTCTTTCCTCACACCAGCCCCCGCCCTAAATGTTGCATCGGGCCGAGCCCGACCGCCCCCCGCCCAACAGAATTTGATCTGCCGCGCTTGACAAGGACGGCCGGTTCTTGTACGAATATAGGCAAATCGGTCCCATCGTCTAGAGGCCTAGGACACCGCCCTCTCACGGCGGAGACAGGGGTTCGAAACCCCTTGGGACTGCCAACCCATTCGA
>CAYZET010000004.1:27255-36700 GCA_964477215.1 uncultured Syntrophaceae bacterium | reverse complement strand
TGCAGTGTTTGGCCATCTCCACAACCAGAGGATCCAGCGCGTTCAGCACGGCCGTTCCGTTTTCTGCAACGGACTCAACTACCGTTCGCTTGACCGCTGCGAGTTTCTGAAGGGTGTTGATGTCGAAAAGATCAAGATGATCACCACCTTGGATGTTTGTTACCACACCGACATCGCACTTGTCGAAGCCGAGGCCTTCGCGGATAATCCCCCCTCGGGCTGCTTCAAGAATGGCAGCGTCGACAAACGGATTGAGCAGCACGCTGCGCGCACTCCGAGGCCCGCTGCAATCACCTTTTTCAATTCGCTGCCCGTCAACATAGATACCGTCGCTACAGACCATTCCGGTATAGAAGCCCGTGCTTTTCAGAATATGGGCAATGAAGCGGGTCGTTGTTGTCTTCCCGTTGACACCGGTGACGGCCACAATCGGTATTCTGGCGGTGGCACCTTCAGGGAAAAGCATCTCAACAATAGCTTCCCCGACAGGTCTGGCTTGCCCTTCAGAGGGCGCCACATGCATCCGCAGTCCCGGCGAGGCATTCACCTCAATCACTTTCCCCCCCTGCTCCTCAAGCGGGATGCTGATGTCTTCGGTGACAATATCCACACCTGCGATGTCAAGGCCGACGCTCTTCGCTGCGTCCACGGCAAGAGAGGCATTGACCGGATGTACCGCATCGGTAACATCGACGGACGTTCCACCGGTACTCAGGTTAGCGTTCCGCCGGATCAGGATCACGGTTCCCGCCGGCGGTATGGAATCGGGAGTCAGACCCTGGTCCGCAAGGACCGCTCTTGAAATATCATCCAGAGGTATCTTGCTGAGGGGCAGGGCATGATAATCGCCGCGGCGGGGGTCTGCATTTTCCTTCTCGATGAGCTCTGCTACTGTGTGCTTGCCGTCCCCAAAGACCTGAGCTGGAACACGCTGCGCTGCAGCGACGAGATGGTTGCCGACGACAAGAAGCCTGTAGTCCTTTCCTTTGATGTTCTCTTCAACCAGCACCTTTGGGCTCCGCTTGGCAGCGGCTTCAAACGCCGTCTCGACTTGCTCTTTTGTGCATAGGTTGACCGAAACTCCCCTACCCTGATTGCCGTCGGAAGGCTTCACCGTTACCGGAAGGCCTATTTCACAGGCTGCTGTCCATGCATCTTCGGCACTTTCCACAATGGACCCACCCGGCACGGGTACCCCCACGGAACGCAAGATCATCTTGGTGAGCTGCTTGTCCTGTGCGATTTCCTGTGCTATGGCGCTGGTTCCATCAGTCTCGGCAGCCATAATGCGGCGCTGTCGTGAGCCGTAACCGAGCTGCACCAGACTCCCGTCATTGAGACGCCTCACGGGAATACCCCGTTTTCTCGCTGCATCTACAATCGATCTGGTGCTCGGTCCAAGGCACACTTTTCCCGCAAGATCTCTCAGTCGGCAAATCGTGGTTTGCACATCAAACGGGGTACCGTTTACAGCGGCGAGACACAGCTCCCAGGCTGACTTGAGACACTCCCGAGCAAGAAGCTCTTCTTCGTACTCAATTGCAACCTTGTAGACCCCTTCCTCGTCGGTTTCCCGCGCCCTACCGTACCCCACATCGGTACCTGCAAGGGTTTGCAGCTCAAGAGTCACATGCTCCAACACATGGCCCAGGTAAGTACCGTCATCAAGGCGCTTAAAAAATCCACCACGGACGCCAAGCCCGCACCGGTGCTCGATAAGGGAGGGGAGCCATTCCTTGACTCGTTGATTGAAACCGGGAATGGTGTTTGAAGGGCTGTCCTTCAATTCCTCGAGATCAACTAGCACTTCCAGCACGGTAAAGCTCGCCCAAATACTTGGCCCGCGCAGCGCACGCACGGCACGGATGTTCATTGTCTGAGTTCTCCTCTACTACCGAATTATACGACGGCCCTGCCATTTTGACCGTCTTGGCACTCTTGAGGGTCAGAGATGTCTCCCCGCTGACTCCAAGACGATCATCGTCGGTTTTCCCGCACTACCGGACGCAGGCAGCCTGCTCGCCCCACTGACGAACAGCAACTCTTATCATGTTTCGGAGCGTACGTCAGCTCCCGCCATTCCGTCAACAAATTTAAAATGTTTCCAACCCCTAGAATCTACGGCCTTGACAGGAAGATGTGTTACGGTGCTGAAAGCATGGGCAGAGGAGCAATGAGGTAATCCCATGAAATTATACACATACTCTGAATCTAGAGAGAAGCTCGCGAGAATCCTCGAGGAGTCCAAGACCGAAGAAGTTTTCATTCGGCTGTGCTAAGGGGACGTGTTTGCCATTGCTCCCAAGCTCGGCAAGGCTCGCCGCTCCCTTTTCGATATACCCCGCCTGGGCAAAAGGATTAGCCGGCAGGAGATACTGGACGCAATCCGGGCATGGAGAGACCGAGTCTGACAGAGCCATCCATTCTATCCATGCTGCCACCCATTGAACACGGGTGGCATTCATGACAGTTGAAAGCCAGTGAGCCTTCGACGGACACGTCGCGATGACAGAGGCCAAGGCTCCTGTACCGCGAATGTGGAGTCTCTCAATTATGGCCAACAAGACGCTGGAGCGCGGACAGTGTTTTCGCACGGTGATTTATGGCCCAGTTCATGAGTCGCCCCAGCCCCGTTTTCAACGCCCTCCACTATGGATTGGCTTGAACTACGGAGCGAAACTCAGCAGCATTTCTGACGGGACCGGTGCAGGGAAATCGATGGACATCATGACGCTCAGAACGCACATGGCCAGAATGGAGAAGACAACAAGCTTCCGGGCCCAGAGTCTCTCATCGGGCGCCTTGAAGCCCGACCAGGCCAGGTACAGCCAGGCCAGGCCGAAGACGGTCGCCACTCCAAAGGTACTGTAACCCGTGTATCCCCCTAGAGTCAGCATCAGTGTTGCGGCCATAAAGGCCAAGATATAGCCAATAATATGCTTCTTTGCCACGGCCGTTCCCTGCGTGACCGGCAGAACCGGGATGGCTGCAGCAGCGTAGTCATCAAACCGAAAAATCGCTATGGCATAGCAGTGAGGCATCTGCCAGAGACTGAAAATCGCAAACAATATCACTGCGCCCAGGTCGAAGCGACCGGTGACCGCGCAATATCCAGCGAGGGGCGGTGTGGCGCCTGCCAGACTACCGATCAAAGCGCTATATATGGAATTGCGTTTCAGATACAGGCTATACACCACCACATAAATCACCAGGCCAGCCAGCACGATGACAACGGACAGCAGGTTTGTTGCCGCCCAGAGCAGTGCAATGCCCGCAATGCCCAGCATCGTCGCGTAGGATAGGGCGATCTGCACTGAGATGAGCCCCTGGGCAAGGGCGCGGCGGCGCGTCCTGATCATCTTTCGGTCTATTATTCTATCGATACAGTTGTTGAAAACGCAACCGGACGCGACAACCAGGGATATTCCACTGAGAGTCGCCAGGAGGGCAGCACCATCAACCCTCCCTTTGGATGCAAGAAAGAAGCCGGCTGCCGCGGATATCAGGTTGCCGAGAATGATCCACGGTTTGGCAACGAGCAAATAGTTTTTGATCCTCTCGGGCATTCTCACATCATTCGATGATACAGGTTATACATGATCCAAATGGTGCCTCCAACGAAGAGAGCCATGATCAATGCGGTAAATATCATGGCCAGGATGTTCCAACGCGTCGCGGACGAAGTATCCAGATGCAAGAAGTAATACAGGTGCACAAGAATTTGCAGGATGCCCGCACTGAAAATGCCGGCAATTGCAGCAGAGGCGGACCAGGCTCCGCTCATCACCAAGGCAAACGGAATGGCCGTGAGAATGAGGGAGAGAACGAATCCGGTGAGGTACGATTTGAGACTTCCCCTGCTGGCGCCTGTGCTGTCGATAAGTGCTTGACTCATTTACATAACTCCCATCAGGTAGACGACACTGAATATGCCGATCCAGACAATATCCAGAAAATGCCAGAACATGCTCAGGCGCATCAGCCGTGATTGAACGGGGGAGGTCAACCCTTTGACGGCCACCTGACCTATCATGACCGCCATCCAGATCAGCCCGAAAGTCACATGGGCACCGTGAGTCCCCACCAGGGTGAAATAACTGGAAAGGAAGGCGCTGCGGTCCGGGCCGTAGCCCTGGGCAATCAGGCTGCGGAACTCAATGATTTCCATGGAGACAAATCCAAGCCCCAGCAGAAAGGTAACGACGAGTCCGAACAGAACCCGCTTCTCCATGCCGTTGTGCACGGCCAGCATGACGAGCCCGTAGGTTACGCTGCTGAACAAGAGGAGCAAGGTTTCGCCCAGCACGTAAGGCAGCTCAAACAATTCCTTCCCCGTCGGCCCACCGGCATAGTTGTGGCCTAGGACAGCATAAGTAGCGAAGAGCGTCGCAAATAAGATGAGGTCGCTCATAAGATAGAGCCAAAAACCGAATGTCTGCATCGCGATGGTATCAAAGTGCGCAGCTTCTTCAATATGAGCGATGCCGATGGTCGAAGCGTCTGTCGTCATCATTTACATCTCCGGTACGGGTTCTTGCGAGGGTCTGTTCGTCTGCGGGATATCATTTCGCTACCGCAGACAACTGTCGATAGCGTTCATTTTCGATCCGCTCGACGTCGGCAGCGGGTATAACGTAATGGATGTCGTCGTCCATTGAGCGTGCGATGACCGTGAAAAGCATACCCAGAGCGGCCAGTATGGCCAGCCACCAGATGTACCAGACTACGGCAAATCCGAACAGGAATGCCAATCCGCCAAGAATAAGGCCGTGCGGCGCGTTTTTGGGCATCTCGATGTCGCTATATCGACCGGGCCGCTGATATGCGATGCCTTTTTCCTTCATGTCCATAAAGGCATCGATTTCACTTATGACGGGTATTTTCGGGAAGTTATAGACCGGGGCAGGAGAAGATGTCATCCACTCCAAGGTGCGACCGTCCCAGGGATCTCCGGTGGGATCGTCGAGGGCACGGCGCTCCTTAAAGCTGACGAGCAATTGAATTCCCTGACAGACGATGCCGAGCATGATCACGGCCACACCCACTGCCGCGACCAGCAGATAGGGGTGCCAGGTCAGGTCGGCATAATATGCCATTCGGCGGGGCATGCCCATGAAGCCCAGTACATACAGGGGAATGAAGGCAAGATAAAAGCCAATCAACCAGCACCAGAATGCCCGTCTGCCCCAATTTTCCTTTAAACGAAAGCCGATGGCCTTTGGGAACCAATAATAATAACCTGCGAAAAAGCCGAACAGCGCACCAGGAATCAGCACACTGTGGAAATGAGCGATCAGAAACAGGCTGTTGTGGAGCACGAAATCAGCGGATGGTATAGACATCATTACGCCTGAAGCCCCGCCGATTGCGAAGGTCACGATGAATCCCAGGGTCCAGTACATCGGCGTAGTAAACCTTATGCGGCCGCGAAACATGGTGAAGAGCCAGTTGAACGTTTTCACTCCGGTGGGGATGGCGATCAGCATGGTAGCAATCCCAAAAAAGAGATTTACGTTCGGGCTAGCGCCCATGGTGAAAAAATGATGCATCCAGACTGAAAAGGACAGAATCGTGATGACCGCAGTGGCCCAGACCATCGAGCCATAGCCGAACAGGCGTTTGCCGGAGAAAGTGGCAACGACCTCCGAAAAGATCCCGAAAGCCGGGAGAATTACAATATAAACCTCGGGATGCCCCCAGGTCCAGAACAGGTTCACATACAACATCTGGTTGCCGCCGAGCGTGTTGGTGAAGAAATGCATGCCCAGGTAGCGATCGAGTGTCAACAGGGCGAGAGCGGCTGTCAAAACCGGAAATGCCCAAACCACGAGCACCATGGTGAAAAAAGTAGTCCAAACAAACAACGGCAGCCGCATGGCAGTCATGCCGGGAGCACGCATTGTCACGATGGTGACGAGAAAATTGATACCGCTCAAGGTAGAGCCGATGCCTGCGATCTGGAAAGCCCATATCCAATAGTCCACCCCAACATCGGGGCTATACTCTATTCCTGACAGAGGAGCATATCCCGACCATCCCGCTTTGGAGAATTCACCCACCCCTAAAGATACCATCACCAGCAACGCCCCGGCCGCAGTTAGCCAAAGACTGAGAGAGTTCAAAAACGGAAAGGCTACATCCCTGGAACCGATTTGCTGCGGCACAACGATGTTCATCAACCCGACCAGAAACGGCATAGCCATGAAGATGATCATGATCGAGCCGTGAGCGCTGAATATCTGATTGAAGTGGTCAGGGGCCAGATAGCCAAGGGAGCCGCCCGCGGCAAGGGCCTGTTGACCGCGCATCAGGAGGGCATCGGAGAACCCGCGCAGCAGCATGACCAGAGCGAGGATAATGTACATAATGCCGATCTTCTTGTGGTCCAGGCTGGTCAGCCATTCTCTGTAAAGGTAAGTCCACTTTCTGTAGTAAGTAATCAAGGCAAGAATGATCAAGCCCAGGACAACCGAACCACCGACGGCAGTCATTGTGATCGGTTCGTGAAATGGAATCGCTGAAGGGCTTAATTTTCCAAACATGTCAATTTGCCTCCGCAACGTCGGTTCTTGCGTGTGTGGAAAAGGGTCCTCTGCTCATTGGTCCGGGATGTTTGCTATGAGTCTGATTGTACTTGCGCAGGATATGCTCGAACAGACCGGGCTTGACCGAAGAAAAATAGGTCACGGGGTGGTAGCCGACGCTCGGCTTTGCAAGCTCCTCATATCGGCCCAGATCAAGCTTTTCAGGAGACTGTCTGACCTGCTGCACCCATGATTGAAACTCTTCACGAGGAACCGCATTCGCCTTGAAATGCATGTCAGCATAACCGCTACCGGTGAATTGCTGATTGTGGCCGGCATAAGAACCTGGTTCATTTGCCAGGAGGTGCAATCGGGTTTGCATGCCTGCCATGGCGTAAATCTGGCTGCCCAGTTGCGGGATGAAAAAGGAAGCCATTACGGTGTCAGAGGTGATCTTGAAGCTAACCGGGACATTAACGGGAAAAGTGATTTGATTTACGGTCGCGATGTCTTGCTCGGGGTAGATGAAGAGCCATTTCCAATCCAGGCATACGGCTTCGATGGTAATCGGCTTCTCGGCCGAATGGATGGGCCTGAAGGGATCCAGAGAATGGGTCGTGGTCCAAGCCAGAATCGCGAGAACCGCGACAATGGCCATGGGAACCGCCCACATGAAAAACTCGATTGTGGCGGAATGACTCCACTTCGGCATATAGGTCGATTCGGTATTGGAAGCTCTGTACTTTCGGGGAAACCAGAAAGTCATGATGGAGACGGGAATGATGACGATCAGCATGAGAACGATGGCCGCAACGATGACGAACCGCTGCACCTCGCCAATCGGTCCTTTGGGGTCGAACAAGAGTATCGAGCTGCAACCTCCGAGGAAAGTGACGGCACATAGGCATAACAAGCCCACAAGAACCAAAGATCTCTTTCTCCTCATTTATTCCCCCAACGTCTCAAGGGTCTTTCTAATTTTTAGGCTTCAGGCGGAGTGGTCTAGGTCCCACGGTTGATGTAAATTCTTCTGCGCCGGGCCTCTCTCTTACGGCAATTTGACCAGGGGCTTATGTGTATCTGCTATTGTTTAGCTATCCTCCTTTGCCGGAATTGTGCAGCGGCCTTACCAATTCTAGGCACCTTCACTGGGAATCCGGTTTTCCCCGTGCTCCCCTGGCACCAAGAAAGGCCCCGCATGGTCGCTTACGAGGCGACAGGATGGCAAGACCGTGGCCACGTTGGCGAAAAATTCCCCTTTGTTTCCTCTTTAAGAGTACCCTACCGTCTTCACCCCCGTCAACCAAAAAGAGTCTCCTTGGCTGTCACCCGATTCCTCTTTTCTCTGACACGGTTCCCAGCCTTTCCGCGACCGTTCTATGCCTTAACAGCGTCCGCGGCTCATCCTGAATCGGGAGCCAGGGCAGGAGAGTGACTGGAGGAGATTGTGGGGAGTCTGGGTTCCGGCTTGGAGGGAGCTGACAACGCAAGCGCCAACAGCCGGATAGCCCAGTGGATGGGGCTCAAGCGTTTTTTGCATTGGCCCGGTCCTGGTAATACTGGAGGAGCTCTTTCTTGATCCTGTACAGCTTGTCCGAGAGCGAAACCTTGTAAATGTGGGGGTTTGGGAGACGCTTGTACTCGGGCTCGAGGGAATCGATCTGATCTTTGGCCCGCTGCCTGATTGCAGCCAACGGCGGTGATTGGTACACCTGCTGTCCACCGGCAAAGACCTGCACCATGAGCTCTTCGGCTCTGTACGGTTGTCTGTAGGTTTTCTTCATGTAATCGTACATAGGATGATGCGCTCTGACCGACTCTCCCTGAGGCAGAGGCTCACCTACCTCTGTAAGGACATCCCCAATCATCCTTCCATTGCCGTTGTAGAACCGGACTATCTTTTTCACTCCCGGATTGGTCACTTTACTCGGATTCTGTGAGATCTTAATCTTCGGAATCAGTTTTCCGTCACCTCGATCTGCGGCCATGAGCTTGTACACTACTCCCAGAGCGGGAGTCTGATAGGATGTGATCAGGCGGGTTCCTACACACCATATGTCTATTCGTGCCCCCTGATCTCTCAAGCTTTCAATGATCCATTCATCCAGATCGCTGCTTGCAAGTATGAGCACTTCGGGGAATCCGGCCTCATCTAATATTTTCCGTGCAGCTTTAGAGTAGTAGGCCAAATCCCCACTATCTATACGTATGCCCAACAACGATTTTCCTGAGCTCTTCATTCTTCGGGCCACTTCCACTGCCTGTCGAATCCCCTCTATGGTGTCGTACGTGTCAACGAGCAGCACGCAGTTGTCCGGAAAAACCCTGCTGAACCCCTCAAATGCTTCGATTTCGGTATCGAAGCTCTCGATCCAGCTATGGGCATGCGTTCCCCGAACGGGAATTCCAAACAGCTTCCCAGCCTTGACATTGGACGAACCCGCACACCCGCCAATGTACGCGGCTCGCGCACCGAGAAGGGCGGCCTGAACCCCATGCGCCCGGCGGGCACCGAAATCGACCACGGGCGCTCCTCGAGTGGCCATCGTCATCCTGGCGGCCTTCGTGGCGATCAGAGTCTGATGGCCCACGAGCGCTAGCAAGGTGGTCTCAAGGATCTGAGCCTCGGCAATGGGACCTACCACTCGGATCAGAGGCTCGTTCGGAAAGACAACGGTCCCTTCGGGAACGGCCCATATGTCTCCAGTGAAGCGAATGTCTGAAGCGAGCGCCTCCAATGCAGTAGGAGAGAAGATCCCCGTTGTTTTCAGGTACTCAAGGTCGTCGGGATAAAGACGTAAGTTGTTGATATATTCAATGACGGAGTCGAGGCCTGCAAACACGCAAAACGCACCGTCGTCCGGATTTTGACGATAGTAGAGGTCGAAGCATGCTCTCTGCAACCCCTTTCCAAGGACCTT
>CAYZET010000004.1:23588-27245 GCA_964477215.1 uncultured Syntrophaceae bacterium | reverse complement strand
CTTGTATCCGGCTGCCATAGTCAACTCATACAGGTCTGTATCCATGGTGTGGTTTGCGTGTCGCAAACCGTCCATTGCTCGCCCGGAATCAAGCTGACCAATGACAGCGCCAGTCTTTTCGTCCACTACTTCCACATGATTGAGAACGCGCCCGGTCTCCGGGTCGCGTAGAACAGGACTCATAGTAATCTCTCCTCTTCCTTGGCGAAGAAAGCCCTGAACGCCACCCCATACGGCTCGATCGCAATTCCGTGCTCGGTGATTATCCCCGAAATGAGCTCATGGGGGGTAACATCGAATGCGAGATTTCGAACCCTGACTCCATCGGGGGCAATAGGCACCCCGCCAATGGACGTTACTTCTCGGGCATCTCGCTCTTCGATAGGGATGTCCGCGCCGGACTCGATCGACATGTCGATGGTAGAAAGCGGCGCTGCGACATAGAAGGGTATACGATGGTGCTTGGCGAGCACTGCCACCGAATAGGTGCCAATCTTGTTCGCCACATCACCGTTCGCGGCAATCCGATCCGCTCCTACGATTACCTTGTTGACTTCGCCCCTCTGCATGAGAGCGCCAGCCGTGTTGTCCGTAATGAGCGTAACCGGGACCCCGAGCTTTTTGAGCTCCCATGATGTTATGCGCGAACCTTGATTTAACGGTCTCGTTTCATCGGAGATCACGCTGATGCCTTTTCCCGCTTCAAATGCGGCGCGAATCACTCCTATGGCTGTACCATATCCAGCAGTGGCGAGCCCGCCGGCATTGCAGTGGGTCAGGACGGAGTCCCCATTTTCCAGGATATCCTTCCCGTGAAATCCGATCCTCTCACAGATCAGACGGTCCTCGCGCTCCATCATTACAGCTTCCTGAGCCAGCCTCAGCTTGAGCTCCCGCAGCGATAGATCGGACAACTCGACACAGAGCCTTTTCATGCGATTCAACGCCCAGAAAAGGTTCACAGCAGTGGGACGGGTGGACCAGATCTGACCCACCACGCTGTCAAGACGCCGCATGAAGGCATCCCGGTCGGCCTCCGACGCGTCAGCCATCCCGAGAGCGACCCCCATAGCCGCGGCCACGCCGATCGCCGGGGCCCCGCGGACTGCCAGCCGTTTGATCGCGTCGCAAAGCTCTTCAACGGTTCGAATGGCTATGTACTTCTCCTGCTGAGGCAAGAGAGTCTGGTCCAAAAGCCGGATGTGATCGTCTTTCCACTCTATGGTTCTGAAAGGGTCTTCCAATCGTTATCCTCCCGAAATTACACGCTCCTGAGTCAGCAGTCGCCGCGGTGTGGGCTCGATGCAGTCCAACCAGAACGGAAGTTATCAAGCTTAGCAACAGGAGCTGCCACAGTCAACGGGGGGAGGCTCAAGGGAGGTCTTCTGTAGATTAAAGAAAATGATTAAGGAAAATTGTATATGTTATCTAACAAAAATATTGAAAAAAACAGCCAACCCTGCTATATACCAAGTAAAACTACTGTGCGAGGTTTCGCGATGAAGCCCAAAGCCGCTCTCGTCTTCCTTCTCATATTTGTGTCGCTCCTCATGGGAACCAATATGGCCTTTTGCGAGCGAAGTGCCTATCTCTCCGTATGCCACGAGCTCGTTTCCATGGCAAGAGCCTACGAGGCGAGGGCAGAAGCCCACAACCGTGTGGCAAAATCCTATATGATGCAGATCCAAAACCTGGCCAGCTTTCCGAAGAATGAGGGGACCATCGCTTCCATGGACGCCCTCTTTTCTCAATACGATCAGAATCGAAAGCTGGAGAGCAAATTTAGAGAGCTCTATCGAGAGACCGCCGAGGAAGCCAAGAAGTGCATGAAGTCGGTCGATTGAGGCAATCACGTTTCTGAAGAACCCATCGTTTCGTCCCGTGCACGCCGATTCACTCGCTCTTGAGTGAGTGAATCGGCTACTCGTGTTCCCGGCGACCATCCCCGCCGTCACCAATGGCAATGACCACATGGCCTGAGGACACCGTTTCATGACCGACCGGACCCCTCCTTCGGAATGGATATGTGTCACGGTTGCAGCATCACCCGAGACGGGCGACGCGATAAGCGACTTTTTTATCGAGCACGGGTCCAGAGGTGTGGTGGTCGATGACACCGATCCTGCGGAGGTCATCCTCACCGCGTATTTCCCTGTAGAGGACTGGGAGAATCGGGTACGATCCGAGTTGGATCGCTTGCTGAAAGACCTGGCAGAGCTCTTTCCCGAGCACTCTCCCCGCGTGCTTGAGGCTGTTCGTCAGCCCAATGAGAACTGGGCGGTTGCATGGAAGGATAATTTCACGAGTGTTCCCATTGGACGCAGTCTCGTGGTGACGCCTCCATGGCTCGAAGTCACGGATACCGAGCGGCATGTGATCGTGATTGAGCCGGGAGAGGCCTTTGGCACCGGAACTCACGAAACCACGCGGGCTTGTCTGGTACTGCTGGAAAAGGCAGTGGACTTGCTCGTTGAACAAGGCGAGACTTTTCATGTTCTCGATGCAGGATGTGGATCGGGAATTCTGGCGATTGCCGCAGCCTTACTCGGTGCGAGCGGGGTGAAAGCCATAGACAACGACCCGGTGGCAGTTGCATCGGCCCGGAAGAACCTGGAGCTGAATCGAATGGAGCACATGGTGCGGCTGGCCTGCCACGGTGTGGAGGATGTTCGCGAGAGGCACGACATCGTGGTGGCCAACCTCGATCCCATGACCCTGAGACGCAATCGAGCTACTCTCGTAGATCTGACGCTGCGATATCTCATCATATCGGGCATTCCTCTCGATCAGTGGAGCCCTCTGAGGGACCTGTTTCTGGAGGGATCGGTCCGGATGGTTGCGGAAGTCTGCGAAGCTGAGTGGGCCGCGGCCCTATTCAGGGTCAACTGAGCCCCCCGGGCACCCACACGGGTGCCTCGCGGAAATGCTTCTATGCGAAACACGCACTGAAATAGTCTCTTATTCCGTATCCGCAGCCTTTCTCTCTGTCAAGAAATGAAGTATGAAGCAGGCTGTGCCGACGCAGAGGGCTGAATCTGCCACGTTGAACGCAGGCCAATGCCATGCTCCCACGTGGAGATCGACGAAATCCACGACTTCGCCAAAGCGGATTCGATCGAGCAGGTTCCCCAGTGTTCCCCCGAAAAAGGTTGAGCATGCCATCAGGAGCGGCCACCGAATCCTGGGTGATTGGCTGACAAGCCACAGGAGCACGATGAGGGCCATTACAGATATCCCGATGAAGAACAAGGAGCGCAGGCCAGGAGCGGCACCAGACATCATCCCGAACGCTGCTCCCGGATTTCTCGCGTGTACCAGATTCAGAACCCCGGGGATCAGCTCCCTTCCGCTGCCGTTTGGGAGGGATGCTGCCACAAGGATTTTGGTTGCTTGATCGGTTAGAGTCACGAGGAAGACTGTGACAGAGAACAGAACAAGCGCTCTCCGCCGCTCGACTCCCGGCCCATGGTTGCTCTTCCCGGCTCGCTGTTCGGCGACGACGACATTCACGATTCCTCCAAGACGCGTGCACATCTGGGGCACACTTCCGGGAACTTCTCGACAGTGCCGATTTCCGGACTTCGAATCCAGCATCTGGGGCATTTTTCTCCGTCGGCTCTCGATACGGTGACTTTCAACCTTGGCAGCTTCGAGTCT
>CAYZET010000004.1:18096-23578 GCA_964477215.1 uncultured Syntrophaceae bacterium | reverse complement strand
AGTCTTCTTCCCCTTGCTCGGCCGGAGGAGCCGCGGGCCTCAAGTCTAACTGAGACACGATAAAGAAGTCTTTAGGCTGATCCAGGTTCGAGATCGTGGCGATGATGTCATCAGGCGCCTCAATGGTCACCTTTGCCTCGAGGGAGGAGCCGATCGTCTTTTCAGCCCTTGATTCTTCCAGGGATTTCGATACTTGCTGCCGGACCAGGAGGAGGGAATCCCAGCGCTTCCTCTCTTCGTCGGTAAGCTCGATTCCGGCAACTGGTTCCGGGAAGGAGACGAGGTGGACACTTGGCGGGGTCCCCCCATCCGCGTTAAACATGGACCAGACTTCCTCAGCGGTGAAGGAGAGAATGGGAGCCATCAGTCGGACGAGCGCGGACAAGACGTGGTAAAGGACAGTCTGTGCGGAGCGCCTCAGCTCGCCATCCCTTCGTTCAACATAAAGGCGGTCCTTGAGGACATCCAGATAGAGGGACGACAGGTCCACGGAGCAATAGTTGTAAAGCGTATGGAAAACGACGTGGAATTCAAACGTTTCGTACGCCCTGGTTACTCTCCCTATGACCCTGTTGAGAGTATCCAGAGCGAACTTGTCGAGGTCGAGCATCCGATCCACCGGGATCATGTCTCGAGTCGGATCGAAGTCGGCCAGATTCCCGAGAAGGAAGCGACAAGTGTTCCTGATGCGCCGATAGGCCTCCGAAAGCCTGTCGAGTATCTCCCCGGAAATTCGGATGTCGTCACGGTAATCTTCGGCAGAAACCCAAAGCCTCAGAATGTCGGCTCCGTATTTCTTGATGAGCTCTTGTGGTTGGATGACATTTCCCAGGGACTTGGACATCTTCTTTCCCTGGCCGTCCACTACGAAACCGTGGGTGAGAACCGAGTGGTACGGTGCCTTGTTTCTGGTGCCCACGGAGGTCAGCAGGGCGCTATGAAACCACCCGCGGTGCTGATCGCTCCCTTCGAGGTACATGTGGGTGGGATAAACCAGGTTGGGTCTCTGTTCGCAAACTGCGGCCCAACTCACTCCCGAATCGAACCAGACATCGAGGATGTCCGATTCCTTGATAAACGATCGGCCCCCGCATGCAGGGCATTGCATTCCTTCGGGAAGAAAATCGTCTGCCTGAGATTCGAACCAGATGTCTGCTCCCTTCTCCTCGAAGAGGGCTGCAGCCCGCTCGAAGAGTCCTGGGGGCGCTACTACCTCGTCGCAGTTGGCGCAACGCAGGGCAGTGATGGGCACTCCCCAACTGCGCTGGCGAGAGATGCACCAGTCGGGCCGATGCTGAATCATCCCGTAGATGCGGTCTCTGCCCCAACGGGGAATCCACGTCACGGTGTCAATAGCGGCCAGAGCTCCCTTGCGCAGACCGGTCTTCTCCATGGAGATGAACCATTGGTGCGTTGCTCGAAAGATCACCGGTCGTTTGCAGCGCCAACAGTGGGGATAGCTGTGTTGCATGGTCTCAGAGGCCAAGAGGTTTCCCGATTCCGAAAGCTTCGCTATGACTTCGTCGTTCGCTGCGAAAACGAATTTCCCGCGGAAGTATTCCACATCATCCGTGAACATGCCGCGATCGTCCACTGGAGCATACACGTCGATTCCGTACTTCAGTCCTACCTCGTAGTCCTCCTGGCCATGTCCAGGAGCGACGTGAACACATCCTGTGCCCGTGTCCAGCGTTACGAACGGCGCCATAATGATTTCGGAGTCCCTGTCGTAGAGGGGATGTCTGAGTCGGAGTCCCTCGAGGAGCCTGCCGTTGAAGGTCTCAGCGATCTTATAGTCCCGTATCCCGAAAGACTCCATGTTCACCGGTACGAGACGCTCAGCGAGAATGAATGCCTCGTCTGCCACTTCCACGACCGCGTAGGATTCGTCCGGATGCAGTGCCACAGCGAGATTTGCTGGGATAGTCCATGGAGTGGTCGTCCAGATCACCACGTACGTGTTCTTGTCTTTAACCGTGGGGAGCACTGTAGAAAAGTCCTCTTTGGCTGGAAACCTGACATAGATCGACGGTGCGCTGGCGTCCATGTACTCCACTTCCGCTTCCGCAAGCGCAGTGATGCACGAAGAGCACCAATGAACAGGCTTTTTTCCCCGATATACTGCACCGGCAGCGAAGAACTTCCCCAGCTCCCTGACAATGGTGGCCTGGTACCGATAGTTCATTGTCAGGTACGGATCCTCCCACTCTGCCAGGCAACCCAGCCGCTTGAACTCATCCCGCTGCACGTCGATGAACTTCTCCGCGTACCTTCGGCAATGGCGGCGCACCTCCACTGCACTCATATCTAGCTTCTTCTTGCCCAGCTCCTTGTCCACCTGGTGCTCGATCGGTAGACCGTGGCAGTCCCAGCCGGGAACATAATCCGAATCAAATCCGGCCATGAACTTGGATTTGACGATCATGTCTTTGAGGATCTTATTGAGCGCTGTCCCGAGATGGATGTGTCCGTTTGCGTATGGAGGTCCATCGTGAAGTATGTATTTGGGTCTGCCTTTGCTTGCTTCAAGAATCTTTGCATAGATCTGCATGGATTCCCATTTGCTCAAGATTTCCGGCTCTCGCTTCGGCAAGTTCGCACGCATGGGAAAATCGGTCTTGGGTAGATTGAGCGTTTCTTTGTAATCCATAGCACAGATCCTCCGTACCTGCCTGACTCGGCAATGAATGGCACATCCGAGCGGCGAATCGCTATCCTGTCTGGGGCGGCTCAAATGGTTTGCGGGCACCCTTCCGTTGAAACTTGTCACTGTACTACGAGTGCTCGTAAAGTCAATGGAAAATGCCCACCACGGGTAACCATTCAGGCATGGGTGGATTATCGTTGACTGAGCACAACGAGGTAAAGTACGCTGAAATACGAAAGAAAAGACCTGGAGTTCGAAAACGATTTCCGTTGCGCGCTCCCTGAGGTTCGGCAGCGGAACGGCAGCAGTTGCGGTGGGACCGACAAACACCCGGAGCACCGGCCACTCTTGGGTGGGCCCGCCTTGGGTCAAAACCGTCCCACATTGCAGCAGGGCTTTTCGCCTTAACGTGCATGGATCGACGCGGACAGGAGTGGATTGCGCGTGAGAGAGACGCTTCAGAACAACAAGCTGGTGAGACTGCTGCTGGGAGCGGCCGGTCGGGTGGGTGACTCGTGGATATCGGCGACTCGATCTGGGGACTTGTTACGATCGGATTTCACTGCCAGGGCAGAAATCGAGCTCACCTCCCGATGCAACCTCCGGTGTGTCTATTGCTATTCTGTTGCCGGAAACCACACGGGTACCGATCTCGATCTCAATCACCTTTCTCACGTGGTACCTGTGCTGAAACAGCGAGGGATCTTGGCCGTGGGGGTGAGTGGGGGTGGCGAGACCACGGTGGTCAAAGGCTGGCACCACCACTGCAACCATCTGCTGGACCAGGGCATCGATCTCTTCATCACGACTAACCTGGCGCGCGAGCTTACTGACGACGAGGCTCTCACTCTCGCCCGATTGATGATCATTCAAGTGAGTGTGGACACCGCGGATCCGCAACTTTTCAAGAAATTGAGGAGGGGCGGGGACTTGAAGACGGTGGTGTACAATCTGGCAAAGATCCGATCCCAGGCGTTGCGGCACGGCCTGAAGGGCCCGGTGATCTGGTGGAATGCCGTAGTGAGCGATCTCACTGTCTGGGGTCTTCGAGAATACGTCGACTTTGGCTTAGCCCAGGGCGTCAAGCATTTCAATTTCCTTAGCATGTACGAGCATCAGCCATTTGAAGGCACCCTACCTGTACGCTCGCTCTCACAACTTCCCGTGAGTGAGCTGGAGGCAGTAGGGCCTTTCCTCGAGGGCGTGTTTCACTCGATACGGAGAGGCAGGGGCAGCTTCCTGTGCAACACTTTACTGGAGGAAGTCAACAGAGCTCTGGCACTGAAGCGGGTAGGGGAGTCTCTCCCTGGAGAACGCTTGCACGATCGGGGTCCAGAGAGACTAACGAGAGACTGTCTCGATCCGTGGATATACGTGAAAGTTGATTCCAATGGCAGGATAAGCCCGTGTTGTGCCAGTGCTGTAATGATAGGGAACCTGGGCTCAGGTGACAAATTGGCGGACGTTCTCAACAACGACGCGGTTCGAGGATTCCGCGAAGGCATTCTCACGGGCAACTTGGCAAGGGTTTGCCAGGAGTGCAAGCTCAAAGGGTGGACTACTATCGATGCTATGCGGTTGAAGGTAGCACTTATCTCCTCTGCCTCTCGCATGGCGAAATCACTCCATCGCTGCGGGCTTCTGATTCCTTTGATCCATGCGTGGCGTCGTTAGGAGGCTCGCATGTGGGATTCCATTGGGCCGGGAAAAAGGCACCTTGCGCCTCTCTACATCCTTTTTGTCCTCAAAGCGCGGTACAGGATTCTGGCAAAAAAGTCGGCCTTCAATTGATCGGGACGGTGTGGGTGTGTTTGCAAGAGACGACGGACCAGCCCTTTGCTGCAAGGCTGGCGGGCCTCCAGATCGGGAAACAGTCTGTAATCGGGCGTTGTTCTACGGACTACTGTTCATCCTTTTCTTTGCCATAGCAGTTCTGATCCACCTGCCGGGTTTCGATGCCCCCATGCTCTACGATTCGGACGCGTTCATAGCGAAGTCCTCTCACATATATGAGAGTCAAGATCCGCTCAAAGTCATTGGTATCGTGCCTGCTCGGCCTGCCTTCATGATGAGCCTGTATGCGAACTACCTGTTCTCGGGGCTTTCTCCGCTGTGGTTCAGGCTGTTCAATGCGGCGGTGCTTGCCGCTACCGGTATGCTCCTTGCGCTCTTGAGCGAGACGGTCATGGGAATCCCTGGTGTGATGCCGAGGACCGATGCGACCGAGAGGCGATCAGTGGGTGCGTTTCTGGGGCTCGTTTTTGTAGTCCATCCCCTGCAGAGCCTGGTAGTATTGTACATCTGGCAGCGCGAAGCCATCATGGCTTGCATGTTCTATCTGGCCGCTCTAGCGGGGTATTTGGCCGGTCGCTTGCAGTTGTGCCGCTGCACTGCGTGGTACGCGTGCACCGGCATCTTCTTTCTGTGCGGCATGCTCACCAAAGAGAATGTCATTACACTGCCTCTCATTCTTGTCCTTGCGGAGGTGACGCTCCTGAAAAGTCGAGGCCGACAGTTGCTTCGCAGAGCATCGATCATAGCGTGCCTCGCGATTCCCGTGTGTATAGCGTACGTGCTCATCATCCACAGTCTGCACGGACCGCAAAGCGCTCATCCTGAGGGGATTCTCAATCGACTCGTCTCCCATTATGAGGGAGTCGGGCTGAGCTGGCTTCAGGTGGCTTTGACCGAGAGTCGGGTATTTTTCTCATACCTCGGAATGATAGTGTTCCCATTTGTGTGGAGGGTGCACCTCATCGAGCCCATGACCTATTCGCTCTCCCTATTCGATCCACCGATCACGGCGCTCGCCTTCCTGGGTGCAATGGGACTAGT
>CAYZET010000004.1:0-18086 GCA_964477215.1 uncultured Syntrophaceae bacterium | reverse complement strand
GGCAATGGCGGTGGCCCTTGTTCGAAGAAAGCCTCTTTGGTCTTTCGGGATCCTCTTCTTTTTCATTGCCCTGATACCTGAGTCCTTCCTCGTTCCGCAGTACCTGTATTTCGGGTATCGTGCCATTCTCCCCATGGCCGGCTTACTCCTGATCGGATGCAGCACGATCACGGTTGTTCGTTGGGTACAATCACGTATCTCCCGAAGATCTGCGTGGGTAGCTGGAGCGATTGTTTTTGTGGTGCCTTGCTCGTGCCTGGCCGCGATCACCTGGTGGCAGGCGCAGAGATGGAGTCCGATGGAATTTTGGAGGGATGCCTTTTACAGGCTGCCTCCGTTTTCTCCGAGGGTTGAGCACATCCCTTTCCTGGACGTGCTCAGCGGGTTCGCTACTCAAATGTCGGACCCCACCGTGTATGGCGCTCACCGCACGACGTATGAAAATGCGTTGCAGCTCAGCATTCAGCCTGATGCGAACCCCCTGTCCACCCCTCTCTTGCCCCCGCGAAACGCGTACGAGCTCAACCGCAACAAGAGGGTGGCCAGGGTAGCGTTTACACTTGGCCTCACCGCAATTTCGCAAGGACGAAGGCCGGAAGGGATTCGATTACTCGAGTACGCTCTACTGCACGATTCCCAGAATGTTACCATCCGCTCGGCGCTGTCGGAGAGCCGTCGACCTTGAAATCAGCGCTTGAAGTTCGAGTGGTCCTCTGCTATGGTTCGTAGGCGACCACGCGTTTGAAACTTCAATACCTTTGGGTCTGTTTCACATGACATGTCCTGCCTCGCTGAACGAGCGCGGGTCTCCTTTCATGATCAAGACGGGGGAGTGATTCCTTTCCAGTTTGAGCTGACGATCGTGCTTCGCAACCAGACCGAGCTTTGGCCGAAGTCTTACGATGGTGAGGCGGCTGTTCAGCAGGCTGCTGGTGTGCGGGGGATTTGCGTTAGAGATACGGTATAAGGGAGAAAGGAGTGGAATTCATGAATAGCGGGAGAAGCATTGCTTTACGTTTGTTCTCGGTCGCTGTGGTACTCACCCTGAGCTGTTTTGGTACCATGGCCGCTGCAGCTCCACCGTTCAAGATCGGCTATTGCATCTCTTTGTCCGGTGTCTACAAGTCCCTTGGGATAGATCTGAGGGACGGCCTTAACCTGTACATGGAAGAGATAGGGCACAAGGCCGGCGGCCGTGAAATTGAAGTGCTTGTGAAAAATATCGCCAGCAATACGGTCACCTTGGCTCTGGACTCTGCCTTTGATCTCATCGAGAAAAATAAGGTAGACGTGATAGCTGGGGTAGTGGATTCGGGTTGCGCTTACGCTGTAGCGGAGCTCGTCACAAAACATGACGTGCCCTTCGTGATCTCCAATGCCGGGGCAGACGACTTGACCCAGAGGAAAGCGAGCCCCCTGATTGTTCGTGTCTCCTTCACCAGTAGCAGCGGCTCCCATCCGCTCGGCATATGGGCATTCGAGCAAGGCTTTCGTAAAGCAGTCGCCATAGGTGCCGGCAACGCTGCAGGAGCCGAACAAATCGCCGGGATTTGCAATTCCTTTACTAAGATGGGGGGGAGAATAGTACAAGAGTTGTGGTCGCCTTTAGGAACGCAAGATTTCAAGTCAATCCTTGCCCAGATCAAGCCAGACGCTGATGTAGCCTTCGTATTTTTCGCAGGGGGAGATGCCATTCGATTTGTTCAGCAATTTGCCGCTTCCCCTCTGAGAGAACGATTGCCCATCGTGGCCAAGGGCGATCTGGTCGAGCCAAACGTGCTGGCTCAAGTAGGAAAGTCGGCCGATGGAATCGTCAACGTCACGCATTGGTCACCGTCTGTGGATAATCCAGAGAACGTCAGGTTCAAATCAGCATTTGCCAAGAAATACGGTAGAGGGCCTTCTCATTTCGCGGAGCAAGGGTACGTCACAGGCATGGTGATCGCTGAAGCCCTCAAGAAAGCAAAGGGCGAAGGCAAAGGCAAAGATCTCGTAAGGATCATGCGCTCGCTGGAGCTCAAGGCCCCTCGAGGGACGATACGGTTTGACGAATTTGGAGCCCCGATCCAAAACTATTATATTGGAAAAATTCAATTGATAGACGGTCAATGGCAGAATACAATCATCAAGACCTTTCCCAGCCTCAGCCAGTTCTGGACGTGGAATCCGCAGGAATTCATGGCAAAGCCCCCTTACGTCGACATGAAGGGAAAATGGGCTACAAGTCAGCCTTGATGTGCCAGAAGATCAGGCGGGGGCGGAATCCGTGGTCGCATTTACGAAACGCCGCACTCAGAACAGGAGGCTCCGGGAAGAGCCTCCTGACCGTTTCGCTAATGGGGTGATTACTCTGCTAGTAGAGCTTTCAGCTCCTTGTTGAATTCGGGCACCACCTTGAAGAGGTCTCCCACGATCCCATAGTCCGCCTTGGTGAAGATGGGAGCCTCGGGATCCTTGTTGATGGCAACGATTACCTTGGACGAGCCCATGCCTGCCAGGTGCTGGATGGAACCGGAAATGCCGCAGGCAACGTACAGGTTTGGTGTCACGGTCTTGCCCGTCTGTCCGACCTGATCGGAGTGCGGTCTCCACCCTGCGTCCACCGCTGCTCTGGAAGCCCCGACCGTGGCTGTGGGGCCAAAAATGGACGCCATCTCCTCGAGAAGGGAGTAGTCGTCGCCGCCCATCCCCCTTCCTCCGGACACGATGATCTCGGCCTCAGTGAGGTCCACTTTGCCGCTGGTGTCAAGGTTCAGCTCTTTGGTTGTGTACGTCCGGCGGCTGGTATCCGGTGCGAAGTCGATCTTCTCCACCGTTCCAGCCTTGGGGTTCTCTACTGTTTCCAGAACATTGGGTCGGGCCGAGGCTATCTGGGGAGATGAAGTGCAAGACCACTTGGCAAAGCACTTGCCCGCGTACATGGGGCGCTTTCCTATCAGCTTGGTGCCGTCGAGCTCGAATGAGATGCAGTCAGCGACAACTGCTGTTCCCAGTTTTGCGGCAGTCCTCGGCGCGAGGTCTTTTCCCTGCATGGAGTGGCTAACGAGCACCACTTCTGGACCCTTTTCTTTCACCACGTGCGCAAGGGCTTGGGCGTAATACTCGGAATTGTACGATTCCAATTCCGGCGCCTGAAGAACGTACACGACGTCGGCACCGTATCGAGCCAAGTCGGGAGCAAACTGCTCGGCCTGGGGACCCATGAGCACAGCGGCAAGCTCGCCGCCCATGGCGTCGGCCAACTTCCTTCCCTCGCTCGCCAATTCAAATGCGGTTTTCTTTATCTTGCCTGCCTTGATCTCTCCGTATATAAGCACGTTTGGCATATGATTTTTTCCTCCATCACGTGGCCTTAGTTTCAATCAGATGACTTTGGCCTCTGCTCGAAGCGCGGTGACGACTGTCTTGGCGGCCTCCGCCGGCTCCAGGCCCTCATACTTCTTGCCGGCTTGACGTTCAGGCGGCATGCTGAAATTCTGAGCAATGAGCTTCGGTTCAGGATTTATTCCCAGATCTGCAGCGGTTTTCTTATCGATAGGCTTCTTTTTTGCCTTCATGATTCCCGGGAGAGAAGCGTAACGTGGCTCGTTCAGCCCCTTTTGAGATGTAATCACGCAGGGCAGGCTGACTTCAACGATCTCCTTGCCGCCCTCAACTTCTCTCTCGATGGTAGCGCTTCTCTTATCGTCGGAGACTTCCACTTTGGTCACTAGGGTCACTTGAGGGAGGTTCAGCATTTCCGCCAGCATGGCACCGGCTTCCCCGAAGTCGTCATCAATGGCTCGATGACCGCAAAAGATGATGTCATATTCAACCTTCGAGGCTGCGGCAGCAAGGGCCTGAGCTATCACGTACGGGTCAGCCTCGTTGAGTTGGGCATCGTTGACATGAATTCCTCTGTCCGCGCCCATAGCGAGAGCGGTCCGAATGGCCTCGGTGCCCCGATCAGGGCCGATGCTCAGGATTACTACCTCACCCGCTTTGAATTTTTCCTTGAGGCGGAGCGCCTCCTCCACACTAAATTCGTCGTAGGGATTGATGACGTACTTGATTCCGTCAGTCACGATCCCGGTTCCCTGAGGATTCACCTTTATCTGCGTTTCCGTGTCAGGGACCTGTTTGAGGCACACGAGTGACTTCACGGATGGTCCTCCTTTCCATGCCTTTCAAGCTTTAGGGGCGACGAGGAGCTCACGCGGTCCCTCGTCACGTAGGTTCTCTCAACAAACCGCTTCACCGGCGGTCTTTCGAGGTGCTGTTCGCCTTCAACGGAGTCGGAACGTACAAGATAAACAGCAAAAACTTTAGGAGCTTATCCGAAAGCAACCATTGAGTCAAGGCAAAATGAAAGGGTTATTTTTCATACCTGCCCCCCAAATTACAATCCCGATACGGACGGGTTCATAGCCTGTCCCAGTGCGGCGCGGGCCCCAGGATGGCCCGTGCCGCAATTCTCAACACGTGTTAGAGACTCGGAGCAACAGCGTTGCTGTGGATACGCCCCCGTACTGCCTGCAGAGAGCTCTGAAGCCCGCGGGTCGCAGCCCGGCCCTGTACCAGAGGTTTCGGACTATCTGCCGACGTGAGGACCGCGGCCGACGATTGCAGGTCATGATTCGGACACACAATCGCGACAAAGGCACCGGTCTCCTCTCGTCACCGTCTTTGAGGCCATTGTGGGCTCACCGCACTGATCGCACATCCGGGACCTTTCGATTCTGGCCTTTTGCGGAAGCTCAACGTCCACTTCCTGGATTGTAAACATCGCGTCCAGAGGCTTTTCGAGAAGATCGTGGCTCCGTTGTAGATGCAGTGAGCGAAATTCCTCCTTTTCCGCATCTGATGCAGACTCGCTCCTCATCTTATCGATGAGCTCCATATGTCGTTCATTCGGCTGAAAAGCGTCCATTTTGAGTGCAACGCGAATACCTCTTCCCGACGCTCTGCTGACGAACGTGAAGACGGGCTTCCCGTGATCCTTGTACACGAAGTTCCCCTTGCCGAACGTGCAACCGGAAAGGACTTGAACAGCATCCGTCCCGCAGGCGTCGTTTTCTACGATTGCCACGATCTCCTCGTCCTCCGAACGGCTTTCTCGCAGCCGATCAAGGCCTGCCAACGTTGCTCTGTAGCCAATAGCCAAACCAGGACACAGGTGACCATGAAATTCCAGGCATTTCTTGAAGTCGTCGCGATTCAGAACTTCTTCAGCTTTCATTGGTAACTCCTCTTTCCATTGGTCACAGCTCGCACCATAACACGAGCCGGCATCATTTATGGGATTTCTCCAGAGGTTTATCAATACATCAGATTGGTTGCAACAGCATGCTTGCTCAGTGATCGCGCCGGCAGAGGCTAACGCTGCTACATTTCCAAATTATATCACCGCAGACTGTCCACTCGCACTCTACTCTCAGCCGGATAAACATCGATGGTCGTGGCAGTCCCAGCAGCTATTTGAAGCCCCTCCACGATTCGCTTTTCGGGCTGAAGTCCTTGGATGGGGGGAAGAATCACCGAGTACAGACCTGGAGAGAGATCCAGTGAATGTCCTGCCGTGGTTCTGTGGACTTCCTTTTTCCCCACCACTTCCACGACGGTGGGTGCAGCCTTCTGCAAGAACTGCACGTACCGATGCGCAGCGCCTTCCGTTTGGTCGGACTCGACGATTCTGACAAAATACCCTTTCTTCGATTCGATTGCCTGAGAGTAGTCTTCGTGCTCGGGTAAGGCCATACCCACGGCAATGACATCCAGAAAGACTCGACTCATCGCGGCAGAGCGCAGCAGGTTGGACATGGTCCTTGCATCACACGAGCGAACCGGATCGTCCGTGATTAGGGCAATTCGCTGAATTCGTTGTGGAGCTCCAGCGAAATCCGCTTTTGCCGACCGAGCTACGGCGGAGCAGAGGTTGTTCCGGCCTTGCCAATCGACCGACGCCAATGCGGATTCGACTTTCCTGGCATCGGGAGTGTCCAATCCCCACACGAGCTTGCTCACCCGGATCGCGAGCTTCGCGTCCTTCCTTCTCACCGACTCCGGGAAGAACATCCTCAAACCCAACGCGCAGTCCGCTGGAACGATATTGGCCAACTCTGCGAAGAACCTCGACGCCATTTCTCTGCCGTCCACACCTGAGTGGCCTTGTCCGGCAAGCATAGGGGGCGAATTGTCGAGAATGACCATCACTGCCCACGGTTCGACACCATGCACATTTACGGTAAGCCTGCCCGGATCGGCGCGCGTGCCAGGTGGGGGCGACGGCTCTTCTCGAGGGATCGCCACAATCTTCGTGGCAGCGGGTCGAGCCGCGGATTCGGGTTTGGCCGGCACGTTGGCGTTAGAAGCGCGCTCCCCAAAGAACGGCTTGATTACAGGGAGTCCGAGCACATACCGCTGGGCATCGTTGAGATTAGGAAGCCGTTCCGGTGACAGAGCCGGATGGGTACCAAGGGCAATTCCCAGGAGTACCGCTCCCGCCACTGACCCGAGATTTCGCACTGAGAGATTGCGGGACGAACGTACGGTGGCTGATTCTGCGATTCGAGGGACCAGACCGAGAAGTATGTGAAAATACCATGCTATCTGGGGATAGAGAAAGGTGTCCACCACGAGAGAGTGCATGAGGCCGCCCAAGAGTGGTACGATCAGCACCCATGCGGGAGCTTCGCGGTCTTGTGAATCCCGGAGCGTGAGCCGAAACAGTCGGCTCAAGACGATGGCGAGAGCGAAAGCATACAGCAACAGAAACGGAATGCCAACTCCTGCCATGAGGGTGAGAAACGCATTCTCATGAGTCACCACATTGCTCACTTCCTGTCGAAATCGGTCCTTGGTCAAATAAGGGTGTCGCGTCGAATAGTCGGCAAGAAATTCCTCCCGGGGGGAACGCAATCCAATGCCGAAAAATGGTCGTTTCTCCGCAATGTGCCAGGAGAAAGGGTAGCTCTCCATTCTGTATGCTTGATACGAAGGGCTAGAGAAGCTCTTGGGACTTAAGTGCGAGACAAAGTAGGTTGACAGGGCGGTCACCACCATCACGATTACCAGCAACCGGACGGTCTGTGACGAACCCCAGCGCTGCAAGACAGCAATGACGATCACCAGTACCAGGGGGACCAGCATGCCCGATGAGACCACCTGGACTCCCGCGGCAAAGAGGGTCGCATAGGTAACAGCCAGAACAGCGGCCCCGAGATAGACGAACGGTGCTTGCTTCGCAGCCATCAAGAACAGAGGGCCGAAGATCAGGAGGAACATCATGCCGATGACAGGGTGGAGGTTGCTATAAATGAACCGTTCCAACTGACCGGAAAGGTGATATCCCCACAGTGCCAGCGCAGCCTGCGCAAAAAGTAGCCCCGTACACAACCACGCAAACGCATTTACTCGATCCTCGGAGTTAAGCAGTATTCGGGCGCACCAGAATCCGCCCAGGCCGGACGAGAGCAGCACCAGGACGCGGTACGTAGAGCCCCAGGGAGGAGAATTCAGAGCTGCACTGGCGAGCCCGAGCGCGACCAGCCCGAGGGAAATCAGTATCTCGGATCCCGTCACTTTGACGCCGCGGCGCCTGGCCACGAGAAGCGCAGCGACAAGGGCCCCAGCGCACAGTATTCCCGAAAAGAGATTCGTGCGCTCACCAGGGACGAGAATGACGAACGGCTGAAGAAATCCCAATTGCAGACTGACTCCGCAGAAGAGGAGCCACACTGAGGTGTCCAAGATTCGAAAGCCTCTGCTCATTACCGTTTTCCGGGAAGTACGGGTCCTTGTCACTGGCTCTGTGTCTGGTCTTAGCTCAGTCGGAGAAGATCATATGAAATCCCCTCATTTTCTTCAACCGCGGACATGCGGCAAGGCGTACACGGGCACGCGACGTGTATAGTTGTTGATCCAGGGTAGATTCTGGGGTACCTTCACGAGGCAGCGTAACGCAAAGCCGCAGGCTGCCCCGGCTGCGCGTCGGGATTGAACGGCCGCTGGCGGATCTCCTGTGCACGCAGGAGCCGAAAGGCTGCAAGCCATGCGGGATCAACGTGGCTCAAACCGGACAACGATGATGACTGCCCCTGGAATACTGGCTTTGGGACTTGCCTTTGCTCTGGTACTCCCGTTCGCTAACAATGCCTGGTCGTTCTTGGATCCGGCTCTGGAAAAGGTTCGGCGGGAGCGTGCTCAGGAACGCGCAGATGCATATCTGTCGGAAGGCAAGATTGCGCTCGAGAAGGGCCACTACATACGAGCTACCAGGGTCCTCACGGACGCGATCCGGCTGGGCGCCGGACCGGAAGCCCTCAAGCTCAGGGCACGAGCGTTCGACATGAGAAACGATCCGGACGCTGCTCTCAGGGATTTGAACAGCTATCTCGATGTCGTGTCTTCAGACCCGGAAGGGTACGCACTACGTGGGGGGGTGCGTGTCTTGGCCCATCGCTTCGGCCAAGCGATCAAGGACTACAGCGCAGCCATTCGGCTCGACGGGAACCTGCTCGATGCATATCGAGGCAGAGCGATTGCCTACACTGCCGCAGAGGACTACGAGATGGCCCGCAAGGACCTGGAGACAGTGCTGCAACACGTGCCCGGGGATACCGAGGCCCTTACGAATCTGGAGGTCGCGTGCCGGCTGTCCGGGATGCATGAAGCAGCGGAGCACTTTGCCCGGCGGGCACTGGCTCTGGAGATGAACGAATCCTGGCGGGAAGTGATTTCGGAGCGGTTGGTCGCAGAACGCGGATTGACTGGCCCTATGCCCGCGGGAGGCCCCTCCTCGTTCCTCTCGTGGGGGCCCGATGGCACGAACCCGACCGCTGGAGCTGTGGCAAACGTCAGAACCGCAAATGTCAGTCCTGAAGCGCACGAAACGCTGATTGACCGTGAGACCAACGTTTCTGCGCACAAGTCCATCCAGAATGCGATGGCCCCGCACCAGCCGGAGCTCCCAAATCTATCAGGGAGGTGGGAAGCCGCGTATCTGGGACACGACGTAACGCTCCTGGTCAAGCACCGAGACCGGCAACTCTCCGGAGTCATGACTGTCCGCAGTCCGGTCGGCAAAGAGCTCACATACCACTTTAGCGGTACGTTCGACGGGACAAACGTTGTCGCGTCTCATCACAGCGGACATACATTTCGCGGCAAATTCACTTCCAGCGGAAAACTTGTGGGCGTTCTCTCTACGCGGGAGGGCAAGTCGTTCGATGTGAATCTGTCACGCTAGGAAGCGAGCTTCGGAGGGGGGATTTAGCTGGATCGGCTGTAATAGTACCGGTGATTGCGATAATAGTGGTGGCCGTATCCATATCCATAGCTCCCAAAACCGATTGCCACCTGGTTGAGTATCATTCCTAGTACCTTTGCGGACCCCATGGACTTGAGCGAGGCCATGGCTTGAGATACCTCCTGACGGCTGGGCTGCCCCTGCTTGACCACCATAACGACCCCATTGACGTTTCGACATATGAGAGGTGTGTCAGGAAAGCCAAGCACCGGCGGAGTGTCGACAATCACGTAGTCGAAGTTCACGTCCAACCGGTCGATAAGATTCTTGAAGTCCTCTGTCTGGAACAGGGTCATAGGGTCAACCGATACATTGCCGGAGGTTATCACGTACATGCCTCCAATGGCAGTGGCCTGAACGATCTTCCCTATTCCCTTGTCGGGAGAATTCAAGAAATCGGAGAGGCCTGCCATACGAGGGCTCAGCCCGAATACCTTGTGGAGTCGAGGCCTTCTCATGTCGGCATCCACCAGCACAACCCGCTTTCTGGATACAGCGGCCAACACAGTTGCCGTCCACACAGCCATCAGGCTCTTTCCCTCTCCAGGCGTAGCGCTGGTAATTGCCAGGGAGGTAACATGATCGTCAATGGAGGACAGAAATATGGAAGCCTGGATGTTCTTCAATGCGTCAGCGACCGGCGATTGCGGGTAATCCAGTGCGAGGAATTCGATTTGATCGTCCTTTGCCTTGATTCGCCAGCCGGCGAGCTTCTTCACATTGGGTATCACCCCAAGATTTCGTGCGTTGAACCGGTGCTCGACTTCTTCGGGATCGCGAACCGACTGATCCAGACTGTTTGCGGCGAACGCAGCCGTGATGCCTACGGCCAGGCCCATGAGAGATCCGAGAAGGACGATCAGCTTCTTCTTTGGCTTGGACGGTTCAGAGGGGAGCGAGGGGGGGTCGACTATCCTTACGTTATTGCTGATTGTCCTCGCCTTGATTTCCGTTTCTTTGTATTCTCTCAGCAGGATCTTGTGAAATTCGGTCGCAGTGTCCACACCGCTCTTGAGAAGAGAGTATTGAGCCTCCAAAGACTTGACTCGATCGGCTTCCGCCCGTGCCTGCTCATACGACTCTTTCAGGAGCTCTTCCCGCGTCTTGGCCGTGTCCAGAGCCGTATCCACCATCTTGGTCTCGAGCTCTTCTATTCGGTCTCTCAGAAACTTCATTCTCTGAACGGTCATCCGCATCTTCGGATAATTGGACGAGTACACCCCCTTCATTTCGGAATACTCTGATTCGAGGGTGGCCAGCTCCTCCTTGAGCTTTGCTGTCAGCTCGTTCTTCATGTCGCTCGATAAGGAGTTCCCGTCGCTTCCGGATCGATTCTTCAGGGCTTGAAGCCTCGCCCGTTCTTCTCGAGACTTCAAGTGACCTTCCATGGTCTTGTTCACCAGGTTCAGTACCTGGCCGAGTCCCCCATCCTGCGAATCGACGATACCGTAATCCACCGTGAAGCTCACAAGGGCAGACTGAGCCTCTCTCAGTTTCTTCTCGGCTTTCTGTGTTTCAGCCCGGAGCCAGGCAGCGGCTTCCAGGCTTTCCTGCCGCCGATTTTCCAGGTTCCTGGCCAGGTATAGCGATACATACTCCTGAAGCATCCGCTGGGCGAAAGCCGGATCATGTGCCTCCATGCTGACGGTGACAATGTTGCTGTTGCGTACGGGCGAAGCCTTGACCCGTCCCATGATCGCCTGAGCAATTCCCTGCTCGCGGCTCTGAGCTTGATCGGACGCTGTTCGGTCACCCCACTCGGGAAGGAATGCTCGAATCCACCCGAGAGCCTCAGCCATGAGAGAAGGGGGACTTGGTTTGAACTCCTCCGATTCGGCCAGGTCCATTTTCTTCACGAGGGCTTCGGCCATGCTTCTGGAGCTGAGGACTTCTTGTTGGGTAAGAAGATAGCGCTGAAACTGGACGTATTCTTCGCTCCCGAGCATCTGATTGGGCTTGACTCTCTTCTCTTCAATCTCGATGCTTGTGACGGACGTGTACACGGGAGTAGCGAGGAAGGCATAGAGGGCGGAGGCCAGGAAACCGAAAACAAAGAGGGCCAGCACCAGCCATTTCCGCTCGACCACGAGGTGGAGATAGTCTTTCAGAGATCTTTCGGTCTCCAGCAAGGAGTCGAATCCTCCGGCTGAATCTTCGTAATGCGCTCCTTGCGCTTGGCCGGCGAACCGATCGCTCGGTCTGACGCGTTCAGGCAGCCGTTGAGGCGAGGCTTCCCTCCTGTCATTCGGATTCGGCATGGGAAAAGGCTCCTCGCGACTTCCGAGAATCGTCCACTTCTGTTGAATCCACACCTGCTATCAAAAGTCTCACTTGTCAAGCTCGGTTTCGCGAGAGATCGAACTGCCCGTGTCCATCCCTGAAAAAATCCTACCCGTGCTCTGTTGTCCCCGAATTCTCACACAAGACCTGCAGCGTGCGTGAACAAGATGGATGCGGATTAGTGTGCGCTCCATCCCCTCAGATGGGCCCGTTGCCATCGAGCGGCGGTCGTGACAGATAACGGCCCATGCCACGGAGTCATTCCACAAAACCATGGCCAAGCCGGAACCTGAATCCTTGCGTTCTCACACTTCACCAATGCCGCACAGAGGCACCATGAGTATCCTATCGAAATCCAGGTCTCAAGTCAAGGATTTGCCAGGCTCCAGGCCATGAATTTCGTTGACATTCTTCATGAAACTTCCCGAGAATAGGCCACTGAATGAGGACGATCACTGACACTGATCAACCCCGCTAGGCGAGCATCCAACGGTTTCGTTCGAGGGATCCCGGTGATAGACATGCATAGCCACCTCTTGGCGGGCCTCGACGACGGGGCGAGAGACCTGGAAGAATCCCTCGAAATGTGCCGCATTGCCCATTCCGATGGCATAGAGGCGATTGTAGCCACACCCCATGCCATGGATGGCCGATTCGAGGTCCCTCCCTCAGTCATACGGGGCAGGGTAGATGAGCTGAATCGAGAGCTTCAGTCTTTGGAGCTGGGACTGCGGGTCTTTCCCGGCATGGAGGTCCGTGTGTCACCCGAAACCCTGGAGAGCATCGACAAGGGAGAGATTCTGCCTCTCAACGACGGCAAGTACATTCTCTTGGAATTCCATCCTGCTCATATTCCTGCAGGTTTCGTAAACTTCGTTTCTCGTCTTCTCGACAGGAGTTTGCGCCTCATCCTGGCTCATCCTGAAAAGAACGCCATAATTCAGCGACATCCCGAATTTCTTTTCAACCTGGCCGAAAAGTTCGAGCCGTGGGAAGTGCTGTTCCAGACAACTGCCGCGAGCATTACGGGCGGCAACGGCCTCTGGGTTGCCTGGCTCACAAAGCGCCTCCTCAAGAACAACCTCGTCCACCTAGTGGCTACGGACGCACACGACACGCATGATCGATCGCCGCTCCTGAGTCGAGCTATAGAAACCGCAAGCCGAATCGTGGGAGAAGAGAGAGCAACCCAAATGGTCAAAGATATTCCTCGGGCCGTGCTCCTGGGAGAACCGTTCCCCGAATACGTGAGGCCCACGAACCCCAGGCGAAGATGGCAGATCTTCTGACTCTGCATTTTGCGTCCTGGAAAACGAGCGAGGTGGGACCTACCGGACGAGTCTAATCAGTTGCGCGAAATCGGCCACAGTCTGGACGTACTGTTCCATGAAGACCCGAATGTCACGAATGTATGTCTTGGGGACGTATATCACGTCATAGGGTTTCACGAGAATCGCCGATCCCATATCGCCGATATCAAGAATTCGCTTCAAGTCGAGGCGCCTTCCGATCGGTTTGCCATGCACATCCTTGGAAATGAGGATAACACTCGTCAGGTCCGCAGTCTCCGCGATGTGGCCCCCTGCCATAGCCAGTGCGTGAAGCGCTGTGACCGGCTGCTTGATCTCATAGGCACCGGGTGCGTGTACCTGCCCCAACACATAGACTTTACGGGATTTCGCCTCATGCAGCGCCACAGAGACGACCACGTGCTCCAACGGTCCGGTGCGATAGAGCCTGTTCACCGTCTTTTCCACCTCAGCCACGGTATTTCCCGCGGCGAGCACGCGATCTTTGAGCAAAGGAAGGTCGAGCGTCCCGTCAGGGTTCACGTTGACTTGGGTCTGCTGGCCGCCGGTCAGGGTAGTAAGTGACTCGACGAGCTTGTTCACCTTCTGGTAAAACTTGTTTACCGTCACTGTGACCATCTTGTACTTCTTCAGCTCAGGCGAGACCTCTTCCCTGGAAAAGATTTCCGCTTCCAGGTACTTTTGTTCGATCTTGTGCGCGAGCTCCTCCCGGGAGAGTCCCGCAGCCTTTATGTCCCCCACTCCGGGCAGGGTGATCATGCCGTCCGGATTAATGGTGCGGGTAACGTTGAGCTGAGGATCCAGGACAAACTCAACGGTAATCTCGTCCAGCGTGTCGAGCTTGAAGGATCCCGCGGGCACAGACCACTCGGTCTGATACAGCACACGAAGGATGTCGTCCGGCCCGAGTCTATAGTTGCGGCACACAAGGTCGAATGCCTCGGCAAGGTCACGAACGTGGGGGCTCTTCTGGGGGCCCGGGGAAGGTCTGAACGGGGAGGGAATAGTCCCTACGCAGCCGGAGAGGACCGCGAGGACCATGAGGACGGACAAGAGCCTGAGGGGAGGAAAGCAAATCTGCATTGATGCCGGACGCGTCTTTCCGAGAAATTCGGATGCCTGAGACATCGGCGGATACATATCACAGATCCGGACATCTGTAAATAAAAATAAGTACTAAGGGCTTTTAAATGTATTCTGAAGTAATGTTTTGAGATAACAGATTAAGATAACGTGTAAATGCGGTTACCTACTTTAGGCTCATCGGCAACAGGAATAAATGTGACCACTGGTTTCGTTATGCCCCGAAGGGGCATACCATGAGTAGCCGTGGGTTTTAACCCACGGTTGAGAAAACAGACAAGCGAGGACCCTGAAGGGGTCCACCATAGAAATTACCGAGCGCCAGCGCTCATTCACGATCGGAGCCTATACCAGACGACTGGAAACCTGTTGGGTGACCCTTTCAGGGTCGGTTGGTGCTTATGCCGTGCCGAATCCCGCGTCCCGCGGGACTACTCAAGGTGCGCTCCTTCAGAGCGCAAACCCTCTAATGAGCCGTGGCAAAATACGCGACTGTATTTGTAAAGTGCTAAGCTTAAGAAATGGCAGCCTAAAAGGCTACCCTACCTGTGTGGAATTTGGCAACCCCGCGAAACGCGGGACTACCCTGCATCTGCGGAACCCGCCCGTCTCTCGCCACCGCGCTCGTCCCCGTGATCCACACGGACCTTCATTTTCGGATACGAGATTCGTTGGCGATGTACCATTCGTACGTGCGGGCAAGTCCGTCACGCAGGGAGGTCGCAGGCGACCATCCAAGGGCGGTGATACGAGAAATGTCCAGCACTTTGCGAGGATCGCCATCAGGCATACTGCTATCGAATCTCAGCTCGCCGTCGAAACCCACCACTTCTTTGATCAGCGTTGCCACCTCTCGTATGGAGACTTCCTTTCCGGTGCCGATGTTGATGAAGTCGCTCTCGTCGTAGTTACGCATCAAGAATACGCAGGCATCAGCGAGATCGTCCACGAAGAGAAACTCACGCAAAGGGGTGCCGCTCCCCCAGACTTCTACGAAATCACGTCCTGCCACTTTGGCCTCGTGAGTCTTGCGGATCAGCGCTGGGACAACATGTGACAGCTTCAGGTCGAAATTATCGTTGGGTCCATACAGATTGGACGGCATCACGGATATGAAGTTTGTTCCGTATTGTCGATTGAACGATTGCGCACTGATGATGCCCGCTATCTTGGCAACTGCATACGGCTCGTTGGTCGGCTCGAGCTTGCCGGTCAAGAGATAATCCTCCGCCAGCGGCTGAGGTGCAAACTTGGGATAGATGCACGAGCTTGCAGGGAAGAGCAGTTTCTTTACGCCGACCGTGAACGCCGCGTGGAACACGTTGCACTGTATCATCAAATTGTCGTAAATGAAATCAGCGGGATACGTCCTGTTCGCGTGAATTCCTCCGACACGTGCTGCTGCTAGGAAGACCCAGTCGGGCTTTGTTTCTTCCAGAAGCCTGTGGGTTGCTGCTTGATCCCGCAAGTCCACACGCGGGACAGGTCCTGTTAGTATCTCGTAATCGGGCTCCATTTGGAGTCTTCGTACCAGGGCTGTTCCGACCATGCCCGTGGCTCCCAGGACTAAGATTCTCATTGGCTTATCGTCACTCCTTTTTCGGCAGAGCCGGACCCACAAGCTCATCGCCGCTCTGCGCCTTATATTTTACTCTTTGGTCAAATTGTTTGCAATATCGACTCCATGCTACGGTGTGAATGTTGTCCGCACTTCCGCAGGCAGTTGCACCTGAATTTCCCACTCAAGACGAATGGTGTCCACCTCGAGACCGAATTCCGGATGGTACCACCTCGTCTCCGTCCCAAGCTCTAAACCTGGGGGGCCCTGAATCCGAACGGTAATGGATCCACAATCGGGACACGTGAGCCTCCATCCGTCTTTATGGCCCTCGACGGCCCATCGCGGGTCGAGAAGCCAGCCGCCACTGAGATAATGAACGCCGCTGCCTTCGCATCGATCAGTGACGACAAAATCACCGTCTCCGTGGTGCTCCACGGTCCGGATGTGACGGGGGCTTCCTGAGACATGACGGTACCCGTCGTGGGAGCAGACGACCCTGAAGCCGTCGGAATCCCACTCTGCCTGAACAAGGGTCGGACGAGCCGTCCTTCCGCATCGGAATATATGCCATACCTCGCTGGAATTGTGCCCGTCAATGGTGACCGTATTGTGAGCGCGGGTCGACCGATCGTATTGCCTCCGCGAGTCCCAGTCGTACGCCCGAGTGCCGGGATCCACAAGCACGCGGGATCCTCGAAAGGACGCTTCGAGAGTGAGCGTGTCCGCATGGCCGTGACCGAGCTGGTACTGCACACCGATCAGGCCCACGTCAAAGAACACGGTCCACGGATTACCATGCCACACAAAGACCCCGAAGTCCCGGAAAAGCCTCCCGCCTCGACGAGGAGCCGCGGAAACTGCGTACCCGATCTGCTCTCCACGCTTCAACGCCTCATCCGGCGCGAGCGCGGAATTCAGGGTGGAGTCATTGAGAAGAGGGATCTGTCCGTCCGGGTGCCGCAGCCACGCCAGGCATTCAGCCATGCGATGCCATGCCGTGCGGACCTTGTCGCGAGCATCGGGGTCTTCGAGAAGATGTCCGAGCGCCAGAAAGTCTTCCATCACGTGAATGTGATACGCGGGCGTGCGCTCGAAATGACCGCCGTCGGGCAGCACCTGTTCGTCTGCCTGACTCGATGCGATCTTCTCCGCTTTGTGAAGCCATTCCGTGCATTCCGGCTCGGCAAAAAAACGACCAGCCCATGCGAGCCCCACCGCGTCCCTCAGAAGATGGTTGGCGCGCAGGTCCCATTCCAGGTGGTCTGTCAAATACTTCGCCTGCTGCCAGAGGCTCCGGAGGAAGCGAGCACGAAAATCCGGCTCAAAGATTGCCCCTCTGGGTTCAGCGAGGAGGAAGCAGCGCACCCACCATCCGATCCTCGTTGCAACTGCGTACGGGTTCCATGCCAGCTCGCGGCTCCCGGGCCTCGCCAGATCGCAGTGGATCATCCAGTCGTCCAGGTAGTGGCGGAACAGCCTTGCAGCAGCCTCGGCATTCTCTCCGGCGCCTGCAGCAACGTGCGCCAGGTCGTATGCCCACTCGTGATAATGGAGCGTAATGGTCCAGAGGCGATGTTCGGAGCACGGCCCCAGCCGCCAATCAGGGCGATCCAGGCCGAGTGTCCGGCTGCGGTTCAGGTGCCGAAAGATGCCTTTGGAGAGCTCGTGGAAAGCGATTTCCGGTGATTGAGGGGCTGGAAGGAGAAGGGCAGGGGGGAGGTCCGTCTGGATGGAAGGCGATCTCCCATCCGGAAACGACCATCGTTTCGGATTGTGGGGAAGGACCCTATCCAGTCGCGTGAGAATGCGCTGAAGAATCTGGCCAGGTCGCAGGTTCAGGATTGCGCGGAGATATCTGAACGGAGTGGCATTCACGTAAACATCCATGACCTCGCAGTCTCAACTGACCATGAAAGTCCGCGGAATTTCTCTGGACCCGTTGATGGCCGCTGCGAGCCGCCCTAGTCCTGTCTTCGTAGCGCCGGCGTCTCGCCGGTAATCAGGGAACTTCCAGGTAAGCAGACTCCCACACGCGGATCGTTCGTCAGAGATCAGCCCACATCGAAGGGTATACCTTCACGAATACTGAGCACGGCCAGCAGAGCGGCCAGGGAAACGGATCGGATTTCTTCCCACGAGATTGGAGCAGCCCCGCCGCTGAGCAGAGCGTCCGCGAATGCGCGAATCTCAGCGGCATGGCCCTTGTCTTGTGAGCGCGTCTTCTTTGTCGTGATCTTTCCCCTGGAACAGAGTTGCACTTCCCGGAAGTCCTCGATCACTGCTACACGGCCGCCGCCGAAAATCTCCACCCGTTCTTTGGGAAAGGCTTTATCCCCACCGGCGAGATAGCCAACACTCGAGATCGAGCCATTGGCGTGTCTGAGCGTGATGAAGCACTGGTCATCGGTTATCTGTGGAGCGTTGGGACCACCGATGGATTCAGCGAAAACCCGGACCGGGAGGCTTCCCGTCAGGTACGTGGCGAGATCTATGGCATGGCAGGCCTCGCCGATGATACGACCGCCCCCTTCTTCGTCGCTCTGCGTCCAGTGATTTGCGGGTATGG
>CAYZET010000003.1:35276-38333 GCA_964477215.1 uncultured Syntrophaceae bacterium | reverse complement strand
TTGTCTCAAAGCCGTTGCTCATACCCTTTTTATTAACGGTCTTCTCCGGAGCTCCGCTCTTCGCCGTGACTTCGCACGAAAGCATGGATTCGATCCTCCTTTCACCCTTTTAATCAGCCCGACAATGCAGTGCAACCTGCAATGTGTGGGGTGTTATTCGGGCCGCTACGTTCGGGAAAAAGGATTGTCGAACGACCTTCTGGACCGCCTCTTGGCCGAAGCACGGGATATGGGAATCTTGTTCATAGTCTTTAGCGGCGGCGAACCCCTGACGCGCAGCAAGGACCTGTTTGAGCTCATACGCAAGTACAACGACATGTACTTCATGTTCTACACGAATGGGACACTCATTAGTGACTCTGTAGCAGACCAGCTCCATGACCTGGGCAATGCCGGCGCTGTCATCAGTCTTGAAGGTTTCGAAGAGACCACCGACGCCAGGCGGGGAAAAGGGGTTTACCAGAAGGTGATGGACGCCATGGGGCGGCTAAAAGTCCGGGGAGTGCCTTTCGGAACTTCGCTCACGGTCACGAGAAGGAATGTCGAAGAGATCACCAGCCGAGAGTTCTTCCAACATCTTCATGAAACAGGCGTGATGATTGCGTGGTACTTTCTCTTCATGCCGGTCGGACAAAATCCTGACGTTTCGCTGATGCCCACCCCGGAGCAGCGGGAATATCTCAGAAAACGAGGTCAAGCACTCAGAAGTGAGTTCCCGATCTTCATCGCAGACTTCTGGAACGACGCCCCGTACGTCGGGGGATGCATAGCAGGGGGCAGGAACTACCTCCATATCACCCCGCGAGGCGACGTGGAACCCTGCGTTTTTACTCACGTAGCCGTAGAAAAGATCTACGACAAGAGCCTGGCAGAGGTCCTGAACAGTGACTTCTTCAGATACATTCGCTCCCTGCAACCCTATTCGGAGAATCTATTAACTCCCTGCATGATCATCGACAATCCCCATGTTTTCAGGGACGTGTGTAATAAGTGCGGAGCCTACGGGACTCACGAAGGGGCCGAAGACGTGAGAACCAAGATAAAGGCGGAGTTGGACGATTACGGCAAACGGGTACGAGCCCTCTTCGACCAAATCTGGGAACGGGAAAAGGCCGAATACGGACACACGGATTCCTATAAGTCCGCAGAAGCATTATGAGCTCCTTCTGGAAAAGGAACTATCGAGGATCAGTTCGTTAAGCTGACGCTTTCGATTCTGAATTCTTCGTGACAGGCGGGGGGACACTGTCAGACATATTGGCAGGACCGGCGTTCAGGCTGATATGTGCGACAGTCGCCACATGCCCAGCGAACGCTGCCGAGGTGTCTGGTGGGCATCATGTACTCCTATCTCTCGAACTGTCGAAAATCATTCAGATGCAGGCCGTCCTGCGCCCATACCTCGTGCCAAACCCAGTTCGGCGCGTGTATAAGTGCCTCCCTTTCATAGAAGAACGGTTACTCAATACCATCATTTCTCGTATGTCTTCTCGACAAGTTTTGCTTTGTATTCGAACTTGGGCAAAGAGCCTGGACCGACGAGCTCAACCTGTGACGAGAAGATCAGCTTGTCCCTCAAGGTCCCTTCGATAAGGGACTTCAGATCCTTCAAGTCTCCCGGCGATTCGCCATGTTCCACCTTGATCTTCAGGGGGGGCTTGGCGGATGGCGGTGGCTCATCGAGGAGAATGACGATCTCACCAGTGACGCGAGGGGCAAGGGATCCGACAACGTCCCTTACGGCTGATGGATAGACGTTCACCCCGGAGACAATAAGCATGTCGTCCGTTCTACCGATACAGCTTATGCAGAAGCCTGTCCGTCCGCACTCGCAGCGGGTCTTCGTAACTACCACGTGATCTCTCGTACGGAACCGGACAAGTGGCTGGCACTCCCTGTCAAGTGATGTATAGACTAACTCCCCCTGGGCTCCATCCCGGATAGAAATGCTAGATCCATTCTCAGGATCTATGATTTCAGCGTGGCAAATGCCCTGACCTATGAAATGCATGCCATTCCCATGCTCACATTCCGCCCACATCAGACCCAGCATGTCTCCGTTCCCCATACATTCCCTGACGACCGCTCCGAAGCTCTCTTGAATTTGTTGCCGGATATGGGGAATGCCGCCCCCAGGCTCTCCCCCCACCATGAAGCCCGCCAGTCCCAAGGAACCGGGATCAATGTCTTTTTTCCGGCAGTAATCCATGAGATACAGGGGAAATGATGCAGTGCTCAGGATGAAATTGGCCCGCAGGTTTTTGATTGCTCCGATCAGTCGGTCGGTAGCACCCACGCCTACCGGGACGAGTGTCGCTCCCAATCCTTCAATGGCTTCCCCATACGATGCTGCGATGAAAAAAGTTCCTATAGGGAGCGGCACTATATGGCACGGCCGCATCCCGCACGTCCACATGGCTCTCATGGCAGATTCGCGCCAGACATCCCGGTCATGACCGGTGAGCCCTATGTACGTGGGGGTACCGGTTGTTCCGCTGGTAGAGTAGATTCGTATGACGTCGCTTATGGAAGCAGCAGCGTGCTTTCCCAAGGGACGGGCAGCAGAGAGGCTGTCCCGCAGCTCCGTCTTTACCGTGAAGGGGAGTTTATGGAGATCCTCCAGCTCTTTGATGCCCCCAATCTCTACGCCGGCATTATGGAATTTTTCTTGATAGAATGTCGAATGCTGCTGGACATATCTCAACTGTCTGAGCAACGCATCGGTTTGGATCTTGCGATACTCGTCGGGAGAGCAGGTCTCGTATTTCTCCGACCAATATGTTCTCCATTGTGCCATTTTCTTCGGCCTCCGCTTCATTGTCTATTCGGGCGTTCTTTGCATTGATCCTGATGTGAAGCCACCGCCCTTGTCCACGGGGGCGCCGACTTTGTCAGAAAAGGGTGATCGAATCGTGCCCCCCGTAAGGCGGGTGCCCCGAGGTCATTGGTTTCTTCTGAGCAGGTCACGTATGGTCTGGACCCCACGAATCATCAGCTCTTTGTTGATCGTGAGGGGAACTTCCCTGTCGGTCGTCACGAGGATCACCTTGGCTGACT
>CAYZET010000003.1:32078-35266 GCA_964477215.1 uncultured Syntrophaceae bacterium | reverse complement strand
TCGTCCGGCCCCTTTTCCAGCAGCTCAACAGGCACGGTAAAAGAAAGGTGTCTGGGCTTCCTGGCAAGCCCCTCTAACACCTCCGCGGGATAGAGCACCCCGTCCACAGCCCGTCCCAACCGGTCTGCGTCTTGAGTTGAGAAGTTCTCCAGCAGCAAGAGCGGCAAGATGTCGTAGAATTTTGCCGTGTTCCAGATGGGAGCGTAGATCCTGGCTATGGTCTTGTTGAATTCCGGTGCGTGAAACGGTATAGCGCTCTCGCTCACGACGAGGATGTCTACACCTGCGTCTCCAATAGCTTTCGCAAGAGCCAGCGAGGCCTTTGCCGCCGCTGCGATCAACTCGGGCTGGTCTAAAATTCCGGAAACAGGGGTCCCGGTCAACTGACTACATAGCGTAAGCGGACCGGTGACGAGCCCCAAGAGGATCGATTCCGGGAGGAGTATGTTGAGCCTTCTCGTCACCTCAAGGGCAGTGGCGACGCGTGGAGCCTCGCTAAGACGAGCCACTCGCTGCTCCATATCGTGAGGCCATTCTCGCCGCGAAGTGACGGTCGGTGGATAGGTGGAAATCGATACTTGGCAACCCAGGGCTTCTGCCAGTAGCGTGGTGTCGGCATACGATGCGACGCCGTCTACGTTGAAATAGCCTTGGATGGTTCTGAGTGCATTTGAGATCTTCGTTGGGTCTCTCAAGAACTCTTCGACGGAAAGGTCGTCGAGAGAAGCACCAAACGAGAAGATCAAGGGAACGAACAGCCTACCTTTCTTCAGACGCTCCTTCTTTGCCCGTGAGCCCATTATTCTCCTCGCGAGTGACTCAGTGAGCCATTTAGTAAACGTCCATGACTTCGCAGTCCTAACGGACCAAGAAAGTCCGCGGCATTCCGGCGTACGCCGGAATCCAGTAGAATCCCGTGGCTTGCGGGACCCGTCGATGGCGGCCACGGGCCGCCCTACTCTTGTCTTCGTAGCGCCGGTGTCTCGCCGGTAATCAGGGGACTTTCAGGTAAATACGGTTGCGTATTCGGTTCAGCTCTGTTCAGGGAAGGGCGGGTTTGAAACCCGCCCCTACCCCTGCCACAAACATCAATGGGCCGTACCATATGTAGGTCAACCGCATTGCCGCGAATGCGCGACATTATTTTGGCCATCGTGTACTCAGTGAGCCATGGCCTTGCACACGATAGGGGCACTCGAACATTCTTTTAACGCGGCCCGTCATGGGGCTCGGTGTCCGAATTGGTCCCGGCCCCGTCTTGAATGCGCTCCACCATGATTTGACTCAGGCGCCACTAGGCGCCTGAGTCCCTCCTTCCGATCGATCACATGCGAATAACAGGAGCAACTACTTCACCCGTAGGCCATTTGCCATAGAACTTGAGGATCGATTCGTCGACTTTCAGCTCCTTCCATTCCGTCTCGAACTCATCGTACGACTTGCCTCTCTGAAGCCTGGCCTCCTTCTCCTTCCGCCGCGCCTCGGCCGTGGCTTCCTCGTCGAGTTTCAGGGTAGATTTGTTGTACACTACCTTATACACGTTCTCTGCTGTCCAGTCCGATATGATCTGGTCTTTCAGGTCCTGCATCACGGCCTTGGGATTTCTATCGAGGGGGTCTCCGTATCCTGCGCCCCCCGTGGCAAAACCGAAGGTGATCACATCGCCCTTCTGGAACATGCGCGTAGCCCGAGCAAAGAACTCATGTTTCCAGTCACCGGAGATTGTCCTGTTCGCCAGCATTTGGAACGGATCAAGAGAGAACTCCGGATCGTTATTCCGCATGCGCTCAAGGATATCTGCCCCCACAACGCTTATCCCCGGCACGGTGCATGGAGCGTATCCGCCGAACAAAGCTTGGGGAGTTTGCATTTTGCTGTTGTCGGAAATGGACATAAAGAAGACCTGGGGCGTGTGATGCGCAACCCATATCTGAACCGTCCCTACTCCTCCACGATATTTCCCGTGTCCGCAGGAGTCTTTCCAGTGGTTGGACAGCGGGATGAGCATGGGCAAATCGTTTTCCATTTCTTCTACGTCGGGAGTCCGACCGTAAACACACCACGGAAAGCCGAACGCATTGACCCCATCCATGGTGGGCCTGCCGCCCTGGCCCTCACTGTTGAGTGAATATGCAAGCATGTCGGCAAAGGGCAGGTTCCACTGAGAAAGGCCCGCCAGCACCATAGCATTTCCGGCGTTTCCTTGGGAGGCCGACGCTTGAGACCACATGTCGGCACTGCTGAACATCATCTTGCTAAAACAGTTGTGCAGTCCGCTCATGACCCCTGTAGAGATCATTACTGCACAACTGGTGGCAGCACGCGCATCAGGGTTAAGGCAGGATCCGGCCGGGAAAACAAAGTCTATGGATGCGAACGTCGCGCTGCTCACGGGAAGATCGTGAAATACGTACTCGAACACGTAGTTTGAGATGTGGCCAACCACAGCCTGCACGTGGGCATTGTACGAGTAGGGATTCTCCGGGGACACTCCCGTAAAATCCATGGTGAGGCTGTCCCCCTTCTTCCTGAGAGTGAGGTAGCTGGAGCGCACGAGACCTGTCTCTAACCCCACTCCGTCGGAGAAGTTCACGCACCTGTACGTGCCGTCGGCCCAAGCTCGTATCTTCTTGCGCGCCCCCTCTTCGGCCACCATGAGCATCTTTCTCAGGATGCCCTTCACATAATCGACGCCCTTTTCCTGGCACAACTCGACAATCCTTCTTCGAGCCCTATCAGCCGCCGTAGCCCTGGCCTTTAGATCGATGATCACCATCTGCGGCGCCCTGATGCCGAATGCACCCATCACTTCGATGAAGTCGTCTCGTATTCGGAAATTCTCACCGATCTTGAATGGAGGAAAGTTCATGCCTTCAAGGAAACGGGCGTTGGCCGTGATGGGCATGCCTCCCGGCTCGCTCGCTCCTGTCTCCGTTGTGTGGACCGCCGCGCCAGTCCATGCGATGAGCTCTCCCTCATAGAACACGGGTACTTTCACGACCACGTCCGGATTGTGAATACCACCATACAAAGCGTCGTTGGTAAACCATATGTCGCCATCGTATATGCCGGGATTCTCTTTGTATGTTTTCAGGATAAACTTGAAGAGCACAGGCTGGATGACCGCGTGAAGAAACGTGCCGCAACTGGCGTTTGCCAGATCGCCTTTTGCTGTGAACACGGCCACC
>CAYZET010000003.1:0-32068 GCA_964477215.1 uncultured Syntrophaceae bacterium | reverse complement strand
ATCGAGCTGCGGGACGATCTGACGAATACCTCCATAGCTTCATCCAATATATTGTTCATGCGTTCAAAGCCGACTTCGTAGTCGCCCGGAGCAAGCCATTCCACGCACCGTATTTCATCCTCGTCGGGCGGCTCTGGCTTGAGCATGGCCAGCTTCTCTTCAGGAGTCAAAATTGCCATTTCGCAAACCTCCTTGCCTAGGGTTATGCTCGCTGAATACGTCCGAACAGGTGTTGATCTATAGAGCACTTGTATTGGGGCGGGATCACCACGGTAGTATATTCGGCTTCCAAAATAGCCGGTCCCGCAACTTCATTGCCCGCGCTGAGCAGATCGTAGTCGTACACCGCGGTCTCCTCATATCCTCCGTTACCCCAATAGCACGGTCGTTTACCCTTCAAAGCGGCCCCAGCGTCTGGGCTCCGCAAATCGTAGCTTGGAAGCTCAGGCTTCCGAGCGGGGATCGACGCCGTGACCACAAAGCTTTCCACGTACACCCCACCCTCGGGATGTACGACGAGGGGACTGAAGGTCTCGCTGAACTCCCTCTCGAACTCTTTGTAGATTGCCTCTATATCAGCGGGAGATTTGACGAAAAGAACAGGCGAGCTCGATCTTTTCCGGTGAACCTGGCCGCCGTACAGCATGTCGAGCTCGAGCTGAAAAACAGCGTTTTGCACCGGCAGTCCTTCGCCCACGAGCTCTCTTTTCGCTTTCTCAACCAGGTCGGCGACCACGTTGTTGAAGTCCGCATAATCGGTGTTGAATTTTCGGGTGTGGGGCTCCATGAGGACGTACCTTCGGGAGCGTTCATAGATGTGCTTAATGTCCATGACGGACGAACCGAGAGCGGAGAAGACCGGCGAGAAGGGGAAAATCACGGACACGGGAAGCTCGCCCATGTACCCGGCGACGTGGGTGGGGCCTCCTCCTCCGAAGGCAAAGAGGGCGAAATCCCTCGGGTCGTACCCCCGCAGGTTGATCTCCTTTCTGATTGCGGCTGACATGTTTGCATCAACGATCCTGCGGATGAGGAGAGCAGCCTCTGCTGCCGATATCCCGAGTGGGTCCGCTATCTTGCTTTGGATGGCCTCTTCGGCCCTACTCTTGTTAAGAGGCATTCTGCCGCCGAAATAGTAGTCAGGATCAATGTAGCCGAGCACGAGATCTGCATCGGTCACGGTAGGATCTTCTCCCCCCTGGTCGTAACAGACAGGACCCGGGTAAGACCCCGCACTCTGCGGTCCCACTTCCAGGCGATTGCCGAGCGTCTCGTTAATCCACGCGATGGACCCTCCTCCAGCACCAATGGACATTGTCTGGAGCATGGTGATCCCCACCATCCAGCTATCAAGTATGGGCCTGAACTCGTAATTCCTCACGTTCTGCTCGACCACGAGGCCAACGTCAAAGCTCGTTCCGCCCACGTCCGTCGCTATGACGTTGCGGAATCCAAGTTCTTGCGCCAGCCGGTACGATCCGATCAAGCCAGCCACTGGACCCGCGCTGTACGTCCTGACAGCATCCGTTTTGAAGACTTCTGCCATGCCGCCGGAGTTGTGAACCATCATGAAGGGTCCGGAATAGTTATATTCTCTCAACTTGTCCCACATGGCGGACAGCTCGATTTGCATGGCTCGATGCAGATACGCATCGAGAATCGCTGTCATGGTCCGCTGGTACTCTCCCGAGCGTCCAATCACGTCGCTTGCGAGCACGACTGGCAAGTATCCGAGATAGAATTCCTTGTATTCTTCTCGAATGATCTGCTTGATCATCTTCTCGTGAGCTGGATTGACCTGCGACCAAAGGAGCGAAACCACAAAGCCTCGAACCCCCTTGTCTACCAGGTAATGTATCTTTCGGCGGACATCGCTCTTGTCCAGGGGCCTTATAACGCTGCCAAACGAATCGATGCGCTCACTGACGCCCACGATGTATTCCCTCGCGATGAGCGGCACAGGCTTTTTCTGCATGGCCAGATTCCGCCTCTCAGAGACGCGAGTTCCGTCAACCCATTGCGCACCTCTGCCGATAAGAATGCAGTCCTCATGGCCTTCAGTGGTAATGAGGCCCAAAGCAGGTCCCTTACGTTCGATAAGCCTATTCATTGCCACGGTTGTGGAGTAGCGAAGGAGATCAATCTTGGGCAGGCATTGATCCGAATCCTGGTCCAGCTCACGGCTCGCTTCTTCGATCACATTCAAGAAACAGACGGAAAGATCGTACGGAGTGGTAGGCATCTTCTTCAAGATGGTCTTTCCGTTGTAATTCATCACGAGATCGGTAAAGGTTCCGCCCACGTCAATATCGATGGTATTCACGATCTCACCTCCAGCTTCTTGTTGACCAATGCAAGCTCACCACTATCGAGCCTGGCTCTCAGCGTTGTGACATTAATATTGATGTCGTGAGTAACAGGATGTCCCGGCGGGAGATACTCGGTTTCGATCTGTGTGCCGCAACTGGGGCAATAGAACTCAAGGATTCTCACCCAGGAGGGATCGGGAGCGAAGTTGAAATCTGCCTCGTACACAGCGTTGTGGATTTCACGAGGATCTCGATTGTGGACGAGACATCCTCTCTTGTAATTTTCTTCCGCGTCTACCAGCGCACGACCGCACGAAGCACAGTGCCATGTGCATTCATCTACGTCGAGCTCCAGGTATTCGGTGACAGATACGCGTCGTCCCATGTCAGGCCCTCCTCGTCAAAACGCCATTGCGGTAACGATCCATGACAAACTCCCAGCCGCGATTCACAACGTACGTGGTGTCCACACTCTCGATGATTGCGGGACCGATCACTATGTTTCCCGTATTGAGCCTGTCCCAATCGTAAATCTTGGTAGCGACTTTCTCGGTTCCTCGCCAGACGTCCCGTTCTCCCTTGAGAGCACCAGACGCATCCTCACCCTGGTCTGCCCAGCTCGACGGGTCGAGCTTCAATAGGGGAGCGCTCACCCGGAGCCGCACTATGTCGATACACCATTGTTCGGGGGTGTCACCCAGGCTCGATTCATCGAGAGAGTCTTTGATGGTTTTCCGGTGACGGGGCTCCCCGATCTCCCAAGGGGAGGTGACCGAAAAAACTTTCTCCCTGTTTCTCTCATCGAAGAGAACGAGCTCCAGCTCCGCTGATACGCTGGTGGGATCGAATCCTTCGCCTTCCATATCTAGCCGAGCCTCCTCTCTCATCCACTCCAGGGCTTGTTCCACGTGTGCGGTCTGGGTGATGGGAATCGTCGCCGAATGTTCATAGGTGTGGGACACGTCTGCTACGGAAGACCCGAAAGCGCTCAGGACAGAGCCGTATGAAAAGAAGTACGCTTTGTTTATTCCCGCCTTCTTGGCTGCCTCCAAACCCAACAATCCGCCGTTGCCCCCGAACGCGAACAGGACGTATTGGGCCGCAGATCTCTTAGTCTTCGATATGGCGCGATTAAGCTCCTGTGCGACCATGTCTGTGGCAGTTGATGCAATCCTGTATGACGCGACTTGAAGATCCACACCAATGGGAGTGGCGACCTTGTCCACGATCATTTTCTCTGACCTCGAGGAGCTCAGTTTCTTTGTTCCTCCGGAAAAGTATGCGGGGTCGATGAAGCCGTTAGATACGTACGCATCGGTCAGAGTGGCCTCGCTGCCTCCAAGATCGTAACAGGCGGGGCCAGGATAGGCTCCCATACTTTTCGGTCCGAGGTGAACCTCCTTTGCATTTCCTCGTGCCACGCTCCCGCCACCGAGGGGAATGCTGCGCAGATCAAGCATGGGCTGCTTCAAAGGGATCCCGAAGATATCAGGATCTCTTGATACAGCGGGCTTAAAGTTCTCTACGAGCCCCACCTTTGTGGTGGTGCCACCCACGTCCAACGTCAACACATGAGGAAGCTCGTAGAGCCGGGCCCAGTAGGCGCCTGCGTGGATACCGAAGATTGGACCCGACTCGATAGTGTCCACAGGCTTGGTCTTGGAGACTCGAGCAACACCGCCGTCTATGTGCCCTACCAGCAAAGGTTTGAGGAATCCTCGTTGCCTCAGCTCATCCTCGGCTTTGAACATCGTCACTGCCATAGGGCCATGAACGTACGAGTTCATGAGAGCCATATGTGTGCGGGTCATGTCGTCTTGATGTTTGAGGACATCTCGACCGAGAAGAAGCGGAACGTTGCCCAGGTAGTGGTCAGGATATTGCTCTTCGAAAACCTTTTTGATCGTAGCTTCTTCGTCATGACGCAGCCCGTTCCCAAGGCTGATGCATATGCGACGGACGCCCTTTTCGAGGAGGTGCCGGATTCGCAAGAGAAGATCCTCGGTGTTGAGGGGCAGTCTCACAGCCTCGATATTCGATTCTTCAACGAGAAAACCCACGGCCGGGCTCTTCTGCAAGGCCGAATACAAGGACTTCTGTTTTCCCTCGCTCACGAAGAGGCCGAGCTTTGGCCCCTTGCGCTCGGCTATGACATTTGTCGCAACGGTGGATGACCACCGCATGATGTCGACTTTTTCCAAGAAATCGCGGATCGTGGAAAAGCCGAACTGGGCGGCACCCTGTCTGAGGCAATTGATCCATGCTACGGTGAGATCATGGGGGGTGGTGTCCACCTTGACCCGTTTGATCTCGTGGCCGTTCGTGAACAAGCCATCAGTGAATGTGCCGCCGGTGTCGATGTCAGCAGTGAATCCCATACGTGAATTCCCTCCTTTACCCATTTCTTCGAACAGGCTGTGAGAAAAAGCGCAGGCTTCAAACCTGCCCTGCATTGGGACAGGCTCTAAATCCGCCCATCCCTCAAGGCCAGTTCAAAACAAGAATACCGGCGAGACGCCGGCGCTATGGGAAGTTCGCGCGGAGATCCTCGCGGTAGGGCGCGTCGGCTTTGCCCCAGGAGTACCGTAGCAGTGCCCGTAGGTGCGGGATTCAAACCCGCCCTCGCCGCCATTCTTGCCGCGTGCCACCGCAATCGAGTCAACCGTGTTGCAGTGAAAACGGCAGCGTGTTTGTGAAATCGTCCACTAAGTTCCCTGATGATGGGAGAGATAAAGGACCGGACGATCTCGTTCATGCCTCGTTCAGGATACTAGGCAACATTCGTGCCAGGCTGCGAAGGAGAGAGGCGAGCTGGCTTGCGACAGTTAACTGTCAGAAAATCAGCAAGTTAGGGCCTGTCGATTATGGCCGCGATGGGGTCAGTGGTGAGGATGGCTCGGGAGTCATCGACCGATGAGAGTATCATTCCGGCTAGGATGGATGACATCCTTTGTAATGTCGCATTGTTAGCCCACTAGCAATATTGCTACAGTGATGCGATTGTGCTATCGTAGAGTCGTCGGAAATGTCTGCAGGGCCGTTTGGGAAACTTCGATCTCTGTTATGAAGAGGAGGCCATCGAACGCTTACTAGCTTTCAACTGCGACGAATGTCCCCGCGACCTGAACGTACTGCTTTTAACTTTCGGAGCTTCCGATGAAACGTTACCGGATGAATGTCCGCAGCCTTTGCCGCTCGGGTGACATTCCCTTCGTGGGCATCCAGGACTGCTCTGAGGTACGTAGTTTCGAACTGCTCCACGGCCTGACGGTGAGTCAAATTCGCGAGCGACGAGATCGATTCGTTGCCCTCGGATTCTCCTGCAAACCGCCGGATCTTATCCGAGTACGCGAGGATGTCCCTGTCACTGATTGTTTGAGTGGAACTTGGAAGGATTGCCATTAATCCCTCGATGAGATTTTCCAGCTCACGGACGTTTCCCGGCCAATCGTATCGTTCGAGCACTCGTGCCGCTTCAGGCGAGAGCGTTCGTACTGGCACGGCATTGGATAGACTGAATTTCTTCATGAAGTAGCGGGCAAGATTGATAATATCGTCTTTGCGCTTCCTCAGAGGCGGCACCTTCAGATGTACTACGTTCAGGCGAAAATGGACGTCGGCTCGAAATCGGTGTTCAGCAACCTCCCTTTCCAGGTCCCTGTTCGTGGACGCGATGATGCGAGCGTCGGAATGAAGAGTCTTGGTGCCTCCCACTCGGAGGAACTCGCGCTCTTCGAGGAATCTCAAGAGAGTGACCTGCGCTTTCGGGCTGAGCTCGCCCACCTCATCCAGGAAAAGGGTTCCTCCTCTCGACTTTTCCAGGAAACCCGGGGAAGCGCTCACTGCTCCGGTAAAAGCCCCTTTCTCGTGACCGAACAGCATGCTTTCCACAAGTCCCTCGGGCAATGCTCCGCAGTTGACGGCAAAGAACGGCCCGCTGCTGCGGTTGCTTCGGACGTGGATTGCGCGAGCTACGAGCTCCTTGCCGGTACCGCTCTCGCCCGTTATGAGCACGCTCACGTTGAGCGCGGCAATCTGGTTGATAACTGCAAGGAGCTCCCTGAGGGGCTTGCTGCTCCCCATCAGGCCGTGGGATTGCACTTCTGCTTGGCTCAGGTGCGCTGCTTCCCTGGCCCGATCGCGTTTGGCAAATGCTTCTCGGAGGGCGCTTTCCAAGCGGGCAATGTTGTTGAACGGCTTCGTCAAGTAGTCAAATGCGCCACTACGAATCACTTCGACCGCGAAGTCGACCTCAAATCTCTCCGAAACTGCAATGATAGGTACCCGGCAGTTGCCCTGTGCCAGTATGCTTACCGAGGCAAGTTGGGATTGACTGAACGTGGGAAGATTTACGATTACCGCGTCGAAATCGCGCTCTTCCAGCATCCTGCTCCCGCTCACGGTGTCGGCTGCGATGACAATTGACAGGTCTCCCTGACGGAGAACCTCATCAAAGAAGAAACGACAGTATCCGTCGCTTTCGATCACCAAGATCGTTCTCGGATTCCGAGCATCCGTTCGTGGCACGTCATGTGTCCTCATGGTCTGGCCTATTGGTCAAAGAATTCAGAGTTGCCGTGGGGGGATGGCCCTGGTCTTCATTCTCCTCTCTCGCTCCCGAGGCCGCATCCGGCCAGGTTCCATAGTATTTCAGGATATTGTCGGGGGGCTTAATGTCAGCCCATTCGGCAAAGAAGCTCTGGTAAGAGCGGCCGGACGCCAGGCGGGCTTTCCTTGCCGCATTCCTCTGTTCTTGCGTTTCCGTTCGGAGTACCGTCATGGTAACCGGATCGTATGCCACACAGTACACATTCCGGGCCACCCAGTCGGAAATGATCCCGTTCTGCACGTCTTCCATGACGAGAGCCGGGTCCCGTTCCAGAACATCGCCGTATCCAACTCCTCCGTGGGAGCATCCGACGAAGACGTCTCCCTCTGCAAAGGGCATCGCTTTCCGCAAATTCGTGGTAACTTCACAGAGACCCCTGAGAGATTCGTCTAACACAAGCTCATAAACATCCGCGGGAATGTCCGCGGATCCGAGCCTCATTCGGTCTGGTATCCCGGTATTTCGCAGTTGGATGCCCGGATGGGTGGGCGGAGGATATCCTCCGAAAAACGATTGGAGAGCCTGCACCCGGGACGACTTCACGATTGATTGGTAAACCGCGGCGGGAGCTCCCTGAACCATCCAGGCCACCGTAATCCCTGCTCCCCCTCGATACTTGCCGTGTCCGCACGAATCCTTAAGAATCTTCTGGAAGAGATGCACGTGCGGACGTTCATCCTCTTCCTCTTCGACATCCGGACCCCTTCCCCACGGCCCCCAGGGAAAACCCCACGCGTCGACTCCGTCGGAATTATGGCGGGCACCTCCCCCTTCGCAGGTGAGCGGATAAGCCAGCATGTCAGTAAACGGGATCCCCCATTGGTTACTTCCGGACATGACGTACGCGTCACCATTGTTTCCGTATGGAGCGGTAGCCTGATCGATCTGCCCTGATGCAAAGAGAAGCTTGGACATCGTCAAGTGGGTCAGGCACATGGCAAGGCTGCAGACGAGCACGGAGTTCGCGACTGCCGATTCCGGATTGGCATTGAGGCAGGTTCCTCGCGGCACGGTGAAATCGATGGGCTCCCATATACCGGCAGACAGAGGCAGGTCATTGAAAGGAAAGCCATAGAGGTACATGGCGCAGTGAGCAACCATTGTATGCTTGAACGCATTGTACGGCCCCGGTGTCTCCGGTGAGGTACCCGTGAAATCGAAATGGAGTCTTTCTCCTCGCTTGATCAGAGTGCATTTGCCTCGCACGAGTCCTTCGTCGATACCTATATGGTCCGTAAAAACAACGCTTCGAAACGTACCATCGACCCAGCTCGATATCCTAGCCCGGGCCGCTTCCGAAGTCATGGCTATCACTCTGGTGAAAACCCCCATGAGAAACTCCGGTCCCTTGTCCTTGGCCAGTTGTTCCACGCGAATCCTCACCCGGTCGCAACTTAGCACCCGAGCTTTCAAATCGATGAGTTGCATGTGGGGTGCTCGCGAAACCATGTTGGCCATCATCTCCAGGAGGTCCTCACGCAGCACGAAATCTTCACCGATCCTGATAGGACTCAATTTAAGTCCCTCGTCATATCTGGTTCTGGCGCTTACGGGCATACCTCCAGGCTCGCAAGCTCCTGTTTCGGGCTGATGACAGGCTGCAGCAGCCCACGCGATTAGACGATCGCCATAGAAAATGGGAATAAACGCGAACTGATCGGGATTGTGGACACCGCCGTATACAGCGTCATTTGCGTAGAATATGTCACCGGGCCTTACTCCCACGGTGGGATGGTCTTTCCAACGTGCACAGATGTACTTGATCTGGGGTTGACCGCATACGGCGTACAAATATGAACCGCATGCAGCCGTGACCATGTCACCCTTAGCGGTGTATATACCTACCGCAACATCTCCGGATCGCAGCATGCTCGACACACCGCTCCGCACAAAGATGTCTTTGGCTTCCTCAACAATCATGTTGAGCTTTTCCGCTGCAATCTCAAAATCGACGCTGTCAAGGCGCTGCATGTACTCCAGATCTACGGGATCAAACGGTTCCGGCTTCAATCTCTCGGTGAAAGTCATGTCCAGGATCATGTCCGCATCTCCATTGGGGCCTGCCACTTAATTCGTCAAATCGATGACTGCATTCAAATGCTTATCCATGCGGAGGGTGGCGCCATCGGGCAGAACCAGGGTTGTATGCTGGGCCTCAATGACCGCCGGACCTTCGATGACGTTGCCGGCACACAACTCGCTGCTGTCGTAGATCTGCGTCTTCACGAATTCCTTCTCGTTGTCCCAGTAGACGTTTCTCCACCCCTTTTTCGCTTGTCGATTCACCTTTGACGATTTGGAGGGATACGACGGAAGGCTGAGCTTCTTGAGGGGATAGATGGCGTGCAACACAAAATTCTCTATGCTGACTCCCCCTTCGGGAAACACTCCCGCGGGACTGAACGAATGAGCATAATCCTCGCCGAATGTGGTCAGAAGCGTTTCGACTTCTTGCATGTTCACCAACAGGAGCCCTGGAGAGGTCGTTCTCTTGAAATGCAATTGCCCTCCATACTTCATGTCAAGCTCCAGGATGAAGACGAGTTTTCCAGGATCCAGGCCTTCTGCTTTGGCGTTTGCAAATGCCTCGCCTATAAGCTTCCTGACAGTCTTGTTGAACTCATCGAGGTCAAGAACGGGGTCTTTCTGACCCGGTCTGAGAACGCTCAATCGCCGAGAGACCTCGTACACATGTCGGATGTCCATCAGCGATCCTGAATACGCGCAGAATACCGGTGAAAACGGGAAAGCTATCAATCTATCGATTTGGCCCACAGAAGCATAACCGCAGCAATGAGTCGGTCCGGCTCCTCCGAAGCTGAACAGAATATATTCCCTCGGGTCGTGACCGCGAAGCACTGTTTCCTTGAAGAGATGGTTTCCCATGTTGCCGTCAACAAGGGTCCTTATTGCAAACGCCGCCTGTTCGGCGGTCATGCCGAGCGGACGGGCTACCTTCGCTTCGATGGCTTTCAAAGCAAGCTCTCGGTCGAGCTTAATCTTCCCACCGTGGAAATAGGCGGGATTGATGTAGCCCAGTGCCACATCAGCGTCCGTTACCGTAGGTTCTGATCCGCCCAAATTGTAACATGCCGGGCCCGGCATTGCGCCGGCACTGAGAGGGCCGACTTCGAGCAGATTTCCTAAACATTCGTTGATGCGGGCGATAGAGCCTCCGCCTGCTCCGATGGACTTCCCAGCGATCATGGTTGTGTTTACCATCCACCGATCTATCGTTGGGCGAACCTCAAAGAAGTGGGGGCGTCCTTCCGTAACGACACCTACATCGAAACTGGTTCCCCCCATATCCGTAGTGATGACATTCTCAAAACCGTACAACTTCGCGATCTCTAGACTTCCGACAATACCCGCTATTGGTCCCCCGTTGAACGTGTCAATTGCGCGAGTTTTACTCAATTCTGCCATTCCACCAGAGTTGTGAACCATGAGGAGGGGACCGGCATACCCCATCTCTCTGAGCTCGGCTCGAATGCTCAACAGGTCGCGAGCCATGGACTCGTGAAGATAGGAGTTCAGCACCGCAGTTATAGTCCGCTGGTACTCCCCCTTCTTCGGCTGTAGCTCATGGGCGAGAACCACATTGAGGCTTCCCAAGCAACTCTGCGGGTACTCTTCCTCGATGAGCTCCCTGATGCGCAGCTCGTGGACCGGATTGCGATGAGCCCAGAGCAAAGAAACCACAATGCCTCTCACGCCCCAGCCCATGAGGTCTACGATCTTCCTTCTCGTGTCCTCTTCATCCAGTGGTCTTAGAATCCTCCCTGCATGATCGATCCGCTCTTTGACGCCGACTATCCACCTTCTCGGGATCAGCGGCTCAGGCTTCCGTACTGAAGCCAGATTTCTACTTTCCCGCTTGGATAGCCCGTCATCCCACTGGGCTCCCCTACCTATTAGCACCGAATCTTCAAATCCCTTGGTAGTGATGAGTCCGAGCTTCGGTCCTTTTCGTTCGAGCAGCTTGTTCATCGCCAACGTCGTCGAGTACCGAATGACGTTCGTCTGATGGAGGAGGGCATGGAATTGCACATCGAGAGCTTTCGCCGCTTCCGTCAGGGCTCGAAAGAATCCCACCCACAAATCGAATCCCGTGGTGGGAGATTTCGCGCTCACCACCCTTCCCTGATGGTGCACATAGCAATCGGTGAACGTGCCTCCCACGTCGATGTCTATGCTGTTGGGAGTCATGGGATTCATTCTTCTTTGCCTGTGTGCCTTTCCTTGAAAGCATCCATGTCCAGTTCGATGTCGTGAGTAGGAGGGTGTCCCGGAGGGAGAAACTCGTTCTCAATCATTGTCCCGCATTGGGGACAGTAGAACTCCACAATTCGAATCCACTCCGGATCGGGTGAGAACGTGAATTCACCATCGAGGACTGGAGGATAGATCGATCGAGGGTCTCGTTCTCCGACGATACAACCCTTCTTGTAATTGTCCCGTGCGCTCCAGAGCTGATGGCCACATCGGCTGCAGCACCAGTGTTCAGTCCGGACATCTATGTCCAGGTATTCCGTGATTCTGATCTTCATTGTCACTTCCGATCAACCGGACCGTTCCATTGAGGTTCTGATCCAATTCGAGCACCGTGCCGGGAGGCAAGAGCACGGTGGTATGGGATGCCTCCAGGATTGCCGGTCCTTTCATGATCAACGGTGCAGGCAACAGATCCCACTCGTACACGGGATATTCCAGCCACGTTCCGGAATCGCCGTACACGGCACGAGTACCTTTGAAGGAATTCTTTCCCTTCGGATTCCGCGTTATAAAGGAATCCGCTCCGTTCTCATTCCTTGGCAGGTGGGCCTTGGCCCTCACGAAGAGCCTCGAGAGCGTGATGGTCTCCCAAGTCTCGGGATTCTCGTCTTTGAGCTTGACAGCAACTCGCTCGGCAATGGTGGGCCAATCCCGTGAAGGCCAAAGAAACGGGCTTGGCATCCTGGTACGTACCGGGATCCTCCCATTTGGCGTCATAAATTCGGCCTCAACGTCGAATCGAATGTCTTCGCCGCGGAACCCTTCGCCTCGCATATCTTTGCACGCGAGGCGCTGGATATCGGCCACCACGGCATTCACGATCTTTGCGTTCTTCTGAGCTTCTGACCGTCGGCCGAAACAACTCAGGTGGAACCGATGCTCGTAAAGGTGCACTACGTCCATGCCGCTGCTTCCGTATGCTCCGAAGACCGCACCGTGTCGGAAAAAATGCATCTTCTTCATGCGAAGACGGGCAAAGAGCTCCGGACCGACGCATCCTCCGGCGCCCCCTACAGCAGCGAGAGCGAACTCTTCTTCTTGGACCCCGGTTCTTTCCATGACTGCAGTCACAGTTTTGCCCAGGATCTCCAGGGCTCGCTTCTTGACCCGCAGAGCGGCCTCTTCGCACGATACGCCTAGAGGCACTGCTAGATGCTCTGTGACGGCTCGAACCGCTCGGTCGAGGTTTATCTTCTTAGCTCCACCAAGGTAGTAGTGCTGGTCAAGGTACCCGAGAATTAGGTAGGCGTCGGTAAGAGTCGGAATCGTCCCTCCAAGCTCGTAACACGCGGGACCGGGAAAAGCGCCTGCGCTCTGTGGACCCACAAGGAGCTCTCCCGATTGCCCCATACGTACCAGCGAGCCACCGCCGAGACCTAATGACAGAGCCACTGGACGAGGCAGATCAACCGGGGGATTGCCATCGTCTTCCCACGTGCCGTAATCGATTTCTCCATCCAGCAGCAGACCGATCTCCGTTGTTGTGCCACCGACATCTACGGAAATCACATTCTCTAGATCGTATTCCCCGGCAAGCCTCCCAACGCCCAACACTCCTGCGGCAGCGCCCGAATTGATAGTCAGAATAGCTCTGGTCTTCGCGACTCGGGCACTTCCCCCATTGCAATGAACCACCAACAACGGATACGGATAGCCTTCCTTCCTCAAGAAGTCCTCGATTTGATAGAAAATGTTTGCCATCGGCCTGTGACAATATGCGTTGAGGACAGCGGTGTTCGTGCGCTCGAAGAAGTCCGGGCTGGAGCTAATCTGACTGCTAAGCAGCACGGGCAAGGATCCGATGAAATGAGAGGGATAGTATCTCAGAATTACCTGCTTGATCATCTGCTCGACTTGAGCCCACGCTTCACCGGTCGCTACGCTTACCACGATGATAGATACGCCTCTCTCCAAAAGTTTTTGGACTGAGTCACGGATTTCGTCTTCGAGAACTTGGTCTATTGCTCCCTGTGGTCCGTTCAATGAGACTTCGGCAATCATCTCTTCTACCAGCCTGAGAGAAGGCGAATTGATCGAACGGAGGTGCGAAATATACGATCCTCTCCATCCTTGCGGCACTATCAAACCACATTGGGCTCCTATCCCTTCGACAAGAAAGTTCGTGGAAAGGCTGGTGGAGAGCCGAGCTACTGTGGTAGCCGTCAGAAGACACCTCACATCCGGAAGATCGAGCTCCGCTACAGCTCGTTGAAGCACCTCCTGGAGACAGAGGCTTAACTCGTGCTGGGTAGTATCGACCTTGATAAAGAGACTTCTTGAACGGGAAGAGACGATCGCATCGGTAAACGTCCCTCCCACATCCACGTCAATGATGAACGTCTCGCTGAATCCGGCAGGTCTCGCCATTGGTTGGAAGCCACGTTTTTTCTCATAATAGACTTCTTCTCCAGTGACGTCAACAACTCCAGCCTCCAACAAGCCGTTCGCGGACTTTGCTTCGAGCTCCCAGGCAGCAAAGGATCACCAGACCGTGTAAGGATGACCAGACCTGTGGTATGATGTTCGGAGCATCCTCTCACGAGGCTGGGCAGGGAGCGTGACATCGTGCACACCGGGTGGCCGCGGTGCCACCTTTCTGAGACATCTGCAGATCGTCGGAGCGCCATGCCATGACCACATCATCCTTGAGCCCTCTCAGTAGAGGAAGAATGATCGATATCGATAACGACTTAGAACAATACTGCGCTCGGGCCATCGAGGTGGGAGCCACCGCTGTCAAGCAAGTAGACCCCCGCAGCGTTGTCACGGCTCCATGGGTGAAGTTGAAGTGCCAGTTTGGCTGCCCTGGGTTCGGCAAGGGGCATTGCTGCACGTCCAAACCCCTTCTCACGAACAACCATAGGAAGTGTGGGAGGTATCATGCCATCAGGGAAAATAACGGTTGCCCTCATCTATGGGGGGCGTTCCGCTGAGCATGAAGTCTCGCTGCGATCTGCAGCGTCCGTATTTTCGGCGATGAAGAGGGAACGCTACGAAGTCGTTCCTGTTCTCATAACCAAGGAGGGGGCCTGGTACAAACGGCCTGCAGACGCTTCTTCCTTCCGTCCTGAACCAGAGCTGTCCGAAAGCGAGCGGCTCATCTTTTCTCCGGACCCAGCCCACGGAGGCTTTCTAAGGATCGGTGATGCCATGCAGGTCCAGCCTCTTGCCGTAGACGTCGTATTTCCTGTGCTTCATGGAACATATGGAGAGGATGGAACCATTCAAGGCCTGTTGGAGATGGCGAATCTCCCCTACGTGGGATGTGGAGTGTTGGCTTCCGCGGCAGGAATGGACAAGGTCCTGATGAAAGGAGCCTTTCGAGACAACGGTCTGACAGTAGGCCCGTTCTTTTGGTTCCTGAGGACTGAATGGAAGAACAACCGGTCTCTCGTTCTCGAGCGCCTTAAGTCGAGCCGTTTTCCCGTCTTTGTCAAACCTGCAAATCTGGGGTCTTCCGTTGGGATCACCAAGGTCAACGATCCGTCAGGTTTTCCGAGAGCTGTCGAGATGGCTGCATCGTACGACAGAAAGATCCTCGTGGAGGACGGGATTTCGGGAAGAGAGATCGAGGTGGGTGTGCTGGGGAACGATACCGCTCGGGCAAGCGTGGCCGGGGAAATAATCTCCCATTCCGACTTCTACGATTACGAAGAAAAGTATCTTCAGGACACGGCTGAGCTCCTCATACCGGCAGATCTGTCCCCCGCTGAGCTCGCCAAAGCCCAATCAGTCGCCCTGGCAGCCTTTAGGGCCGTCGACGGCTCGGGATTGTCTCGCGTAGACATGTTCCTCACCCCGAAGAATCAGGTGATTGTCAACGAGATCAATACGCTTCCAGGCTTCACCTCCATCAGCATGTACCCAAAGCTCTGGGAAGAATCCGGCATCCCCTATTCCGATCTTGTTGAAGCCCTGATCGATCTGGCTTTTGAGAGGCACCAGGAGAAGCAAAGCACTCTTACGGACAGAGCGCTCCCATGAAAGCAATGGTGCTCTCTGCGGGATTCGGCACCAGACTGAGGCCCCTGACTCTCGAACGGGCAAAGCCGGCAGTCCCGGTGCTCGGGAAGCCTCTGCTGATAAGGACGATCGAGCACCTCATGGCACAAGGGGTCTCATCACTTCGTTTGAACCTCCATTATCTGCCTCGGTCTATACAGCAAATTTTTGACAAAGACGCCTGGAGCGCGCTTCCTGTCACTTTTTCCCATGAGAAGTCCATACTCGGCACCGCAGGCGGATTGAAAGACAACGAGTTATTCTTCGACATGGGGACCTTCCTCATGGTGAACGGCGACATCCTCTTTGATTTCTCCCTTGCAGACGCAATTGCCTTCCACCGCAGCAATCATGCGTTAGCCACTTTGGTCCTGATCGAGCAGCTCCCCCCATACAGGTACACTCCCGTGCGCATCGACGACTCATATCGCCTTGTGGGTTTCAAAGGCCGTGGCTCCTCTGGTCCCGCTCGTCCCGAGACGTACGTGTTCACCGGCGTTCATATTCTTGAACCCGAGATTTTCCGGTATATCCCGGAAGGGATCTTCTGCGAGATTAACGACCAGGTTTATCCGGCCGCCCTCGATGGGGGAGCTCGCGTGTTTGGGTTTCCTATTACAGGATACTGGAACGACTTGGGGGATCCTGGTCGGTACCTCTCCTGTCACAGAGATCTATTCCTGAAAAACGGGATATCCCCGCCCATTCATGTTCCACCGGATGCGTCCTTGGCAAGGGAGTGTCATCTGGGGCGTTTTGTGACGCTGTCCGATGGATGTCGCATCGAGAAAGGATGCCTTGTAGAAAACGTGATACTTTGGGAAAATGTTGTGGTCAAAACCGGTTCGACTCTTCGCAATTGTATCGTCGGGTCCGGCATGATTGTTACTGGGAAATACACGAATCGAATTATTACCCGTCGCGGAGAAGCACCCATTGACAATGGATTCTGAACTGACAAATCGACTTGCATTCCTGAACGAATGCGGCCGGCCTCCTGTGCGAGTGGAGATGCTGGCGGGTGACGCGTCCACTCGTACGTATTTCCGAGCGACCTATGGGGACGGTACCACCGCTGCGATCATGGTTCAGCCAGAAGCAGGCAAGGGCCTCGAAGCGCCCTTCCTGGATGTGCATCGATTCCTGGAGGACCTCGATCTCCCGGTCCCCCGCGTCTATTGCCATGCGCCGGCTCAGGGTGTGCTGGTCCTTCAGGACCTGGGTGACGACCTCCTCGAGAGCGTAGTGGATCGTTCCGACAGGCACGGAGTCCGTTCCCTGTACTTTGAAGCGGTAGACTTGCTGCTCCGTATGCGAAGGAAGACTCAGGGAATGTCGTCCCAATGCATTGCTTTCTCCCTGGCCTTTGACGAGGCAAAGCTCATGGAGGAATTGGAATTCTTCCTGACCCACTTTGTCAAAGGTTTGTGCGCAATGTCGCCGTCACATGGGGCAGAATTGCATCTGAGGTCCTTTTTCTCGAGAATAAGCAGAATTCTTGCCGCAGAGCCTCGCATCTTCACCCACAGGGACTACCATTCCCGTAACCTCATCCACTTCCAAGATCGCCTCTACATGATAGATTTTCAGGACGCTCGTATGGGCCCGGCGCAGTACGACCTGGCATCTCTGTTGAAGGATTCATACGTCACTCTCCCCCAGCCCCTGGTGGACGAGCTGATCGACCATTACTGCACGGAGACAGGTGAATCGTGCTCGGACAGATTTCGCTACGTCTTTGACATCATGTCCCTTCAGAGGAACATCAAGGCACTGGGGACCTTCGGATACCAGATTTCGGTACGCCGCTCACTACGATACGGTTCTTCGATTCCCCGCACCGGCGCATACATATCGGACACCATGGGGAGGCGTCCAGAACTGCAAGCCTTTCGCTCCACTGTAGAAGACTGGGTTTGGAGACCGGCCATAGAATTTGACACCAGCGAGAGCAACAGTCAGAAGTGACCGATCCACGCACCTGTAATACTGGTGAACGATGGGAAACGTGAGAGAGACGAGAAGCATGAAGGCATAGGCTTGTTTACCTCCGAATTACTTCAAGAATTTCTTGTAATATGTTCATATATTTGATATAAATACCAAAAGGAGCTATGCTCGAACCGCTCGATCGGAGGCGGAACCGATGCGAAAACAAACGATCAGTCGGATGATTCTTGCGCTCTTGTTTGGACTCCCTTGGCCCGTGCTTGCCGCGGAGGAGCATGACGATTGGGCTCTGCATCAGGTGCAGACGCACATGCACACACAGTTGGAGCGGATACGGTATGCGAAGGAAGTGGGCAATTCAGCGATGACACTGACGCGCTACCGAGTGGCAGACCAGCTTGAACGAGCTGAGAACGAATTGGAGCGACAGCAGGCTAAGCTGGAGAGGCTGAGAGACGATATTTCGACCCGGGGTTCGTGTCTCTATTCTCCCTGCGGGCAGACCAGCGCCGGCGATAAGGCTACTGTTGATTCCGCGCTATCGCGTGTCGAAGCACAGATAAGGGAAACCGAAACCCTGATCAGCAGGATGGAGGGCTTCCGGAGGGAAGTGGACAAACCTGTGCTCGAACGCTCGCCAGCATCCGGTCTGCTCAGCTCGATGAGATTGGACGCAGGAGCTTCTCCTCTCACGTCGGAGCAGGGTGAGGACGAGCAACCGGCTCCTCCTCCAAGGAGGGCTCCCTGAGTGACGGTTCGACCTCCTACTCGGTGAGTGGGAGCCTCGTAGAAAGCCCCTCCCGAGTGAGTCCTCTCTCCGCGCACCCGACGAGATCGATCTGGAGCCTCAAGCCGCATGCCGAACCCTGACGGCCTGCACGGAGCATACATTGGGAGAAGCAATTTCCAAATGCGAGCATCAGGGACCCTTTAAATTGCTGCAATCGGTTGCTAAGATTTGGAGCGGTTGGTAATATCTCTGTTGCTTCACACCTGTGATGGAGAATCCCAATGGGCGGACGCGCACGGCAGCGGATCCAGCCTAAGGCGAAATCTATCCCGACTTCGCTCCCGCTCGATCCACCACCGTTTTTCCTCGAGGACGAAATTGTGCTCCCTTCGCGAGGATTGGGATTGTATGCCCTGCTGGTGGGATTGTTGATCCTCATAGCGCTGCGTCTGCTGTTTCCCGTCACAGGCCCCTTGCCTAGTCTCAGTCAGCTCATGGTCACCTCCGTCGGAACGGTGTCAATTTATCTCTTTGTACGCTTTTGCGGATACTGGATCGCCTGGGTTGCAGTGATTCGCTCTTACCCTGCTTCAGGGGGAATACATCCTGCCGCTCGCGGGGAGCTGCCGAGGAACGTGTTTCTCGTCGTGCTTTTGCTGCCAATAGGAATCTTCGTCCCTATCTGCGCCATATATTGCTGGAAGACTTCTGGATTCCCCCCTGAGATGTGGTTGGTTGTGTCGCTGGTGATCTCCCTGTCCGTCCGGGACGTGATCGCTGTTTCAGGCCTGCTCTTCAGCGATGGGCAAACGTGGATCAAGGAGAGCGATCGAGGGCTGGATGTTCTCAGGCCCACATCCTCCCTCTCGGAGCGCAGATGATCGGCGGCCTTTTCAACTATGACTCAGCCCTTGGGGACAAGATCTTTCTGCAGCTTGTAGTCGATACTGTCCACGAGCGCGTCCCACGCAGCCTGAATAACGTTTTCGCTGAATCCCACCGTCCACCACACGTGGTCCTTGTCCGTTGACTCTATGAGCACTCGAACAGTCGCTCCGGTTCCGGAGGATCCCTCCAGGACACGAACCTTGAAGTCGGTGAGTCGCACTTCGGCCACGCAGGGATAGAATTTTTCAAGGGCATTTCTGAAGGCCGCGTCCAGGGCATTGACGGGTCCGTTGCCTTCGGCCGCGGAGAACTCCATCTTGTCTCCTACCACGATGCGGATCACTGCATCGGAGTACGTTCGGGTATCTCCTTGACGCTTGGCGTTGGTAACGTGAAACCCGTGCAGGGTGAAGAATCGCTTGTGGAGTCCGAACATGCGTTTCATGAGGAGCTCGAGAGAGCCATCCGCGATTTCGTAGTGAGCACCTCTGGCCTCCAGGTCCTTCAATGCTTTCAGAATTTCCGAAACCCGAGGGTCACTTATCGTAAGGTCGATGCCGAACTCGGCCGCTTTCTGCACTATCGCGGCGCGGCCGGCCTGCTCGGAAATGGGAAAGCTTCTTGCATTGCCAACGAGCTCCGGGGAGATGTGCTCGTAGGCTTCGGAGATCTTGACCACTGCGCTGGCGTGAAGGCCGCCTTTGTGGGCGAACGCAGCAGCGCCCACGTACGGCTGCCATTTCAGCGGGGTCCTGTTGGCCATCTCGTCGACAAATTCGGATACTTGCCTCAGCATCATCAGACGATTTTCGGGAATCTGGATGCGCCCCATCTTCAGGGCGAGAGCGGGAATGATCGAGGTGAGATTGGCATTGCCGCACCGTTCCCCTATCCCGTTGATGGTCCCCTGAATGTGGGTCGCGCCGGCTTCGACTGCCATGAGGCTGTTGGCCACGGCGGTTTCTGAGTCGTTATGCGCGTGGATTCCCACGGGAGTCGAGATCTGCTCCACAACGTTTTTGACGTCGCTCGCTAACTGGGAGGGCAATGTACCCCCGTTCGTGTCACAGAGCACCACCATGTCCGCGCCGGCACTCACGGCTGCCCGAAGTGTGGCAATAGCGTATTCCTGATTCTTCCTGAACCCATCAAAAAAATGCTCAGCGTCGAAAATCACTCTGGAAAAGTGGGGACGGAGGTAGGCAACAGAATCTCGAATCATTTCCAGATTCCGCTCCAAGGACACCGCAAGCACCCTGCGCACATGCAGATCCCAGCCCTTACCTACGATGGTGACGACATTTGTTCCCGATTGCAGGAGGCTTGCGATCTGGGGATCTTTTTCCGGAGGCATGTCAGCTCTGCACGTGCTGCCAAAGGCTGCAATCTTTGCATGGTTGAGCCTGAGATTGCGCGTGGCTTCGAAGAATCGCCTGTCTTTGGGATTGGAGCCCGGGTATCCTCCTTCAATGAGGTCTATTCCCAATTCATCGAGCTTCTGCACGATTCTCAGCTTATCTTCCAGTGAAAAGGTGATGCCCCAGGTTTGGGCTCCGTCGCGGAGCGTCGTGTCGTATAATTCTACAAGGTTCAACTGCCTATTCCTCCAGAAAAACGTTCCACCCTGCCTGATCTATCTTCGCACCTTATCCAATTCGAAAGCATCATGGAGGGCCCGCACAGCCAGCTCCGCGTACTTCTTCCGTATGACACACGAGATCTTGATCTCGGATGTGGAGATCATTTCTATGTTGATTCCTTCCTCCGCTAGGGTGGTGAACATCTTAGCGGCTACGCCGGTGTGTGATCTCATGCCAAGGCCGATGATCGACACTTTGGCAATGTCATTGGATCCGGTCACTGCTTCCGCTCCCAACTTGTTCTTGATATCTTCGCAAATAGCCAAGCTCTTTTCCAGAGATGCTTCGGGAACGGTGAAAGAAATGTCCGTCTTTCCGTCAGCGCTGGAGTTCTGAATGATCATGTCCACGACCACATTCGCGTCCGAAAGCATAGAAAAGATTTGGGACGCGATACCCGGTCTGTCGGCGACCCCAGAAAGCGTGATCTTGGCTTCTTTCGTGTTGCACGTCACCGCGCTTACAGACTCTTTTTCCATATCTGGATGCTCCTCCGTAACCAGCGTTCCTTCGTTGTCGTTGAAGCTTGATCGCACTACCACAGGGACCTGATGGCGCATCGCGAACTCTACAGCACGGATATACAGAACCTTCGCTCCCAGCGAAGCCATCTCCAGCATTTCCTCATATGCAATCTTGTGGATCTTGCGGGCTCTTGAGGTAATGTTCGGGTCTGTGGTATAAACGCCGTCCACGTCCGTAAAAATCTCGCACCTGTCGGCCTTCAATCCCGCGGCCACCGCGACTGCGGACGTATCGGATCCCCCTCTTCCAAGGGTCGTGATCCTATCGGTTTCGTCAACACCTTGGAATCCTGCCACAATAACGATGCGTCCCTCTGCCAGATCAGCCATGATGGCTTCTCTCCCCACATCCGTGACCCTCGCCGCGCCGAACGCGGAGTCCGTCCGGAGTGGTATTTGCCAGCCGAGATAGGATTTGGCCTTGTATCCCATGGATTCCAAAGTGATGGCAAGGAGCGCTACGGTCACTTGCTCACCAGTGGCAAGAAGGACATCGAGCTCTCTTTCGTTTGGAGTAGCAACGATTCTTCTTGCAAGGTCGATCAGGCGATCCGTCTCTCCGGCCATGGCCGACACAACGACAACTACTTCATTTCCCTGGTCTCTGCAGGCAGCTACTTTTCTCGCGACGTTTGCGATGCGGTCCAGATCGCCCACAGATGTTCCACCGTATTTTTGTACGACTAACGGCATGCACTACTCCATGATTTCAAGTTAAGACTAGAAACCGAATCAGTTTGGCCGGTTGCCACTTCAGATTCCGCTGGCCGCGCAATATTCGACAGACCACGCTTCAGCAACTGTACCGATCCGCTCGTCCCAGGACCCGTGTTCCGGCCACTGCAGAATAATCCTCCGAGAGTCCGGATCCAGACAGTAGGAGATCACGATGCGTAGTGAATCCGGGAACACGCTCGGCATCTTCTCAGCCCACTCAATAATCAGCGCCCCTTCTTCTGCCAAAGCTTCATCGAGACCGATGTCTTCCACCTGATCTGCCTCGATTCTGTACAGATCGGCATGATGAACGGGAAAGGGACCTTCAAATCGGTTGACCAGCGTGAAGGAAGGGCTGACAACCTCCTCTGGATCCACGCGGGTAGCTGCCGACACGATACCTTTTGCCAGTCTGGTCTTTCCGGTTCCGAGGTTGCCCAACAGCAAGATCACATCCTCAGGTTTCAAGATCTCTCCGATGGAGCGCCCCAACCGGAACGTGTCTTCTTCGGACGTGGTATGGATCTCGATGGTCTTGAGCATGTGAAGGTCTCCGTGAACAACCATCCGCCCGGGCCAGCGGTCGTTGAGTCAACGGCCGGTCCGATGGGCCCCAACCGCTTAGCATAACCTTGATCGTGGATTCATGCAAGAATCTTGCGAGCTCGTGGGTTATCCCGAGCTAACCTTTTGGAAACACTGCACGTCGCAGGTCCAGGCTTTTTTTTTGGCGGCCCGAAATTTGAGTATTGCGGGACCAGGAGGTACTATGGTATCTAGTCACACCATGACTAGTCAACTCGAATTTATTACCGGTCTCCGGGAAATGCGCCAGCATGAGTGTGCGGCCGCTTGGATGCTCTTGAGAGTGCCGCTCCCCCGTTTCCTGATCGGATGGCCCTACCGCATGTGATTGGGCTGTGAGATCGAAGCCATAGAATAAGGAGAGTTAGGAGTGAACAGGACGGTCGTGTTTTCATTTGCATTGGTTATCCTTCTGGTGTGTCTCTTCATATCGAGCAGTTCGGAGAAATGCGTTGCAGCGGACAGTCTCATGGTGTTCGCGGGTGCTGCCAGCAAACCACCCACAGAAGAAGCAGCAAAGGCATTTGAGAATAAGACGGGGATCAAGGTGGACGTTATCTTCGGCGGGTCAGGGTACGTCTTGTCCCAAATGATGCTTGGCAAGAAGGGGGACATCTATTTCCCGGGCTCCTCAGATTATATGGAGCTGGCAAAGAAGAAGGACGTTGTCTTCCCAGAATCCGAGAAGATCGTCGTCTATCTGGTTCCTGCAATCAATGTCCAGAAAGGAAACCCCAGGAACATCGAGACCCTCAAAGACCTCACTCGTCCCGGTCTCAAAGTGGCTATAGCCAACCCGGAGGGAGTATGCGTCGGGGCCTACGCAGTAGAAATTGTCGAATCGCTCTTGACTCCTGAAGAGAAAGGGTTGTTCAAGAAGAATCTCATTAACTACACAGAGAGCTGTGAAAAGACGGCCACTGCGATCTCGCTAAAGGCAGCGGACGCCGTTATAGGCTGGCGGGTGTTTCACTATTGGGACCCGGAGCGCATCGAGACCATTCCGCTCGATAAGTCCCAAGTGATCCGCATAGGATACATCCCCATCGCGATAGCCAAATTCACCTCAAATCGGTCGCTAGCCCAACAGTTCATCGATTTCCTCTTGTCAGATGACGGCAAGAGTATCTTCCGAAAGTACCACTATTTTATGAGTGCTGAGGAGGCTACTGCCTGGGTCGGCGAGAAAAAACCCGTGGGCGGGGAGTACGTGATACCCCAGGATTGGGTCAAGAAGTGAGCAGGGCGGCTCACTGGAGCTGAGGAGTGTTGGTTGCGAGTATCCTCGCCCCATCGCAGCGAGTTGCACCATCCAAGTTCGACATTGACAGACTGCTTCTCTGGGGGAGCATCTGAACAAAGGAGAAGCCATGATCGACATAGGAGAAGCCCAACGTCAAGTGCTGGCGGAGGTTCCGGTACTGGCGACTGAAAGGATCCACATCCTTGAAGCCTTGGGCAGGGTTCTTGCGCATGAGGTGAGAGCCACCCGTGATATCCCCACTCATGACAATTCGGCTATGGACGGCTACGCGTGCCGACACGAGGATGTGGCCGGCGCGAGCTCGGCGAGACCGGCTCGGCTCCGACTTATTGGAGAGGCCCCCGCGGGCAAACCTTTTTCCGGGACAGTAGGACCGGGGGAAGTAGTGCGAATCACTACCGGCGGGGTCATTCCTGCCGGCGCGGACACCGTGATCATGGTCGAAGACACAGAGATTGCCGGCGAGCTCGTGACGGTTTTCGCGGATCCGGGAAAGGGGGCCTACATAAGGCCCGCCGGTGAAGACGTGAAATCCGGGGAGGTGGTATTGCACCCAGGCCACGTCATACGCCCGGCAGAAATAGGGATGCTCGCAACACTGGGGAAAGCGTACATCCATGCTTTTCAGCGTCCAATCGTGGCGATTCTGTCTACCGGCAATGAGCTCGTGGATCTCGACGAACCGCTTACCCGCGGCAAGGTGGTCTGTTCGAACACCTACAGTCTCGCTGCCCAGGTGTTGGATTGTGGCGCCATCCCCTTGTCTCTCGGCATTGCGTCAGACGATGAGGAGGACCAACGATCCAAGATTTGTGAGGGGCTACGGGCAGATTGTATTATTACGTCCGGAGGGGTGTCGGTGGGCAAATACGATTTGGTCAAAGAGACTCTGTCTGAAATAGGCATGAAGGTCAAATTCTGGAGGGTGGCCATGAAGCCGGGAAAGCCCTTGGTTTTCGGAACCATAGGTAACAAGCCGGTTTTTGGGCTGCCGGGAAATCCGACTTCCGCAATGATCTCCTTTGAGCAATTCGTCAGACCCGCTCTCTTGAAAATGATGGGACATAGGAGGATATTCAGGCCTACAATCGAAGCGGTTCTCGGCGAAGGCATTTCATCAGTGCCGGGGCGCCTGCATTTGGCACGGTGCAAGCTCGTCCGGGAAAATGGCACGGTCAAGGCTTTTTCTACAGGGACGCAGAGCTCGGGAGCTTTGAGGTCGATGGTACTTGCCGACGGGCTCATGATCCTGCCACCGGTTCAGGAAAGCTTTCCGCAGGGGGAGAAAGTCCAGGCGCAGCTCTTGCATTCAAATACCCCTTTGACGGAGGATTCTCCTTTTTGGACGCGGAACTGACCTGCAAGAGCCTGGCACCGGTCGTCCATCAGCCAAAAAGGTAAGCCGGATTTGGGTCTTTTCAGGCAAGCTCCGGGCAACGGTGTGACATTTTGTTCAAGAAGATCTCGATAATTTCTTGTTTTCTCATCTTCTTCCTCTACGGGGGCCTCATTGCGTCCCTCTTCTATTTCTTTCAATGGGACCCCTTGGCAACGACCTTAGCCTCCCAAAGGACTATCTTCTCCATTCGCCTCAGCTTGACTGCCGCGACAGTGAGCACTGTTCTTTCCGTACTTATTGCGTTGCCATCTGCTTTTGCCCTGTCCCGATACGACTTTCCAGGCAAGAGAGCGGTAGACACAATCTTGGAGCTCCCCATGATTGTATCTCCGGCTGCGCTGGGCGCGATGCTGTTAATCTTCTTCAATAACCCTGTCGGACTGTGGATCCAGGATCACGGTGCACAGTTCGTGTTCACTTTCTACGGTATCGTCCTGGCTCAGTTTGTCACCATCTGTGGAGTATCGACAAGGCTGATAAAGGCGGCGATGGATGAGATTCCGGTCCGGTACGAGGCAGTTGCCCGCACTCTCGGGGCCTCTCCTGCCAAAGCCTTCTTCACCATCACGTTGCCTCTGAGCAGGAGAGGCATTTATGCCACGTGCATACTCTCGTGGGCGAAGGCTTTAGGCGAGTTCGGTGCAACCATTACCATAGCAGGGTCTATGTCGATGAAGACGGAAACCTTGCCCATCGCAATATTCATGAGGCTCGCCAGCGCCGAGATTGAAGGAACCGTGGTCTTGATTCTGATACTCGTGTCGATCGGTCTGAGCATTCTCTACTTCGTGCGACTGCTCTCCAGGGGAGATTCGTATGCTTGAGGTTCGCGATCTTTCTGCCAGAGCGGGGGGGTTTGTCCTCAGGAACGTTTCCCTCAGGGTTCACCCGTCTTCCTGCCACGTCATACTCGGGCCTACCGGGAGCGGCAAGACTCTCCTGCTCGAGTCCGTCATCGGACTGAGAAAGCCCGAACGGGGGAAAGTCCTTGTAAACGGCGATGAAATTACGCTTCTCCCCATGGAAAAACGAAGACTCTCTTACGTGCCTCAAGACTTGGCTTTGTTTCCTCACATGACCGTGAGGGAAAACATTCTTTATGCGAGAAGAATCAAGGGCATGCGACTCAACACGGATAACGGGGTCGCGAAAGAGCTCATTGACTCTCTCGGCATCGAGCATCTTCTGGACAGACGAATTAGAAATTTGAGTGGCGGGGAACGCCAGAGAACCGCTCTGGCGAGGGCCATCGTCTCAGGCTGCAAGAACCTGGTGTTGGACGAGCCTCTCTCTGCCCTTCACGAGAGTCTAAAGAGAGAGTTGTGGTATCTCATGAAAGACCTGCAGGGCCGGTATGAGCTTGCCACTCTGATGGTCACTCACGACTTGGAAGAAGCTTTCTTCCTGGGCGATACCATAAGCATCATTATTGACGGTAGGGTTCATCAGCAGGGGACCAAGAGAGAAATCTACGGCTGCCCGCAGAGCGTGGAGGTTGCAAAGTTCTTGGGCGTTGGTAATCTTTTTCGTGCCAGGATCGATCGGGTTGCAGGAGGATCTTTGTCCGTGCGGTGCGAAGACCTCGGTGCAAACCTGAACGTATCAAATGATGGAAAGGAGTGGCGAGTCACAGACAATGACGAGTGCATTCTGGGTATAAGATGTGAAGATATCGATGTTCTACCCTCGGTAGAGCTGCCGCCGAATGGGAGCAATACCATAGGCGGCACCGTGCGCAGCATTCTTGAAACCGGAGCCAGTTTCACGATCATCGCAACGATTGAGGGCCGATCAAGGACCTTGGAGATAGCTGTCAGCCGCTCTATTGCGAACAGACTGAACCTTGCAATAGGACAGTCCATTCTCGTAAGCCTTCCGGCAGAGCATCTCTTTCTTATTGACCCGAATTCCCGAAATGCCTTCGCGTGAAATGAGGCGGCACAATTAGGAACCCGTCGGCCCACGCACTGGCGGCATCGGTAATGTGATCCGGGAGCGCACCAATCATTGGATGTCAGTAGCACATGGCAGGATTGTGTCCGGTGACCTCCCCCTTGCTCTGGACAGTCCTATCAGATTTGATGCTGCCTCATCGAAAGCAAGATCACCGGAACAGCCAACATCTGTGCAACCAGAGAGAAGACAACGAGGGTCCACACCGACAGGTCGTACAACACCCCCATCAGGGCGCTCCCTGCAAACCATGCCACTCCAAAGACCGTGTTAAACAGGCCGAAAGCAAATCCCAGCCGACTTCTAGGAACGATTTCCGCTATTGCCGCCCGAACGATAGACTCCTGGGCTCCCATTCCGATACCCCATAGAGCCATCCCAACGAGCGCCGAGTGAAAGCCACCCATGAATACGAGTGGTGCAAAGAGAGACGACAGGAGAACGGCAAAGACCAACACAGGGAATCCCACCCTGTCAAAGACGCGGCCAAAAATAAGGGCCGCGATAGCGTCAACCCCCATGGCCACGGCGTAGAAGACAGGTATCCAATGCTCCGGAACTGAAGCGACCTTTTTGAAATGATATGCCACCAAGGGGAAATCAGCGTATCCGGCTGCCACACACCCGATGGCGGTGAGGTACAGCCAAAAGGATCGCGGAAACCCTTTGCTTTGCAGCTTGACCGACGCGGATTCCAGGTCATGAGGCCGCGGATACAGTCTGTATGCCATGAAGAGCACGCTCAACGCGACAATGGCCGGGATGAGGAGCACTGCAAATCCCGCTTGATAGGTGCCTCTGGAATAGAAGACCGCAGCCACCACCAGGGGACCGCAGACAGCACCAATCTGGTCCAAGGCTTCATGCAACCCAAATCCCCATCCGCGGCCGATGCTATCAGACGCGCAGGCCAACATTACGTCACGCGCGGGCGTCCGTATAGCTTTCCCCATGCGCTCCGCAACCATGAGGATGGCTGCAATCTCCCAATTCCCCGCAAGAGCCAACAGAGGGACCGCCAACAGATTCAAACCGTAACCCAGAAAGACAATGGTCCAGTATTTCCGGGTCTTATCCGCAAAATAGCCGGATACGAGGCGCAGAGCATAACCGATTAGCTCTCCCAGCCCTGCCACAACTCCGACCACCGTGCCGCTGGCGCCCAGAACTGCCAGGAACGGTCCGGTCGCGCTCCGAGCTCCCTCGTACGTGAGATCCGAGAACAGGCTGACCACGCCAATCAAGACCACAAAGTTGAGCGCCACTGACTTCGAGATATCGCATGAGCGCGACGTGTGGAGCACGCTGTTCACGACATTGTCTCCCAGACTCTACTCGGCGAGACCAAGAAAGCCTCGATACGGACGGATGAACCATAGAAACTGGTGTCGACTCGTCCGTTCGAAGGCGATGGTACAATAGCTCTGTGCTTCACGGTCTTTTCTCCATCCTCGGATCTCACAGAGTCCAGACCCGTAAACTATCCGTCATTTGACGACCAGGACCGAGCACGGAGCTAACCGCACGAGATTCTGACACGTTCCCCCCATTATCCGATCGTAAATTGCGGAATGCCCCATGAATCCCACGATAAGAAGGTCGTATTCGTTCTCCTTCACAAACTCCACAATTGTTCGAACCTCGTGGCCGACCAGCACATGAGGTCGGAGTTTCACTCCTTTTGCGTCTGCCATTTGGCGAGCCTGATCCACGGCCGCTCCAAAAGTGGTATTTGCGGTTGCTTTTTCTTCTATGACTTCGCCAACGGTTCCCGGAAATCGCGGCAGTTCCTCCACTGAAATCGTGTGAATCTCCGTACCAGCAAGCCTTGCGAGCAAAACACCCTCCTCCAGAGCCTTGAAGGAGTGCGGTGATCCGTCCAGACCGACCAAAATCTTCTTGAGCATTTCCTTTCCTTTCCACTTCCCATGTCGGGGGACGAGTGTTATGACTCCCCCTCCAGGGTTGAGAGATTTCTTACCTTTAAATCGCGACAAAAAGGGCCCCCTTGCATCAGAAGCGTGCCCATGGACGCATACCTAGCCCGCCTGCTTCGCCCGGGATCCCAGCCCATCTTCCGAATCCCGAACCGTGCCGACGAGAGGTTGTTCTCTGGACGGCAATTCGGCCCGTCTAGCCGGCACGCTGGGCTCAAACCACCTCTGGGCGATAAGCGTCGGAACTACAGCACTCCCTATCACTGCAGCAACCAGGATTGTGTACTGATCCTGGTTTATGATCCCATTGGTCAGTCCAAACAATGCTGAAATACTGCCGAACGTCAGCCCCGTACACATCATGAGCGTCGTGTACATGCCCTCACGCGGTTCGAATCGGAAAGCCTTTGTGAGAGGCCAGATGCCAGCGAATTTGGTTGCCATCTTGACCGCCAAGAAAATGGCGATGATCCCTATGCCGGTTATGAGCGTCTCGGCTTTCACGAGCGAACCCGCCTTTAGAAAATAGAATGGGGTGAGCAAGGTGAACGCCATTACACGCATTCTCTGGGCCAGCACCCTGTCCTGAAGAAAGAAAGGCGCGAGGACCATCCCTATGAGATACGCGGGCAACACGGCCTCACTCTTCGCCATGCCGGCCAGGCCGCCGAGCGCAAAGAGTACGAGAAAAATGAACTTGATCTCAGGCTCACTCACCCTGCTACCCACTCTCCGGAAGAACCATGGAACAAATTTCGGCAAGAGCCACATGGATACGGCAGTGACCGCCCCAAACAGAGCCAGCCATACGTTATAATTGGCAAAGAGGATTCCGAGAGCGAGAACCGTGCCGAGATCATTGATGAAACACGCAGCAAGGATGATCTTTCCGATCTCTGCTTCATTGAGACCGGTTTCAACCATCACCGCGTACACCACCGCCACCGAGGTGGTTGAAAGGGCAATCCCTGCAATCTGGGCCTGAGGCCAGGGCCATCCGGAAACGTAGTGTGCATAGAACAGAACCCCGAAGAACGGTGCGAAAAAGCCCGCTACTCCTATGCCGACGCTCGACCAGAAATGTCTACGGATGACGGTCGGATCGATTTCTGCCCCCGCAAGAAACGTTAGCAATATGGCCCCGAAGCCGGCAAGGTAATTGACCCACGGGGTCAAGGTAAGGTCGATCAGATTTCCTGCACAGGCGCCGACGACTATTTCGATCAGCGCCACGGATATCCCTACTCGAATAGAAATGAGAGAAGACAAAAGGGCCAGGCCTATCCAAAGGCTCGTTAGCAGCCAGTCGTTCACGGTAGACACCCCTGCAGTGCGATCTCATAAGCTCTTACCATGAGATGCGCGAGAGAGTTGCATCAAGACAACATTGTTAGTGTTTTCGGAATCCTCGGAAAAGATTCAGCTCTTCGGTCCGGCTCGGGGGGGACTTATGTCCTACGGGGGCTGGGGTCCCGCCGCAATTGCGGCTATGCGCCGGAGGCCGTCGTTAAGTAAGGCAATCTTCGGGTCCAGGTATTCCGCCACCCCAGGGGGCACCTCCCCGTATCTACGGAGCCGGGTGCCTTCAAGCTCGACGAGAGACGTCCAAAGCACAGAGCAAGACCCTACTATCATTTTTTCGACAGAGTGCACAGAGGCTTCAAGGCCTAACTCGGCTCGAATCTCGTCGACCGTAGCTTTCATGCCACCTACTTCTGACGCGATCAATCGGCGCTGGGCCGGTGAGAGCGTGTTACGGACCTCGTATAACACTGACCGGATCTCGTTGCCACGCGCCCAGTGGTCGAATTCGCAAAGGGCTTTGTCCAATAGGGAAAGCGTAACGGAAATACCCCGAATGTGATTATTACTCATGAGAGCATCAGCCTCCATCATGCTCGGACCAAGCTCCTGCGCGCATGCTTCACGGTTTGAGTGGATTCTTGAAGACAGCACTTCTTCCGAGCTCCGCCTCTATCTCCAGGAGTCGATTGTATTTCGCGATTCGCTCGCTGCGGCTGGCTGAGCCTGTCTTGATCTGTCCTCCACCCATAGCCACCGCAAAATCGGCAAGGAACGTATCCTCCGTCTCTCCCGAACGGTGGGAAATCACGTAGCCCCATCCGGCTTTGCGGCAAAGTCCAACAGCATCGATCGTCTCCGTAACCGTGCCGATCTGGTTCAGTTTTATGAGGACTGCGTTCGTCGTGCCCTCTTCGATGCCCCGGGCAATGAAACGCGTGTTCGTGACATAAATGTCGTCGCCCACAATCTGTGTTGACTTCCCGAGAGCGGCCGTATGCTCTCGGAAGCCTTCCCAATCATTCTCTGCGAGACCGTCTTCCAGGGAGACAATCGGGTATTTTTCGATCCATGATTTGTAAAGAGCGGTCATTTCGGCACTTGTCTTAATCCCTTGTCCTGATTTGCTCAGGTGATATTTCCCGTCCTCAAAAAAGGAGCTTGCCGCCGGGTCGAGAGCAATGGCCACATCTTTGCCGGGCTCGTAGCCCGCAGCTTCAATCGCTTCAATGATAAGCTCACATGCCTCGTCGTTGCTCTTCAAGTTTGGCGCAAAACCGCCTTCGTCCCCCACGCTGGTCGCGTATCCTTTTGACTTCAAGATCTTTTTCAAGGCCTGGAACGTCTCGACACCGTAACGCAGAGCTTCCCGAAAGGTGGGAGCGCCTATCGGCATGACCATAAACTCTTGAAAGTCTACGCTATTGTCCGCATGCTGTCCCCCGTTGACTATGTTCATCATCGGCACGGGAATTCGCACTGCACCTGCCCCCCCCAGATAATTGTACAAGGGGAAACCGGTCGTAATGGCCGCCGCCCGAGCAGCCGCCATGGAGACCCCGAGAATGGCGTTAGCCCCGAGTTTGCTTTTCGTGGGGGTTCCGTCCAGCTCAATCATTAGTCGATCAATTTCGGCCTGTCGTGTTGAGGGCACACCGAGCACTTTGGGCGCTATTTCCTGGTTGACATTGTGCACGGCCTTGAGCACCCCTTTACCGCCGTACCGGCTGTTGTCCCCATCACGAAGCTCCAGAGCCTCGTTCTCGCCCGTAGAAGCTCCGGACGGCACCGAAGATGAAGCGGTCACCCCGTTGTCCAGCTCAACAAAAACGCGCACCGTGGGATTTCCACGAGAGTCGAGGATTTCCAATGCACGTACCGAAGCTATTTTGCCTTCCATGGAAGCCTCCTTTTCCATTGTAGGATCAGACAGCAGCCCACGCCCATTCCGGGAGCTATCCGAAAGGACCAACTGCAGACAGAA
>CAYZET010000002.1:14280-39049 GCA_964477215.1 uncultured Syntrophaceae bacterium | reverse complement strand
CAATGGCCGCTTCAGAAAGCCTTGTCTTTAGCTGTCCGACACGATCTTGCATGGGGCAGGTCCTCTCAGGGTGGTTTGAGCCATAGAATTACGCCGGAATCCGGACCGCTTCAATACCCATATGAAGAGCCCTGAGGTTGAGATCCACTTTGGCACCCGGCAAAGAGGCTTCGATTTCCTGCTCAACCTCTTCGATGGTCAGGGGCATGAGATCGGTTCCCACCAGGCCTCCTACGAGAATGATGTTACTAACGATGGGAGCTCCAAGGCCTTCAGCCATTTGGCTTACGTTCATGAACCAAGCCTTCTTCGACAATCCCGATATGGCGCCTTTGAGCCCTTCTATGCTCGGATATTCAGCCCGGCCGGCCAGAACTCCCACGGGATATACCGGCTCGGTATTGCTGACGGTCAGGACCTCTTCATTTCCGTACGCGGAAAGGATCCTCAGCGTCTCCAATGGCTCGAGGCTCAGGATGACGTGGGCTCTACCATGCGGAATCAACGGCCCGAAGGTCCGTCTCTTGGAAATGCGTACGCTGCTATGAACTGCACCACCACGTTGTGCGGCCCCGAATGTCTCGCCGATTGAGATCTGATATCCCTTGTGGGAGAGGATCCTTCCGATCATTCGAGATATCAATATATTCCCCTGGCCGCCAGTGCCGCACACCACCAGGTTAAGGGGATCTGCATTCAATGTCATCACGCGCTCTCCTTTACTACTTCAATGGCGTTTGCCGGACAAACGCGTATACATGCTCCGCATCCGGGACAAGCTGTTTCCTTGATAAGTGCCTTACCTGTTTCGGGTTCTGCGACAAAGGCCGGACATCGAAAGGACTTGTAGCATACGCCGCATTTTGAGCCGAGACAGGCTTCCGATTTCACCTGTACCCTCATCGGCTTGGTTTTTTCCCGTCGCATACGGAGCAGCTCGCACGGTCGTTTCATGATCAATACTCGAACGCCGCTCTTTCCTGTAATGAGGCAGCGGATCTTCCGAACAGTCTCCTTGATATCAAACGGGTCAATCTTTTCCACAGGAATGTCCATGGCTCTGCAAAGCTTCTCAATATCAATGCGCCCTGCCGGCTGGCCCATTGCGTTATATCCCACTCCCGGATGCGCCTGAAAACCGGTCATGGCTGTGGCGTCGTTGTCGAGGACTATGTGGAGTAAGCTCGATTTGTTGTACACAGCGTTGATCAAGGCAGGCAGCGCCGAGTGGAAGAAGGTTGAATCTCCGCAGATAGAAATCACTGGCTGCTTGTGACCGAACCGACTCAATTGCCCGAGACCCGCGGCAAGACCTATGCTTGAACCCATTGCATGCAGGAGATTCATCTGACACTTGCCCTCGGGAAAGACATCCAGGGTGTAGCATCCGATATCTCCTGTGACATATGCGTCGATCTTGGCCCCCTTGAGAGCCTTGTCGAGCGACCAGAAGCTTGCGCGATGGGGACATCCTGCACACCAGATCAAGCCTCTGCTGATCAAGAGTCTGTCGACTGCCTCCCTCACATGTGCTTCGTACGATTCGGATCTGGAGCGATAGGGAATTCGGAAAATCTCGGAGAGTGCCTTTATCACACGATCGGGGTTGATCTCTCCAAATTCGGGAATATGACCCGACTGTTTGCCATACACTTCTTTATCACCATCACCGTTATCGAAGAGAGTTTCCTTTACTTGACTCTCGACAAACGGATCTATTTCTTCCGCGACGAGAACTGCGGGGACTCTCCTGAGGTGCTTCAACACGAACTTCTTTGGGAAAGGCCAGAGTGTCGCCAGCTTGAGTATACCCACCGAGCTCTCCAACCCAAGCAGCTCGACTGCTTCGAAGGAACATTCAACGGCGCTGCCGCTCGCCACTACCACGAGCTTCGGATCTTCCGGCCCCCTGTATTCGTTGAACGGCGACCGTTCAAACTCCTCTCTGATCTCCTCGATCTTGCGCAACACGCTTGCGTGCTTGGGCAATGCGAGATACGGGGTGACGCATGCATCGGTGTCGCTGTGAGCCATACGCGAGCTTCTCACCATTTCTCCGAGCTCGACAAGGCTGCTTCCGTGGGAAAGTCTTGTATAGCTCCTCATCATGACATAGCACTTGTAACGCTCCGACAGCTCAAAACTGGCCTTCACCATCTCCCGTGCCTCTGAGACATGACTGGGCTCCAGGAGGGGCGCATATGCAAACCTGGCAAGCCAGCGAGAATCTGTCTCGTCTCCGCTGGAATGGGCGTTCGGGTCGTCGCAAACAGCGACCACCATGGCTCCTCCACGGTCGCCCAGGCCGGTCAAGCTCAGATGGGTCAGGAAGTCGAGGGCTACGCTCAAGCCGGCGTTTTTCATGGCCGAAAGGGATCGGAGGCCGGAAAAGGCCGCAGCGGCGGCTCCCTCGGTGGCCACCTTCTCATTGGCAGACCACTCCACGTACAGGTTCAGCTCCTCAGCAACGCCGGCCAGCCGTTCGACTATTTCGGAAGACGGTGTCCCAGGGTAACCCGCGGCAAAATTAACGCCAGCTTCGAGAGCACCCTGCACGATTGCTTCGTTGCCAAGCAAGAATTTAACGGATTGATGTTCTCCTCGATCAGCATTACTTCTCATACTTTTTCTCCACTACTCATGAGTCTCACTCGCACGGCTATCAGCGGTCCTGCATTTGACATTGGCGCACCTCTCCTGTTGCAGCCCAACGGAACCGGGCGCCAATGAGGCTTCGCTCAGCGTATTGCGGAAACAGGGGAGCTGGTCCCCAAAACAGCTATTGTGGGCTCCGAGCTATTGGCCTTCGGGCAAGGCGACCACTGCAGCTCCTGGCCGCAATATGCCCATAAGGTTGTGAGCCGATAACTGTCTGCCATTCTTCCCGGTCTGGCATTGAGAGGCGGACTAGCAATGCGGTTCGCGGGAGGTTGCGGGAGAACCGCATTGCGGCGCGAAACGTCCTACTGAACAATGAAAGGTTGGCCCACGCTGTTGATGCCTCTCGCACCAAGGTACGGGGTAGTCCAGCGGCCGAGATCTGCAATAATCTTGGCCTCGTATACATCGCCAGACTTGACAATCTCACCAATGTACATTGGTTGAACCATCTCGTGGTTTGCATCCAGCTCAACTTTGCCGCGAGGACTATCAAGCTGCATGCCCTCGAGGGCCTGGACTATCTTGTCAGCGCTTGTGTCACCCCCGGTCTTTTCCAGGGCCTTGAGAATCATTTGTCCCGCGTCGTAACCGTGGACTGAGCTCATTGACACAGCCACTGACGGGTCGTCTTTCGTAAATGCGTTGTAAGCTTTTACAAACTCCTTGTTCATGGGATTGTCGAGGGTAATAGCCCAATTGAAGCAGCAGAACCACCCTTCGGCTGCCTCCTTTTGAGCAACGAGAAGATTGCGTTCGAAGAACCAGCCGGTGGTGCTCATCTTCATCTTCTTTGTGAGCCCGAATTCCGCGGCCTGACGGCAGAAATTCACCGCGTCGTTCCCTGCAAACCAACCAAAATAAACCTTGGCTCCCGAATTCGCGATTTTCGTCAGATACGCTGCATAGTCCTTCTCATTTAACGGGGGATAGACGGCGCCAACGATCTTTCCGCCTTCGCCGCGATACGCCATAGTGAACGCCCAGACTTGATGTTGACCCGCCGCATAGTTGGCTCCCGCGACCATACAGGTATCGCCCAAATTCTTCTTAACCCAGTGGCCCATTGGATACGCGAAGATCCAGTGACTGATGGATGACCTGAAGACGTACGGGCTATACAGGTTGCCCGCAAGCTCTACGTTACCGGCAGTAGGAATGATCATGGGAACGTGCTTTTCGTCTGCGTAATTGCGCATGGCTACACAGACCGCACTGCTCACCGGGCCCACGAGAAAATGGACATTGTCCTTGTCAACGAGCTTTCGCGTCTTGGTCAGACCAACGTCCGGCTTCATCTCTGAATCTTCTTTGATCAACTCGAACGATCGCCCCTTGAACTTGCTTCCCGCCTGGTGCAATGCCAATTCCAGTCCCGCTGTCACTCGATCTCCAATGACTTTGTACGCTCGAGAAAACGGAAGCACGATGCCAACCTTGATCGGCCCCGAGCTCTCAGCCGCGTACGCCGGCGCGCCGACGATCCCGTTGCCGAGACTGCCCAAAAGTGTGGCTCCTCCGACCGCCGCCGAGCTTTTGAGGAAGGTTCTCCTGGTCACCTCTTGCTTCTTCTCCATCACTTCTCCTTTCGGTTTGGGCTGGTGGGATTATTATGATGTGCTTGTGACACCCAGAGCCTGTATCAACACATCATCATTGAGAGCCAAGTCGCCAGTCGAGCCCGAGAATCGCATTTCCCCCTTCTCGAGGATGTAATGACGATCGCACGCGGAAAGAGCCATCTTGACATTCTGTTCTGCCAAGAGGATCGCCAGACCCGTCTTCTTCACTTCCAGTATGAGGTCGCGAAGCTCTCGTACAATAATAGGCGCCAATCCTTCGCTTGGTTCGTCCATAAGCAGGAGGCTCGTTGTTCCCATCAAGGCTCGCGCAATTGCCAGCATCTGGCGTTCTCCACCACTCAGGCCGCGAACCCGCTGATTCTTTCTCCGCCCCAGTATCTCAAACTGCTCATAGGCCTTCGCAAGCTCTTTTGCCGGATCATCGACCTTTTGTCCCATCAGCGCAAGCTGCAGGTTTTCTTCCACCGTCAGCTTGGGAAACACGCGTCGCCCCTGCGGTACGAGCTTGATACCAAGCTTGTAAATTTCGTGTGGAGCCAATGGAAGCAGGTCCCTTCCATTGGAGTGGATCGATCCCTTCGAGGGACGGGTGAGCTGCATGATCGACCTCATCAGCGTGGTCTTGCCGGCCCCATTTCGACCCACGAGCGAAACCGCCTCCCCTGGCTCCAGCGACAAGTCGACGCCGTGTAAGATATGACTGGGACCATAGAAAGTATGTACTCCTCGGACTTCCAGCATCATTTATAGGCCCCCGAGATAGATGTTCTGCACTTCTTGGTTTCCGGAAATCTCTTGCGGCGTCCCCTCCGCGATCTTCTGTCCGTAGTGCATCACCATAATGCTATCGGAGACGTTCATCACAAATTCGATGTCATGCTCTATGAGGACAATCGTGACCCGATTTGAAAGGGCCTTGACCAATTGGATCATGGACTGGCTCTCGAAGCGACTCATCCCCGATGTCGGCTCATCCAACATTACGAGAGAAGGGCCGGTTCCGAGGGCGAGAGCAATTTCCAGCTTACGTTGATCACCGTAGGAGAGGTTTCTGGCCAGCTCGTTGGCAAGCTCCCTCAACTCAACCCATTCCATGATTTCATCGATGCGATTCTTCACCGAATCCTGGTTGAAGGCATCGCGCCAAATCGATGTCCGATTCTTGATAGTGGATTGCACGGAAAGCCGAATGTTCTCCAGTACGCTGAGATTGAAGAAAAAGTTGTTTATCTGAAAGGAGCGAGCGAGTCCCATACCTGCAAGGACGTGGGGCTTCGCCCCCGTAACATCCTTGCCCCTGAAGCGGATTCTGCCACCGTCGGAATGATATCGGCCCGTTATCACGTTGAAAAGGGTTGTCTTGCCGGCCCCATTGGGTCCTATGATGGCCTTCAGCTCGCGTTCCTTCACACCGAAGGAGAGCCTGTCGAGCACCCTCAGTCGGCCGAAACTCTTTGCCAGAGACTCTACTTCGAGCAACATCTATTTACCGTTCCGTCCATTGCGGGAGAAGAAGCCCACAATACCATTCGGGGCAAATATGATCATCAGGACAAAGAAGCCGCCAATGAAGATCATCCAGTTTTCGGTGATAGAGCTGAGCCAGTCGCCCAGCAACAGAACTATAGCGCCACCAAGCACAGGCCCTATCAATGTTCCCATACCCCCCAGAACCGACATGAGAATGAAGTCCCCGGAGATCGTCCAATGAATCATCCCCGGAGAGACAAAGTCCTGATATGCCGCGAACAGGACGCCGGCCACGGTGGTAAGACTGATCGATATCATGTAGCTCTTGATCTTTAGCCACCGCACGTTGAACCCAAGGAAGCTCACCCTTTCCTCGTTTTCACGGATGGCCACCAGGATCTGGCCGAACGGACTTTTTATGACTCTGTGACAGATCCAGTAACTGACGAGGAACACAGCCAGCACCAGGACATAGAATGCGAACGGCCGCGGCATGTCTGTTTGCCAAACGTGCGGAATGCCAAGGGTCATTTTCGGTATGGTGATACCGTTGTCACCGCCGGTAATCGTAGTCAGATTGAACGCAGCGAGATAGAAGAACTGGGCGAACGCAAGCGTCAGGAACACGAAAAATATGTCTTTCGTTTGGGTCGAAAAGTAGCCGACCACTATGCCTATCACCCACGTCACCAGTAGGGCGAAGAGAAGCACCGACAGAAGGTTGGTCGTGTATTGCGTGGCCATGTACGCAGTGCAATATCCTCCCACTCCGAAAAAGAGCGCGTGCCCGAGACTCACCAATCCGGTGTATCCGGCAAGTATGTCATATCCCAACAAGGCTATCCCAAAGATCAACACCTTGGTCATGAGGTCCAGATAGTATGGCGAGATAACTGTCGGCGAGGCAAGTGGCAATGCGATGAGAATTGCCGCTCCAACGGCCAACAGAATGGAATTGGTTCGCGTGTTCATGCAGCACTCTTTTTCGAGACACGGCTCTACGATAAATCGATTTACGTGGATTCTGGTATAAGACCGCTGGGCTTCAAGAGCAGGATCGCAGCCATGACAATGTAAATGGCCGCATCGCTGAATCCGGTAAGAAACACGGCTCCAAGCTGAATAGCCTGCCCGAGTATGAGTGCACCGATCACGGCTCCCCGGATGCTGCCCAATCCTCCGATGATAACCACAATGAAGGCATCGATGATTATATCGACCCCCATCTGGGGGTAAACCGTTCGCATAGGTGCTACAACTGCCCCGGCGATCGCCGCCAGAGCAGAGCATGCAACAAACACGACGGTAAACACGCGCCGAGTATTTATCCCGTGGGCTTCCAGGGTTTCGATATCTTCCGTGCCCGCTCGGATGACTACACCAAATCGTGTGCGCGTTATGACATACCAGATTGCCACCGCGAGTAGCGCTGCAAAGCCGAGCACGAAAAGTCGATACTTGGGATAGTAGACTCCGAAAAAGCTGACGATCCCTCGAAGTACCTGCGGAAGCTCAACCGAGTAGATGTCGTTACCCCAGACGAACTTTATGGCATTCTGGGCTATGAGGCTGAGGCCGAAAGTCAGCAGCAAGTGGTGAAGCGGCGGCCTCCCGTACAACGGTCGAATGGTAAAGAACTCGATCAGGAAGCCTATAACACCGACCAAAAAGGGCGCAGCAATCAGGGCTAGTGCGAAATTGCCCGTGGCAGCAGCCACCGTATATCCCATATACGCTCCGAGCATGTAAAGGGACCCGTGAGCGAAGTTCAGCACGTCGAGCATCCCGAAAATGATGGTAAGCCCGCCCGCCACAAGCATGAGAACCATGCCGAGCGTCAGTCCGTGCAGTATGGTCGTTATCAAGGTGGCTATGTCCATGATGCAATCCCGATCGTGCTTTTCCAGTGGACTATCGATTAGTTACTGCGCCTACTACACAAAGCGGCACCACACATCGCCTATTCGATCTACGGTCAGAGACACGGAGTCGCCCGCCGAGATGGGCACCGCTGCAGCCGCCGCGCCCGACAGAACTATTTCCCCTGCCCTGAGCGAAATGCCGAATTCGCCCATCTTGTTGGCCAGCCATGCCACGGATTGGGCCGGGCTTCCAAGAACAGCAGCCCCCGCGGCTGTTGCTGCCACTGAACCGTTAACGGAAAGCACGAAACCAACATGTCGCATATCCAGTGACATGGGGGACACCATCCGTGAACCCACTACAAATGCAGCACTCGACGCATTGTCAGCCACGGTGTCCTGAATCTTGATTTTCCAGTCTCGGACGCGGCTGTCTATTATCTCCAGCGTAGCCACAACGCCTGCAGTGGCCCGGATTACTTCCGTGGGCGTTATTCCGGGACCCGGCAGATCGCGGTCCAGCACAAAGGCTATTTCTCCCTCAACGCGCGGCTGCAGTAGGGAGGAAACGGCTATAGGATCGCCCTGATTCACGAGCATGTCGTCCAGAAGATGCCCATAGTCCGGCTCGCTCACATTACACATCTGCTGCATCGCACGACTGGTCAGTCCGATCTTCTTGCCGATGACAATCCGACCCTGATCCACCCGCCTGTTCACGTTGTACATTTGGACGCGATACGCGTCCTCTATCGTCATGTGAGGATAGGTGTCAGACAAGGGATCAACCGGCTTGCGGGTCTCTCCAGCTACAAACAACGCCTGAGCGGCCTCGGCTATTTCAATGTCAGAGAAGGTCATGAATCTGTCTCCAAACCTATTCCATGCCGAAAATGATGATCATTAACGTCGTATGACAAGAATTTCTCTCGCAATCGTGCCGCCAGAGCATCTGCGAGGACATCCTTCTCCCACTTTTCATGCAGACCCTTGTCAAGGATCGGCCAAAGCAGTTCGACTTCGTCATGCGGTCCCGGAAGACAAACAATGAGGAGGGTCCCCAAACGCCCGACCCCGATGCGTACCCCGTCCTTATCGTGTCGGCCTTGTCCCCTGCGGAATTTCAGCACGTACGGCATGGCAGCATCTCCATCTAGGGCGCTGAGAGCTTCGACCGTGCGGTCTTTCCCCTCTGCCCCCACGCCACCGGTGGTGACTGCCAGGCCATATGCACCGTCAGCAGCAACCCGCAGTGCTCGGGCAATCACCCCGGAATCGTCAGGCAACACAGGGCCGCGAACAGCGTGGAATCCACCGGCATTGAGACGCGCGACCAGGAACGGGGTATTGGTGTCTTTGATATGCCCCTGGATCACCTCCGCACCAGTTGCCATGACTATCGCGCGTCCTGCTATGCGCTCCACGATCTGAGATCGCATGTCAGAGGAACGCTTCAGCAGCTCCTTGCCTTCGTCCTTGCCAAGGGTGATCAACCCGAGAACCCCTTCAGAGTGAACCCGTGTCTCAGGCAGCACCGTTACACCGGGCACAACGGACAGTGCAGACAGGACTTCCTTCTCCTTGGCTACGATTTGCTCAGCCGATACGGTAGGTACAAGAACGTCCAGGGCAAGCCTGTCACCGATCGCGTCCGTAACCATGATTTGAGCTTCTTTCAGGCCCAATGTGTGACCGACTGCTTGGGCACACGTCTCCAAGTCTGCTCCAGACAGCTTTACAGGAGAAATCCATATCTCGGTCTTTTCCAGAAGTCGGTACTCCATCGGGCGTTCCTCAGCGTATCACGTCAAAACGCATTGGCAGGCAGGGAGCGTCGAGAATGGCGTAGCCTATGTCGAGCACATCCACGTCCCCACTGCAGATCTCGTCCATGCTCTCTAGATCGATGTTTCCTGAAAACGCGAGCTTAACTCGAGAGCGCAAGTTATTTCGTCGCAGAGTCTCACCAACAAGGTCCAAATCCCGCGGATTGCCTGTGTCTACCATGATGACGGAGGCACCAGCCCTGGCTGCACTGATTGCCTCATGCTCGATCGGTTGGAGCTCTCCCCGAACCTGAATCACCATCGGTCTTTCCAGCCAAGCGACTGCCTCCATGGCGGGCTCCACGCCTCCGAACATCCGAACGTAATTCTTGTCCAGGTAAAGAAACGGTTGATCGAGCATTCGGATTTCGAGCCCTCCGTCCATGACTGCCTTACGTACGATGGCCTTAATTTCATATGGCATTTTCTTTGAACCGCCGCATACTACGCGACAACGAGATCTCACCCGGGCCTTGGCCGCGTGCGCAGCGGTTGCGATACCCGATGGTTTGGACAATGCGCCGAGCAAGACCTCTTCGGCTTTGGAGACTTGCAGAGGATTGCCACTGACTCTGGCCACCTCCCTGTCGGGGCCAACCGCATGTCCGTCTCGAACAGCAGACTGGAAAGTAAGCCCCAGCTTCTCCGCCAGGAATCGGCAATTTTCGATCCCGCTCACTACTCCAGGAGCTTCCGATATTATCGAGGCCACAACGGAGCGATGCAGAATGTTCCTGAAGATGTCTTCCCGAATATCGCGATGTTCCGGTTCCAGAGAATCCCCCTCAGGCAACGAGATTAAGGAGACTCGCATCGATGCTTCGCTGAGCCAGCCACTTGGGCATGAGCTCCCTATCAACATGTCGGACCACCTCCGGAGCACGATTGCGAAGGAATTCAGCGAGAGAAAAGCTGACATTCATGCCGCCCGTGGCTCCGTCGAAGATCAACACCTTGTCTGTTCGAGTCGTGCGGTACGCAAATTCCATGGCTGCCTTGAGCTCGTTGGCTGTCAGGGCGTATCGCATGTAACTCAAGTTCATGGGATCTCGACTGAAATGGGCTGCCTGCTCCTGGCCGACAACAATGGTCGGTGTATGCTCCGCAAAGAAAGCAGAGGGATACCCGGTCCATGCATAATTGTGCACCACGGTCCGAATGGCAGGATTGACCGGCGGGACGAAATCGGCCAACGGCCTGCCACGGTCGTCATAATAGGTCTCCGTGTACCAGGTGTACGGCGGGAGAGGGTTGTCGAGGTCGAACAGATCGACGTTCGCTCCCACCATATTGGCATAGATCACACCAGCGGCAAACACGTACGGCACGGGACAGGGAAAATCGAGAATTACAATGCACTCGTCTATTTCACCCATTAAGGTAATAATTTTGCCGTAGTTCTTCATTCCGCCGATCGTGACTCGGTCATTCAATGCATAGAGGTCATTGTCCGCGTCCACCGTGACCACTCCGCCGGGGGACATGATCATGAAGCAGGAGAACCCGTACTTGCCCTGCACGAAATCAGAGTCGAAGATCGAGCGCGCTACGAAGTTGGCCGCTCTGGGACCCAAGTTCCAATGATAAGTCGACCGCGTTTCGGTCCTCGCGTAGCTCATGCCGAAAGGTTTCACAGCACGATCGACCTGCCTATGAAAATGGACTTCTCTCACGTCGCTGTTGTGAGCGTGTATGATAACGTCCGCGTCGTACATCTTTCGCAGGCCATAGAGCGTGCCTATTTTCGTTTCGATGGGCACGCCTTCGTCAATAGGCGCCACACCAATGGCTTTGCCGTGAAAATAGCGGTCCAATCCGTGGGCCTTGATGTATTCCTCGGTCTCCCTGAACCGCATTCCGAGGCCCGCGCGCAGTCGAATCTCCTTGGCTTCGGTCCGAGTCTCGACAAAATCCCTTATTGTTCGGAGCATCTCCGCGTACGGCTCCCCTTTTAGAAACGTAAAACCGTGATGAGACGCAAGAATGTTAACCGTAGATCCAGGCTTGATCTTAGAAAGATCGACGCGGGCCAACGTTTCTTCGGTGGCCTTTCTGATGCTGTCAACTCCCCGATCGGAAGGGAATATCACTGGGGGCATGTCAGGAATGAGCTCGCCCAGACTGACGCTGGTCATTCCGTCAAGCTCAGCTCCCCTCATGGTGACGAATTGAGGATCGACCCCATACTGGGATTTCCGTGGTGGCGCCGGCGGGATGGTTCCTCGAGTCATGATTACGCTCCTTTGTGGCCAACGGTAGCAGGTCACCGATTGACCGGCGAATTGACAATCGTCTCGAACATCTCAAGGTCCTCCTCGAAGCGAAACACAGGATACTTCCTGCGAACTTCCTCGGGCACCTCCCACGCGGTGGCTGTCCGGCCGTACCACTGATAACTTTTCTTCCTGCGCTCAAAAGTCTTTCCGGCTGCCTCTAAGAATCTCAGGATAGGCTGGTTGCACTCGATCCCGCACCCCGCTCCGATTCCGGTGGCCCGCACAACAGCGTCGGGGCTTGAGGCACCCTTGAGAATTGCAGCCGCCAATTCTTCCGCTCTGCTGGCAGTGCAGTAACACACTACCTGCTTGGGATGAAAGCGAGCTTTGCGGCATAGCTCGACGACCTGGTCGTAGTCGACGGAAGTGACGTCAGTGGACAGAGTGTAGGGTTCACAGGAAACCATTGTGATAGCGTGCTCCGGACACCTCTGCTCGCAGTTCCAGCAGCCTACACAGAGACCGTCATTGATATCCACGCGAACCTGTTTCCCTTCTCGGGTCACCTTCACCGCATAAACCGGACATACTCGTTCGCAATTCCTGCATCCCTTGCAGAGATCCATGTTGACCCGCGCATGGACGTTAACCATCTTCATGTGAGTACCCCTGAGGTCAGTGGATGGCTGATCGCTGGTTTGGAGGCCAGTGCGCGATTGGCCAGGTGGCTCGCCATTCTTCTCAAGAAATTGAGATCTTGAATACACATGGGCCGAAGAATACATGGCGTGTCGGCCTCTGATTACACTCTATCGGAGGCATACGCCGGTTGAGAAGAACACTGAACAATTCGACAGCGCTTCCCGATTCCGAGAGAACCGCAAGGTTGCGCCGCACCCATGGTTCGTCCGCCGACGCTGTTGGCTGTCCCTCGGATCATTGACCCACTGGAGCTTGATTGTCACTGGGATGTTGTGAAGGTCAATATCCGATTGCCCTGCCGTCACATGATGGTGAGAGGCTAACACCGGGCGAATAGGGGTGTCAAGAAAAAAATCGCTTTGCGATATCGGATATCGCATTGCGAATCAATGCCGCCTTGCTGGAATCTCCGCTTCCCAGGAACCACCTCACCGAACACCAGCACCCCAATCGCTTGCTCATCGGAGAAAAGCTCTCCAAGACCCCAAGAAGACCCCGAAAAAACTGCCGACATGTCCGTTTCTCTCAGGAGGCGGGGACCGGAGCGTGAGGCTGACCGTGATCTGGTGACCCAGGGTCGTTCCCTGCCCCGCTCTTCATGTGACCGAGCCTCTTGGAGATCCTGGCAGCAGCCTCTCTCACGTAGGTGGCAAGACGCTCGACCTCGCTTGTGGTGAATCTCTGTACCGGACCGGCCAGGCTAATCGCCGCGACGACCCGGTCCAGGCTATCTTTCACAGGAGCAGCAACACACCGCAGGCCAACCTCATACTCTTCGTTGTCGTACGCGCATCCCGATTCGCGGATTCGATCAAGCTCCCGCAGAAGTGATTCTCGGTCCGTTATGGTAGTATCCGTGAACCGGGGGAGGCCGCTATCAGAGATGACTCTGTCCACTTCCTCTTCCGTCATGCCGCTGAGCAGCGTCTTGCCCACGGCGCTGCAATGAAGATGGAGCCGCTGCCCTATGTACGTTGCTATTCGCACTGACTTGCCGGAATCGATCTTGTCGAGGTAGTAGCATTGCGATTGGTCCACTACGCACAGGTGCGCAGTCTCCCCCGTGACGTCCACCAGCTTCTGCAAGTGTGGCCGAGCCACAGATCGGAGGTCGATGTCCTGAGAAGCAATATGTCCGAGCATGAGTGTGATTGGGCCAAGCGCGAACCGACTCCGGGGCGGATCGGTCCGCTCGAGAAACCCGTGCGCCTCCAGGGTGGTGACGAGACGCTGAATGGAGCTCTTGTGGTACCCGAGCTCTTCGGCCATTTCCCCAACGCTCCATTCACTCTTGCCAGGCCGATAGAGCTTCAGTATGTTCAGAGCCTTGACGAGCGATTTGACGGAATTCCTTTGATCTGTTTCTCGCGCCACAACAGGCCACCTCGTGTTCTGGATCTGTAAGCTGCGAATCGCGTGATTTTCAGACGTTGGCACAGTCTGAAGCCTGGCGGGCCGGCCTCATCGAAATGTTGGGAGGGCTGTTGCTGCCGGTTTTCGTTGAGCTCGGGGCTATCCGGTGTCGTACTGTGAATCACCCGATCGCATGGTGAGTGACCCTATACCATCTTCGTTCCCTCTGTCAAGCTAGATTCGCATAGCGAACCGCAAGTTCTGCATGCGAGAAATTCCTTGACCGACAGCCTAACCTGGCTAAACTAAATCCGACAGCCGAATCTCTCTTCGAACAATGTGAGCTCCGGGCGCACCATAAGTTATGCGGCCCCCTCCCGCATGCTTTCGCGCCCGCCGTGTGAGGTGGAGAAGCATGAGTCTGGATGAGTCGAAAGTGGCGGCCCTTCGAGAAGAGCTTCCCGCCTTGAGGCACGCGTCAGACCGCGCTGCTCCCATCTTCACAGTGCTGCTCTCCAACAGGACAGACCGTGAGTCTGCAGGAGGCTCACCTTGGGTTCACACGTATTTCAAACGCCGAGGTACCAGTGTCGGTACCGAAGAGGAGGTATTCATGAGTACTATACGAGTGCCCTTTGAAACGGCCGAAGAGCGAGGGACCTTCCTGGAGCTTCAGGTTCCCGATCAAAACCTCGTGAGATCTTTCATTCCGAGCGAACCCCCAGCGTTGATGGATGTGGGGGGCGCTGCTCGCTACGCAGTGGAAAACCCTCTGGCAGTCAAGCCGCTGTCAGCGTTGGTCCGCCCGCGAATGGACGTAGTTATCATTACGGAGAACCAGTTTCGCGCAGCGCCCGCGAAGCTCATCCTCCCGAGCGTCATTGAGATCATAGACAGAGCGGGGGCAAGGCCTTCCATCGTTATCGGAAACGGCAAGGTACCGGCGCTCAGTGCCGAAGAAATCGAGGAGAAGCTCGGCAAGGAAGTGGTTTCAGCCGGAATTCCGGTTCTCTGCAACGACGTGGGAAAGCCGGAAGACTACGTGTACCTTGGAAATACGAGCCGAGGAGTCCCTGTGTTTGTCCTCAAAAGGGTCGCCGAGGCGGACCTGAAAATCACAATTTCGACTACGCAAGCTACGCTATGGGGATACGGGGGGTCGGGCATGATCATACCCGCGGTCGCCGGAGACGAAACAATAGAATTGAACCACATGTTTTCCTTGCCCCAGGACTGCCGTCCTGGAAACAATCTCTGTCACATGCAGGAGGATAAGTACGAAGCGGCCCGTATGGTCGGCATAGACATGGGCATCCATGTCATTGTGAGCAATAGATTCGATGTGACCTATCTCGGAGCAGGCGATTTCGTGGAAGCACACAAAGCGGCGATCAGAGCGTACGACAAAGTGTACCGCTTCGACGCTGCGGAGTTTGCCGGCGCCGCTGCCGACATCGTGGTGACCGGTTCGTCCGCGCCCACGAATCACCTCTTTTTTCACACAGGCTGGGCTGCCGTCAATTGTGACCCGATCTGCAGGGAAGGGGGCACTATCATTCAAGCCACACCGTGCCCCGGGTACGGAGGCTGGCCGGGATTCGCGTTGATGGATCTTCTCCAGGCGTACATGCCGCCGTCAACAGAGAACAAAGGGAGAGCCATGCGAGCTTTCTACAAGCGTGACAAAGAGTTGTGGGCTGGTTGTATCTGGTGGAAAATATACGAAGTCATGACGCGCAAGCATCTCTCCATCGTGACGCGCGAAGACAATCTTGAAATGAGTCGATCCGCGGGTTTGGATACTCGAACATCTCTTCAAGAAACCTTCAACGAAGCCATGGCGAAGTACGGATCGAACGCTCGCGTTGCATATGTTCCATATGGTCGTTATACGGTTCTGGACGTGTAGGATATCAAGAGGTAATTGTAAGGCCTCAGCAATAAGTGCAACGCAGCCCGAAAATGGAGGGGTGGTTCGGGAAGCGCCCGAGATCAGGGCCCATCTCGATGCGCCCCTCTATTAGCCCTGCCGCATGGAGATGTGCTGCATTTTCCTCCAGCTCGGACCTCTGTGCGGGCAATCTGCGGAATCGTCCTGTTGTCCTGATGATTGTTCAAGTCCGGAAAACGGTCGCCCTGGCGAGGACTTGACAAATTTCCTGAGTCCCGCTTCAATAACCGTGAGAGAGGAGTTGCTTCCCGGGGGGGGGGCTGTGTCTGACAGGGCAAAGGCTTCGCGCTGCGAGAAAGGCCCTCGACGAAAGTGGCGATCAAACTTCTCAGCGAGTGAGGTTTTCTTAAGACGAGAGCGCCAAGTAAGGGAACGAGTCCCCGCCGAATCGTGAGTACAAAAAACAAACAGAACAAGGCCGGCCATCCCCGCTGTGCACAGAAAAGGCACACTTTGGGCAGGCAGGGGAAGAATTTAGCTCGAAACCGGAGAGCTGGCCTCCGGCCCGTGGGCGATTAGCGGATGGGAGCGGTCAATCCAAGTGGCTGATATCATGGTGGCCTACGGGCCTATGGTGGACGATTGGCGATTGGCATGTTCATTGCAGAAACAATGAGCCAGGGGATCGCTCCCGAGATAAGAATGGGAGACCGTTCACACCATTGTGCTCACGACAATGGGAAGATACGCAAAATGACGGTGTTCATCGGGACTCTGGCAGAGGTGGGAAATGAGAATACTGGTCGCTGAGGACGATGCGATTACGCGGACTCTGCTGAAGGCCAACCTTTCGAAGTGGGGTTACGAAGTGATCACGTGCGTGGACGGGGTTGAGGCATGGGAAGCTCTCCAGAAAGAGGACGCACCGCCCCTGGCGATACTTGACTGGATGATGCCGGGCATAGACGGAGTTGCCCTGTGTCGACGTCTTCGAAGACGGGATAAGAGGAGCTATGTGTACGTGATTCTCCTGACTGCAAAAAGCCTCCGAAAGGATATCGTGAAAGGGCTTGAGGCAGGGGCAGACGACTACGTTATCAAGCCCTTCGACCCCCACGAGCTGAGAGTCCGTGTCCGAGCAGGATCGCGCATCATCAGCTTGCAAGAAGAATTGGTTCGTGCATTGGAGCACTCGGAATATCAGGCGAGACATGACGCTCTCACTGGCTTGCTGAACCGGCGAAGCATGCTTGATCTCGTCAATAAGGAATTGAGCCGGGCTCAACGAGAAGGTGCAGCGGTAGGCCTTATCATGTGCGATGTGGACCACTTCAAACGGATCAATGACCGACACGGTCATCTGGCCGGAGACGCAGTCCTTCGTGAAGTCGCCCGTCGACTGGAAAAGGGGGTAAGACCCTACGACTTGGTTGGCCGGTACGGGGGAGAGGAGTTCCTGATTCTCTGTCCAAGAAGCGACTTCTCTGCCACACATGGTATTGCCGAACGACTTCGAAGTGCGTTCCACCAGACAGCCCTTCTGACGTCAGAAGGAAGTTTCGATGTCTCGCTGAGTTTCGGGGTTGCTGTATTGGAAGCCCGCGATCGATTCGAAATTGAGCCCTTCCTGAAGAGAGCGGACGATGCCCTGTACCAAGCCAAGCGGTTGGGGAGAAACAGGGTCGAGCCCAGAAGCGCCACTACGTGTATTCCGGGACCCGACACGAGCCTCCTCTCAGTTCAATCGAGACCAGCCGCCCAGGAGCTGGGTGAGGGATCGCAATCATTGCAGACGGGAGACGCTGCTCGCGGACCGGATCATCAGGGCCTCTGGTGAAGAAGACCTTGGAATCCCTGGACTTAGGGGGATCGAGCTCACCCAATCTCTCTTGAGACAGAACTAACTAATCAATATCCAAGATTTTCGCCGACCAACTTTACATGTATCCGGTTTTTTAGCATGTGCCCTTCAATGATGCTCCACATGTTGCAGATGCGCTGGGGTGATCTGCAATCGGAACACACACCGCTGTCTTTGCAGGGGTTGTTGTAACCCAGGCGAATCGTGTTAACAGGAGCGGCATAATGCTTGACTCGGGCCATGGCTGAGTCCAAGTCCGGAGCTACCTTGTTCATTCCCACAACCAGGATCACCTTTTTCGGGCCGAAGCACATTGCTGCGACCCTATTGCCGGAGCCGTCAAGATTGACCAATTTCCCGTCGAGCGTGATGGCGTTGGAGCTGGAGATCATGAAATCGGCCGTCATACCTTTTCGCCGGATCTCCAGAGACTCCTCGGGAGATAGTCCGGGGACGTACGGATCGAGCACGCGCACCTCAGAGAGCTCAGCGAGCCGGTCCCACAAACCGATACCGACTGACGTCATGGAGCCGCAACGATAGACCGTAGCTCCTCTCGGGATCATCGCGAGGATCTCATCCGCAGCTTGAGCAGCGCTTGGGGCATAGCTGCCCTCCATGCGGCGTTTCTCCAAGTGCTTGATTATTCTCTTGGCCGTCAGCTCACCCCAGGTTATTTGATGGTCATCCATATCCCGTCCCCTCGCCGTGAATTTGCCGAAGACTTCGCTCTCGGAATGCCAAACCTTTATCATATCCGTCGATTTGGATGCAATGATCAGGCTCCTGCCCGTCTGGATTTCGGATTCGGTCCCCGACCGTGTCTCGAAATCGCCCAAATGAGGACTGCCCTGTGAGAAGGGTTTACACTAACGGAATGTCATTCTTGGACGGTGAGCACCGGAGACAAGCGAGACGTCGGGTGCAAAAGACCCATTTCGCCGGTGAGCGAAGCAGAACTATAGCACTCGAAATCGTTTTGGTGGGCTAGCATCCCTCCGGTGTTTTAGAGGCTAGGCGAGGGCGCATCGGGCCCAAACGCGGTGTCGTGGCAAAAGGAACAAGTGCGGACAATGAGAGGCAAAGCTGGGTGATAATAAATAGTTAGCCAAAGATGATTCTGTTAGAGCGGATTGGCATATCAATTGCTCCCCTCTGTAACTGCGGAGACGAAGGTCAGGTAGCGGGGTAATTCTACCCGACGGTGGGACCAAAGAGATTAATGATATCAACTTGTTTAGGTGATATCGCAAAAGCGGAGCTTCAAATTAGGCTTTCTGACAGAAGTTCTTGATATCGCCGCCGAATTTCAAAACGTCGTCCTACGTCTACAATCGTACGTTGCAGCCTATGGTGGAGCGCAGTGAAAATAGATCGGAGACCAAATTCATAAGCTGAGCCACAAATAACCGTGCAGAAATCCCGGCAGCTCTACTATAGTTTCGATTACTTCCGCGAATTTGCTTCAGGGGGAGAATTTGATGAAATCCCGACGTCTTCTTGGTGAGGAGCCCCCCTTGCTCGGTCAAAGCTATCCAGAGCTGGGCCCTGGTACACTGCGTCCCTATCGCACGGAGACTTCAGAATATTTCGCCAAGGGAAGCTCAACGGTGGATCATATCGTCGAAGTGATTCTCAGGAGGAAGAAGGTGGTAATGGGGGTCTTCTTGGCGGCCATGTTTGGGGCAGCGCTCTGGACCTTCCTTGCTGCCCCGGTATATCGCGCAAGAGCGACCATAGAAATCGATAAGGACGCTGGCATCTCGTTGTCCAGCATCTTGACCTCCATATCACCGTCGATCGCGAGCGGGATCGACGCCGTTGGAAACGAAGATATCCTCACACAGATGAATATCATGAAGAGTAGAATTCTCGCCCAGCGATTGGCGGATGCATTGAAACTCCATGAGATTCCTGAATTCCGCGACCGTTCGCTCACCGAGCAAATCGCCGGATTCCTCGTCGATACGTTTCCCGCCACCCTCATTGACAGAACGCGAGAGGCATCACCGAAAGATCTGGAAGCTCGGGAACGATTGCTGGACAGAGTTATGGATCGCATTCAGGTGGTAAGGGATGGCAGAAGCCGACTCATGATTGTCATGATTGAATCGGAGTCCCCTGAACTGGCTCACAAGATGCTCGAAACGTATCTGGATATCTATTTCGCCGAAAATCTTGCGAAGAGAAATAGGGCGAACGTGCAAGCAGGTCTCTGGCTCGTTGACGAGATCAAGAAGGCCGAAGCAAAGGCAAAATCGGCGCTCGATGCAGTAGTAGCGTTTGCAGCGACTCACGACACGGTATCATTCGAAGTGAATTCGCCCAATGCCCAAGCCAATCACAAACTCGCTATTTTCGCGAAGACAGCGGAAGATCTGGTCAAGACGAAGGAAACCCGCATACTGCTCGAGTCTCTCCATCAAGTTTCGGGTGAGGGCTCGCTGGCGTTTCCGAATGAATTCAAATTTGCACAACTGGAACCCCTTGTTAGCAAGCTGGCCGACCTGGAAGCCTCGTATGCCGAGGCTTCCAAGATCTACTCGGAGAATTTTCCACGACTGGCCTTGCTGAGAGGCCAAATAGCAGTGTTGAAGGATCGAAGTGTCAATGCACAACGACAGATAATGTCCACGATGCTCGCCAGTGCGAGACAAAAGGAGGATCTGCACGAAAAAGCTTTGGAGGAGGCGAAGCATGAAGCACTGAAATCGAATTCGTTGGGAGTGCAGTATGCGATCTTGAAAAAGACGGCGGAAACCACTCAGGAGATCTATATGCTTCTCCTGAAAAAACTCAAGAATGTGCAATTAATGACACAAGCGGTAGGAAACAATCTCCTGACGGTGGATCCTCCCACTGTTCCCGTGAAGCCGGTCAGACCACGAAAGATCCTGAATCTACTGCTGGGATGTTTGATTGGGATGTTTTCCGGGATTGCGTGCGCCTTCGTGGCCGAGGCCGCGGATACTACCGTCAAGTCGGTTGAGGATGTGGAACATCTGGATATCCCGAATCTGGGCTCCATTCCTGATGCTCGAAGATATGTGCCGTACCTCAAGAATCGAAGCCGAGATCCGATCGAATTGCTCATGAGCAAGCAGGTATGCATTCCCGCTGTGACGGAAGCAATAGAATGTGTGAAGACGAGTCTATTCTTATCGTTTCCCGAGAGTTACTATAGGAGCCTGCTGGTAACGAGCGCCATTTCAGGTGAAGGCAAGACGTTTGTTTCGGTGTTGCTTGCATGTGCATTCAGTTCCCAGAAAAGTCCGGTGTTGCTGATCGAAGCTGACCTGCGACGCCCGAGGCTGCACCACATCCTTGGCCACGGAGAGCCGCCCGAATCGGGATTATCCGAAATCGTTGCCCGGCTACGTTTTCATCCGGCTCGAACCATACGGAGATCCAGATTTCCGGGTCTATTCTACATTACGTCCGGCTCCGTTCCGGAATATCCTTCCAGACTGCTGGACCCAACCCGGCTGAGTAAGGTGCTTGACACGCTTAAGATGTACTTTCCCCGCATCATAATCGACGCTCCGCCTTTAGTCGGATTGTCTGACGCCAGAATCCTGACCAATGCGGCAGACGGGACGATAATAGTCGTAAAACGAGGGTACGCGTCGCTGAAAGTAGTGCAGAGAGCGGTGGTGTCACTGAATTCAAAAAACGGTCACGACGCCATTCTTGGTACAGTTTTTAACGGCGCAGAGCAGACCACACAGCTTGGAAGAAGATTGCGCATATACTGATTCACTCAATTGTGCAGCGGGACCCTTTTCGAGACGCGGAAAACAAGAGCCGCGGAGTGGCGGGGAAGGGACTCTGATAAATCAGGCCGCAATTCTCGTGAGCCCGACCCTGAAGAGGGGGATGTAATTGATCAGCAAGGTGAGAAGCAAATATGTTTCGGGGCGGTTCCCGTCGTAGACTCTTGATACGCAGCGGAACGGGGGGCGTTTCACCTACGTTGAATTGAGTCCTGCCTTTGTAGTGACTGTCGCCTCCCAAGTGCATTCCAGTATTCCGGGATGCAGTTGAAATTGAACACTGGCTCCGTACCTTCCGTATGTCTTCCGCCCTGGCGATCTCTCCCCCGTGTTTCCTGCTGCTTTCCAGTCCATTCCTAATCCCTCGCACAACACGACTCTATTCACGCCAACAAGCCTTGCATGTGGCAGGGGAATCTCGAGCTATGAGAATCGATGCATACAGAATTGTTGTTGAAGGATCGCATAGCCGTTCGAATACTGCTTCTGTTGATAATCGTGTTGATTCTGAGCATCGCCCGGAAGGTAGACTGTGGACCGGAATTGCTACTGCACTCAGGAAAATCGCTCGCGGTCTGATGTTGACCCCCGCGGCCAGGATCAAAGCCATTTTCGTTTCGGATATGCTGTGCGCAGCGACCTCAGTTCTGGTCGCATACTCATTGTCCCCATCGTACTCTCCTTCCACTTCGGATCCCGCGGATCTTGGAGTGGAAATGGTGATAGCTGCCTTTGCTTGTAGCTTTGCCCTTGCGGGGCTTGCTGCGGGCGCTTACGATCGAAGATATCAGCGCGCGAGCTGGCAGACAGCCCTCAGGCTGTTGGCAGCAGCGTTATTGGCGTGGGGCGCATTACTCGCGGTTAATTACGTGATATACTATCGATTCGTGGGCCGGTGGATTGTCCTGATCAGCACGTCGGTCTTCGTTACGTCAGCATTTGCAGTCAGAGCTCTGCTTTTCTTCTCAAGTCAGATGAACCACAACACTATACTGGTGGTGGGAAGCATGGCAACCGCCCGTCTTATCTTGAATGCGACTGACACAATAGGAGGCGCGTGCTCCAAGATAATGGTTGTGCTGCCTGAGCAGTTGTGTTCGGTTCTGGAGCAGAGCCTCGGTCGGGCACCAAGTTTCTGTGAATTATGTGACGCCCACGACTTTGACGTTGTCGTGGTTGAGGACGAGTGTAATCGAGAAGTGCTGTGCCACGCGCTGGAGTATCTAAAAGAAGGAAAAGCGGTCTCGGGATTTGTCTGGTACTTCGAAAACTATTTCCAGAAGGCACCTGTGGAAAAGTTGGACCCAACCTGGTTAATGTCAGCACACTTAAATCTGATGAAACCCTGGGGTCGCACCGTAAAACGACTTTGCGATATCCTGCTGGCCATCCTTGGGCTGCTTCTGTGCCTGCCCATTTGGCCTCTCATAGCCCTTCTCATCAAACTGACTAGTCCCGGCCCTGTATTCTACTACCAGTCCCGAGTGGGAATTTACGGGGAACCATTCTCTTTAATCAAGTTCAGATCGATGATCGACAAGGCCGAAGCCGAGAGTGGACCGCAATGGGCGGTTCCGTACGACAGAAGAATCACGTGGGTCGGCAGAATCCTGCGCAAGACCCGGCTGGACGAAACCCCTCAGTTCCTCAACGTCCTGAAGGGGGACATGGCATTAGTTGGCCCTCGTCCTGAGCGCCCTGAATTTGTAGCGCTCCTGTCATCCCGAATCCCTTACTATAGCTTGCGACATCTGGTCAAACCTGGAGTTACAGGGTGGGCACAGATCATGTATGGGTACGGAGCGAGCGAAGAAGATGCATTGGAGAAGTTGTGTTACGATTTGTACTATATAAAGCACGGTAGCTTCATGCTCGACCTCGTGATCATGATCCGAACCATCGGTGCAGTGATGCGAGGCTCCAGATAGATGCAATTGCATAGAAGAGCTTCGGGCCACTTGAACCATCTGTCGAGACGTCTATCGTGAAAATACTTGTTATTACAGATAGATTCGTACCTGAGATTGCCGCGCCCTCTTTTCGGATAATGGATCACGCGAAGATCTGGGGTGAGCTAGGACATGAAGTAGCGGTTCTGACGTGTGTTCCTAATTTTCCGAAGGGAAAGGTTTTTCCGGGGTACAAGAATGGGATCTGGCAAGAGGAGACGATCGACGGAATTCGGGTAATTAGAGTTCTCTCCTATATGGCTGCCAATGAAGGATTATTCCGAAGAACCCTTGACAATGCAAGCTTCATGTGCTCAGGCATTCTTCAATCGCCGAGACTGCCGAAGTGCGACGTAATTCTAGCTACTTCGCCTCCCTTGTTCGTTGCTGTGGCCGGCTGCGTAATCTCGAGAGTGATGGGGTGCCCGTGGATTTTCGAAGTAAGGGATCTGTGGCCCGCTTCAATTAAGGCTGTTGGTGCCCTGAACGGAAGAACGCTTTCATTGCTTGAGAGGCTAGAGCTGTATTTGTATAGAGACGCAGCCCACATCATAGCCTTGACGCATTCTTTCAAGGAGGATCTGTGCAGGCGTCATATATCAGGCGATAAAATTACAATAGTGGAAAATGGGGTGGATACACGGTTCTTCAGCCCCGCGAATGTCAAGCTCGACGCCAGAGCCCGGTTGGGTGTTCCGACAAACGCCTTTCTTGCCGGGTACATCGGCACGGTTGGTATGGCTCACGGCGTAGAGACTATTGTGCATGCCGCGGCCTTGTGCAAGCATCGTGAAAATATAATATTTGTTGTCATCGGCGAAGGGGCGGAAAGGGAAAGGATAGCCAATATTGCCGAGGAGAATGGGCTGAAGAATCTCATTATCCGTGATTTCGTTCCCCACGAAATGATGCCCAGCTACCTGGGGTGCCTCGATGCGTTTATCGTCCATTTGAGACCCGACCCCGTATTTCGAACTGTCATTCCCTCGAAGATCTTTGAAGCGTCAGCAATGCAGGTGCCTATCTTGCACGCGGTTGAGGGCGAAAGCGCTGGTATTATCCGTGCAGCAGGGGCGGGAGTGTGTATTCCTTCGGGAAACGCCCGGAGAATGGCCGAGGTAGTGGAGGCCTTGAGTTGTCAGACGGAAATGCTGAAAGAAATGGGCCGGAGGGGCCGTGAAGCCGTGAAGCTCAAGTATTCGAGAACCGCCAAAGCGAAAGAAGCGCTCAAATGTTTTGAAGCAGTTGTCCGGAAGGCTTAAGGGTGCGGTCGTTTTCCCGCGACCGTGTTCTCGTCGGTAAGGGCTTAGGGTAATCACATGGAGGCGGTCATTGGCTCACATTGCCCCAGTACGGGTTGAGCGAGTGCTCAAGACTAGAGGGAATTAATCGTCTATGAAGGAATCTGCAATGGCGTCGCTAGCGAAGAAGAGTGCGTTGTCTGCCGCCGGAAGCATGATTTCTGTCCTGGGGCGTCTTTGCAGTGCCGTAATCGTAGCACGGCTCTTGGGTCCCCGAGGAGTTGGGCAACTGGCTTTCCTCACCTGGGTGTGTGAAAGCATGTATGTTCTCTCTAACCGAGGTTTGTCAAGCGGATTGACTCGGTATATAGCCGAGCTGCATGG
>CAYZET010000002.1:0-14270 GCA_964477215.1 uncultured Syntrophaceae bacterium | reverse complement strand
GGAGGTGGCAGAAGCGATGAAATTCCCGCCTTGACGAAATGGGTCTATAAGTTGTCCTTGGTAGCGTGTGTCCCAGGCTCCGCTTTCTTGGCAGCATTTGTCTGGTTCCATGGCTCGACTCTGTATGAATATGGTTCCTTGCTGACATGCACCATACTTTTTGCCTACGTGTTGACCTTTTTTGCCAACGTGAAGATTGCCGAGTACACCGGAATGCATCGATTTCGCGACCTTGCAGTAGTAAACGCAATTTCGGCGATCATATTGATCGCAGGGCAGTTTGTAGGTACGATATTCCTCGGATTAACGGGAGCAGTTGTGGGTTATGCCTTAAGTAGCCTGCCGTTGGCTCTGCTAATTCTGTGGGCCGTCAGTCCGATACCGCCGGGACAGGTCGCAGCACAAAAGCTCAAACGCCAGTTCCTCAACTACAGCAAGAATGCCTGGATCGGCCAAATCGTTTCCGCAGTGGTCTGGGGAAGGATTGAGGTCTTTTTTATCGAGAGATATTGTGGCAGCCATGAAGTGGGCTTGTTCAGCGCGGCTCTCACCCTTGCGAGCATGGCGATCTACGGTCCTGTTTGGCTGCGTGGAGCTTTTCTCCCTCATTTCGCGGATCTCCAAGGGGCCGGTGATAGAGAAAGCATTGAGCGGGCATACATCGCCGGAACGCGGGTAATGGCACTGATAGCGTTTCCTCTGGGATTGGGAGGTGCTGCGGTTGTTCCGGTCTTGGTTCCCCTTCTGTACGGCGATGCGTTTGCATCAGCAGCTCCTATGGCGGCTGTTCTGACAGGATTGGCGTGCCTGACGTTTGGTGGGGTCGGATCTGCACTGGTCTACGGGATAGGATATTCCCGTTTTGTCGCTCTCGTGGAGGCTGTGGCCGCGATTGCCTCCATAACGGCGTCCTTCCTCATCATTCCCTCCTACGGGGCATGGGGAGCAGTCTGGGTTCGCGTGGGGCTTCAATCAACGATCATACTCTTCCAAACGTTGTACATTAGCTTAGGCCTCAAGTATCGTGTCCCCTATGGGGATATCCTGAAAACGTCGTCTGCCGCGGCAGCATGTGGCGCTATTGCATGGGGTGCTGTGGCAGTGCTACCGCAGGCCGCAAGCATTCCCGTGGCAGTCTGTCTCGGTGCCATCACATACGGGGTATGCGGCCGCCTTCTGGGGGCGATCAAGAATGAGGATCTGCAACGGGCAGCGGACGGCCTCAGGGTGATTTCCGCGACAGAGCGGCCATGGACCGGGACTGTGCATTCTTTCCTATCCGCTGTGCGCAACGGTCGCGACAAATAAGGCTCTTTCTGGGGTGCCGCTCTTTGGTATGGCTTTCCATCCGGTGAGAGAAGTCGAAGAAAATGGTAATGCCTCCTGGGAATAGGACCGATTTGTCGCATTCGCTGCCGCTCAGACTAAATATAGTGAGTTGTTGTCTGGTTGCTTCGGCGTTCGGTCCCTATTTGTTGCCCGAAGCAGGACTGCGTCTCGATCACGTTATTATTTATGGCTTTTTCTTGGTACTGTTCTCCGCTGCAGCGGTACCTGGCTCTTCGATCCGGGCACCTGGTGCGCTCATTGCCATAACGGCACTCCTCGCTGCCGTTGTATTGTGGACGACAGTGGTCACCGTGTTCGGTGGACATGCGAAGCTATCGTGGAATTCCATAATGGCATCGTCCGACAACTTTTTGCAGCCCATGGCAGTTGTAGGTGTCATGGCTTTGGTCACAGCCGGTGTGCCGAAGCAGGAGCTGTCCAGGAGCTTGAAGAATGTCTCAATATGGATATGCCTCTTGCTCAGCGTCAATTCGATACTTGCGGCTTGTCAACTTATTTGGGATACCTTCCCTGTGGCCCGATACTTTCTTCGCTCCCTGGAAGAGCGGACCGTATGGGAGCATGCAGTTGTTCAGGGCAGATACAGTGGGATCTTCGACCAACCATTTGAAAATGGTTTGGCATATTCGATTGGCTTGATGAGCTGGATCTATTTCAGCAACAATTCGGGATCGAGATGGCAGTGGCTCCTCCTTCCGTTGCTTGTCATTGGAGGTGTCCTCAGTGCCTCGAAGGTTTTTCTTCTCGGAGGGGCTCCTGCAGCAGCACTCTATTTCGTTTTTTCCAGAGACTCTCGTCCGGGGACGTGCGTGCAGGTTGCTCTCGGACTAATTGGGGCAGCCATTGCAGTGGAGTCGGTTCTTGGCGAATGGATAGGCATCTCCTTTTTCTCCATTCTCGTCGATCCTTCGTTCACTCATCGTGATCTCTTGGGCCTTTACACCGCTGGCCGATTCGGGAGAGAAGGATGGATACTTACACAGTTCGCATACGTTTGGAATTTGGACTTTCTTTGCGGATTCGGATTCGGCACTGCGGTCGTTTTCGATAATGCTTACCTCGAATTTTTTTGGCAAGCCGGATTCATGGGGTTGATCCTGTACTTGGCGATCATCGGGACAATCTTGTGGTCGGGTATTCTTGGGGTTTCGAGGAAGGAGACTATCGGCTTCATGATAGTGGTCCTTTGCGTGATGATCGTCGGCGTAGGCTTCGGTGGGCCCGTCTTGACTGTGAACAGGAGCTCTATCTTGCTCTGGGTTGTGATCTCGATCGGAATGGCCATGGTGTCCTGCTCCGAAATGGAAAGACGTGTGCCAACACGGAGAAGTCCGTCCTTACCGTTTGCCAGGACCAATCACGTCTAGCAAAAGGATCCCGGGGCCGCAGCCCTGTGAGACGAGAGGTTCAACCGATGTGCGGAATCGTGGGAATGTCTTCGCTGAGTGCGCCCATTGACCCTGGAATTCTTGCGGCCATGAGAGACAGCATGTACCATAGAGGCCCCGATGATGCTGGTGAGTGGTATTCGAGCGATCGCAGGCTCGGACTCGCGCACAGGCGGCTTGCAATTATCGACCTTTCACGACGTGCGGCTCAGCCGATGCAGGACTGGACAGGGAATCTCACAATAGTATTCAATGGAGAAATTTATAATTTTAAGGAATTGAAAGAGGATCTTCAAGGCAAGGGCCATGTGTTTCGAACCAATGGCGACACGGAGGTCATTCTTGCATCATACCGGGAATGGGGAACAGACTGCCTGAAGGTCTTGAACGGTATGTTCGCCTTCTGTATTTACGATCACGGTGCTCGTGTACTGTTTCTTGCCCGAGATCGCGCTGGAGAAAAACCCCTGTATTTCAGACACTCTGAAGATCAATTGCATTTCGCGTCGGAGCTCAGGGCTCTAATGGCTCACCCGACAGTGCCGAAAAGACCAAATTTGGATGCCATCAACTATTACCTGGCATACGGCCATGTACCTTGTCCCATGTCAATTGTAGAGGGAGTGGCAAAGCTGCCTCAGGCCCATGCCATGATATATAATATCGAAACGGGGTCCCTGAGAATATGGCAATATTGGGAGCTTCCGGAGCCAGCAGAAAACGAGACCACATCTATTGGGGACCTGTGCGATCAGCTCAAAGGTCTTCTTCGGGATTCAATCGGGCACCAGCTAATCTCTGACGTGCCTATCGCAGTACTTCTGAGCGGCGGCTGCGACTCGAGCGTGATAACCGCTCTTGCCAGAGAAGCATCCCCTGGGCGGCTAAAGACCTTCACTGTGTCTTTTCCCGGTCGCATCAGGTATGACGAAGCACAGTACGCCAAAATCGTCTCCGAGCACTTGAACACGGAACACACGGAGATTCGGGCAGACGAGCCTAGCCCTGGCCTGATGCTGGAACTGGCGCCAAGATTCGACGAGCCCTGTGCCGATCATGCGATGATCCCAACCTATCTGGTCTCAAGAGCGATCCGGGATCACGCCAAAGTTGCGCTGACGGGTGATGGCGGGGATGAGTTATTCGGAGGTTACATCCACTATAGCTCTATCTTGAAGCTTGAACGAGCCCGACGTGCAGTACCTCCGTCTGTAAGATCACTTTTTTCAGACCGGGTGTTTTCCGGAATGCCCGTGGGGTTGCGGTTCAGGAATCACATGATTGGCTTCGGAAAGGATTTCCCACGATCGGTTGCCCATATTAACCTTTTTTTTGACGAGCATTCACGCACGCGGTTGTTGAACCCCGAGATCGTGACGAATATTGAGATCGGCGCTCCGGAGAGGCGGAAGGCCGGACACTGCATAGCTCAACATTCATTACTTCGGCAGGCCATGCAAAGCGATTTCTTAACGACTCTCCCAGACTCGTATCTACTCAAAGTGGATCGTGCCAGCATGCTGGCATCTATCGAATCCAGGGCTCCTCTCCTTGATTACAGGATAGTTGAGTTTGCGTACCGCTCTGTTCCGGACAAATATAAGGTGGTTGATGGACAAAGAAAAGTTCTCCTGCGTGCCATTGCCAGAGGGCTGTTACCCAGTACGCTCAATCTGAAACGGAAACAGGGATTCGTCATGCCGATTTCACAATGGTTCATGGGCCGTTGGGGGAAGCACATTCAGGCGGTGCTCGGCGAATCGTCGTCGGGCCTGTTGAACAGCAGATACGTCACCAGGCTCTTTCGTTGGGAAGGCACGCTGAGATCGAACTGGAATCGTCTGTATGCACTCACGATTCTGGAGCTCTGGTGCCGAGCTCACGCGCTGAAGCTCTAGAGGTTTCCTAAGTAGACGATTGCACAAATACCGTTGCGCGGTTGCCTCAGCCCTGTCCAGAGAAGGGCGGGTTTGAAACCCGCCCCCTGCAATCGTTGCGACGGTGCTTTTACAGCAACGATCAACGCTCCACCCCAAAGTAGGGGCAGCTTCAAACCTGCCCTCCGGTGAAACAGGCTCTGGAGGCGCCCTTCCCTAAAGGAAGCTGTTGCAAATACGTACCTGTACTTATGAAATCTTATCCTCAGGTCGGAAACATGAATGAGATACTTGACCGTGCGGTGCGGAAGGCCGTCGATAATTTCCCTTTTCCTCACTACATGACGAAAAATGATAAGCCAAAGGAGGTCTATTACAGCATCGGACGTACTGTTATGAGGCATATGGCACAGGGAGTCCGAATTCTGGATTTTGGCTGCGGACCGTGTGACAAGACAGCCGTACTGCAATTTCTTGGATATACCTGTACCGGATATGACGACTTACAGGATTACTGGCATATGCTTCCTGGAAACAGGGAGAGAATAGTGGACTTTGCATCACGATGCGGAATCGACCTTGTGGTAGCTGCAGGAGGAGGACTGCCATTCCAAGCCGAATCCTTTGACATGATCTTGCTTCAGGATGTCTTGGAACATTGGCATGATTCTCCTCGCGACTTGCTCAACGATTTGTTACAGCTGGCCAAGCCGGGAGGGTATCTGCTGATCACCGTTCCCAATGCAGTGAACATCAGAAAACGGACGAGGGTGGTTCTCGGCAAATCGAACTTACCTCCGTTCGATCAGTTTTACTGGTGGCCATCACGATGGAGAGGACACGTCAGAGAATATGTCCGAGACGATCTCGTGAAATTGGGGGGTTACCTTGATCTTGAGATTGTTGAGCTCAGGGGATGCGACCACATGCTGGAAAAAGTTCCATTGCGGCTGAAGCTCATATATGTGGCAGTTACCAACGTCTTTGACGGCTTGAAAGATTCCTGGCTATTGGTGGCAAGAAAGCCTTCAGGATGGAAGCCAATAAGAACACCGCCTCCCGACAAGCTCAATTCTCTGGCTCACGTCTGGAGCCATAACGGAGCGCATTGAAAATATACTTTTGCTGGACAGGAGCCCCGATGTAGGGAGAAAGGTCGGTGATGCGGGCAATGCACTTAGCAGTCGATGGAATGGGCGCGAGAAAAGGGGGTGGGGCAACCGGTCTGCTGGAATTCCTGTCCGCAGCCGTGGCTGATCCGAGGATATTGCGCATAACTCTCTTTTGCTCTCCGAAATCCCGCTCTCGGGTGGAGCTTCCTGTTTCCGAGAAGCTTCGCGTGATCGAGAAGAATTGGGTCGACCGCTCCTACATCGCTCGAATGCTCTGGTATGAATTGTTCCTAGGATTGACGTGCAGGGCTTTGGGAGCTGACCTTTTGTTTGTCTCTGCCAATTTCGGTCGCGGGCGTTTCGGTGTTCCTCATGTGACCTATGTGCGGCAGTCCCTCATGTTCAGCCGCGAAGCCGTGGCGACCCTGGAGTCGTTATTCGATCGCGCACGAGCCATCGCATACGGCCGGCAAATGAAAAGGTCTTGCCTGTCGGCTGCACGGATTATCTGTCAGAGCTCCGTAATGCGTGATTGCCTGGACACAAGTCTTGGCGTCTCCCCCGAAAAAATCGAAGTAGTCTATTCTTCGGCTCGCAGGTTGCCACAAGAAGTGATACCCCATCGCACCCTGGATTCCATGCGCCAGACACCGGAAGGAGGAAGGATTCTCTACGTCGGCGATCCTAATCCGTACAAGATGATCGAAACTGCCATCACAGGGCTGGGCCTTGTACGGCAGGTGCTCCCTGCTGCTCGCCTCTTTCTGACAGTTCCGCAAGATCACCGTTTCTCAAGGGTTCCGCTCGTGTCGTGCATAGGTTACTTGGGACCATTCGAGCTGCGTGAGGCATACGAGCTAGCTGATATGCTAATACTTCCTTCTCTCGTCGAGAGCGGACCACAGCCGCCCCTCGAGGCAATGAGTGCTGGTAAACCGGTGCTCATCGCAGATAGACCGTATGCCCGGGACATCTTCGGCGACGCTGCCCTCCGTTTCGACCCGCTCGATGCGAAGGATTTTGCCAAGAAGGCACTGTGTATTCTTTCGGACCTAGAAACGCGGGAGAGGCTTGTGAAGCGCGGCTACCAGTTGGTGAAGGAACGGTACGAGGCGAAGCCGTACCAGCGGATGGTCGACATATGTTACGAAACATTCGTGGCGAAGCAGGCTGAGCGACGCAACATGATTTACCAGGACAGCGGGGCGCCTGCAGACGGAACAAGACGCGAATCGGAACGATAGCGCAAGAGAGAACGACTAGGAGCCTGTCCGCATGACCTGAGACAGACTCAAAATCGTGGCACGTGAGCGCTTCGGCTCTCATTCGTCACCCTCACCCCGGCCCTCTCCCGGAGGGAGAGGGAGCCCATTCTAAGTGGTCGACGGCACAAATACGGTACCGTATCTGCACCGCGGTGTACGTGGTGAGCGCATCGTTGGCACTGTAGGGGCGGGTCTTGTGCCCGCCCTGGGCACCCACAAGGGGTGCCCCTACGTCGTGGCAGATTAGGTGACCGTATTTAGGAAATGGAACACTAAGCCACGGGACCATTCCCTCTCCCAATGGGAGAGGGACGCTGGGTGAGGGGGTGCGTGGCACGACATTTCTTGCCGCACGAGTTTCGCGACAGGCCCTAGCAGACAATGGCGCAAGTGCAGTCTCCGCTTTAGCGCAACACACGGGAACGGCATGGTGCCATGATGGTCGAGGTAATACATGTGTGGAATCAGCGGCTTCCAAGGCAGTTTCGATCCGGTCCTTCTCGGACGCATGAATGACCTCATTGCCCACCGGGGGCCGGACGACTGTGGCATCTATTACGATCCGTCTTCCGAGGTAGGTCTGGCGCACCGGCGACTCTCAATAATAGATCTTTCACCTCTCGGGAGTCAGCCCATGTGGGACTGGACAGGTACAGCCGCCATCGTGTTCAATGGCGAGATTTACAATTTTCAAGACCTGCGGGGTACTCTCACGACCCAGGGGTACCGGTTTCGGAGCCGCACCGACACGGAGGTGTTGCTCAACCTGTACCTCAGAGACGGGATATCTATGTTGGAAAAACTGAACGGCATCTTTGCCTTCGCCATATTTGATCGGAGAGACCGTTCCCTGTTCTTGGCTCGGGACGGAGTCGGAGTGAAGCCGCTATACTATTCGGAAGCCTCTAAGGGATTCATCTTTTCCAGCGAGCTCAAAGTTTTGTTGGCTGAACCGTCTATCCCTAGAGAAATATGCGCGGAGGCGGTCCATAGCTATGTCACCTATTTGTGGTGTCCATCTCCCCACACCATGCTCCGGTCAGTGAAAAAGCTGGAGCCCGGGTGGGCGCTGAAAGTAAGAAGCGGTCGTGTTGAAACACGATGGCAGTTTTATGAGCTTCCTTACACGGATACCCCGGCATCCCTGGACCCGGACGAAGCCGTCGAGTGCTTGCAGGCACGTTTGAAGGCTTCGGTGAAGCGGCAGTTAATCTCCGACGCTCCTCTGGGTGCTTTCCTGTCTGGCGGCCTGGATTCCAGCTCTATAGTGGCAATGGCCCGCGAGTTTACCGACTCCTCGTTCTCCTGCTTCGCCATTGTTACCAGGAACGCACGGCGCGAGGGATTCGTGGATGATTCCGCGTTCGCAAGAGTCGCAGCCCAGCATCTGGACGTGCGTCTTCACACAATCGAGGCGGATGCAGTTGCTCCCACTGACCTGCCCGCGATGGTATACCATCTCGATGAGCCTCAGGCAGACCCCGCAGCACTTCTTGTTTCCCACATCAGCCAGCTTGCCAGGGACCACGGAGTTAAGGTACTGCTATCAGGTGCAGGAGGAGATGACATACTGTGCGGATACCGGCGTCACCGGGCTTTGTTGCTTGAAAAATACTGGTCATGGCTCCCCGTTCGCGTGCGCCGGGTCGTTCGGGAAGCCACCGACAAGCTCCCGGTCTCCAGGCCCCTCTTGCGGCGTGTCAGGAAAGCCTTCGAATATGCAGATGGCTCCCAAAACGAGCGGATACTCGGTTACTTCCAGTGGATTGCGGCCACTCGAACACGTCTGCTTTACGGCCCGCACATGCGAGACCTCGCGACCGCATCGAGCCTCTCCTCCAATGGCTTGCTGGCTTCTCTGGAAAAACTGCCGAAGACTCTTCCACCCATTAGCCGTCTCCTTTTCTTGGACGCAAAACATTTCTTGACCGACCACAATCTCAACTACACTGACAAGATGAGCATGGCGCACGGAGTGGAGGTGCGAGTTCCATTTCTCGATCCTGACTTAATGTCGTTTGTGGCGAGTCTGCCCTCCGATTTCAAACAAAGGGGATCCGAGGGAAAGTGGATCCTCAGACGTGCCATGAAGCCGTTCCTTCACAGTAGCATTCTTGCCCGTCCGAAAACCGGATTCATGGTACCCATCAGATCGTGGTTTCAAAAGCCTATTCCGGATTTTCTCAGCGACCTTCTCAGCGAAGCCACGTTGAGCAAGCACATGCTTTTCGATTCTGCAGAGGTCCAGCGGCTGCTGGACATGAGCTCCCGTGGGATGATTGATGCTGCCTATCCTCTCCTTGCTGTGGCTTGTGTCGAGTTGTGGCTTAAGACCTTTGTAGATCCTCCGACCCCAACCCGGCTCTCTGCTTGAAAAACCGAAACAGAGGCAAAAACACACTTCTTACACGGCATGGTCATCCGAGGAGGAAATGCTCCGGTGGAATTTCAACGCGAGTACGCCACGAGCTGGAAGCAGGTAATTCGGAATCCAACGGGAATCAGAGGCAGAGCGAGGCAGCTCTTCCGAGATATTGCCCTGAGAGCGCTGGGAGCCGTCCAGCCGTCCTGCAATGGGAGGTTTCTGAAAGCGCTCTTTTGTCACTACGTTTTTGACGACCAGAGAGCTGCATTCGAGACGATGATTCAGGCGCTCACTCAGTTGGGAACGTTTGTAAACACCAATACATGCATCGACATGGTTACCGGGAAGCAAGAAATTGACGGTAGATATTTTCACCTCTCATTCGACGATGGTTTCCGCAATGTTGCCACAAACGCTGTTCCGATTTTGAGCAAATACAACATTCCTGCAATAGTTTTCGTCCCGACGGCCTTTGTGGGGGGCAATTGGAGTACGAGCCGTCAATTGTGTATGAAAAGGGCCAGGTACAAAGCTCCCATCGAAACGGTAAGATGGTCGGATCTGGAACGAATGGTGTCGCTCGGATTTGAAGTGGGATCTCACACAAAGAGTCATGCAAGATTCTCGGCAATATCGGCAGATCCCGCTCTGTTGCTCGACGAGATTGCCGGATCCAAACAACAGATAGAGCAAGAATTGGGGGTAGAATGCAAGTACATAGCCTGGCCGTATGGCACCAGGGTCGATTCTGATAGGGCCTCATTGTCAATGGTAAAGGAAGCCGGTTACGGGGCCTGCTTTGGGGGATTCAGAGGTTCCATAGTGCCCAGCAAAACCAACGTATACTGCGTTCCACGACATCATTTCGAGGTCCAATGGCCGTTGTCACATATCAAGTACTTTCTCTACAACAGTGGGAGATACCCGGAATGAGACTTGCCATTCTCACATCGATGCGACGAGGTTTTGCGTCGCGTTGCTTGCCGGCTCTGTGCGGAACACCCGGTCTCGAAGTCTCACGTGTCATTCTTCAACAAAATGCGATGCCCCGCTCTTGGCCTTTCCTGAAGCGGAAGATACGAAAAGCTTTTCGAATCGGCCCCTTGGGCGTTCTCAATGGAATCAGGCTTCGTGAATGGTATAGAGACAAGGGGGCCGAGGACTTGGCCGACGTTTGCAGGAAGCTGGGCATTGACCTGGTCGAAACGGATTACGTTAATTCCGGAAGGACGAAAGATCTCTTGAGCGAGTGCCTCCCGGACCTGGGACTGTCGCTGGGGAACGGCTACATATCAAGCACCATTCTCTCAATTCCTCGATATGGTATGATAAACGTGCACACAGAGGTGCTTCCGCGATTTCAGGGCGCATATGGCGTGATATGGCCGATCTACGAGGGGATCCGAGAAACGGGGTTTACTGTTCATCAGATGGACAGTCATATAGACACGGGTCCCATATTGTTTCGAGCTCAGTATGGGATTGAATTCCGAGAAACACTGCGGCAAACCGTGGAGGTGAATCTGGAAAAAGCTCGAAGCCGTGTTCCGGAGGCAGTCGCATACGTGTGCTCCAATTACGAGAAGCTCAGGGCTGATGCCGAGGTGCAGGAAATCGGCAAGGCTTACACGACGCCAAGCATCTGGCAGTTCGTGCGAATGCTACGCAACCACCGGAGATTGGCCCTCGCACAGTAAACGTGATTCGACGAGAGACCAAGCGAAAATGAGCTAATCCCCCAGGCAGGGCCCGGTGCTGGCTGGCCGTGATCGGGAGCAGGCCGGAGAAAGACGGCAAGGGAAGCATGACCGCGGGGGCGTTAACCGAGCCGGAAGTGCTCTGGGCGAGCGAGATCCCGTGGGTCGCACCCCTTACGTAAGGAGACGGGGAGCACCATCGGTGAAAAATTCCTTGACAAGGAGAGGGGCACGGTTGGAGGTTTATGCAAACTCAGACATAGCCACCTGATTCGTGGAGAATCCAGACAGAAACGGCGGCCTGGATTTTCCGACGAGCGAGACCCGACCCAGTCGGCGGTGATTTGAGTGTCCATTGGCTGGGTAGGGCAGGGTAAGGGATGGCTGGAGGGGAGGAGTATTTTTTTGGTGTATATAGTCACAAGATGAGTAGTCAATAGATGACACCCCCGGAGGACTCAGTGCAAGATTTCATAAGTACGCTTACATATGCAAGGTAACGCGATTTACTCCATTGCGGTGGCTCACAGCGAGAATAATGGCGATGGCGACCATCTTCAATCAAGGGCGGGTTTGGCTCATCTTCGACAGCGAAAACTGTAAATGGTCATGTTATCGGGACGTTAAAGTTTGCAGAAGGGGGTTGGCACTACATTCTCAACTCCGGAAAAACTACTTCCGGTGATTACAGCACCTTACGACCACCTAATTCGTAACCAGCATGTTTTCAGCTAGTTGTTACTGTCCAAGAAATGGGCTTTGTCGAAAAAGAGTTTAATTTTCAGTGCTTACCTCTGACCTGGACAGGGTATACGATTCACCCAGCGGCTCCTGGTTAAGATGGGGGATATTCAGTATAATAAGTCTTGCTCAGAACGGATGTCTCCCTGCGTGCGGGCTCGTGAAGTAATCGGACCGTACCGAAATGAGGCCCGAAAGAATCTGGCGAACTAAACCCAAAGGCTTTGCGTCATGATTGTGGAAACGGCGCTCACAGAGCTCCTGAAGTATAAGTATTCCAAACTGCTCTCATTTGACATGCTTGGCTCCGTTGCGGCCCCCGCGGCGAAACAGGACAGACCGTACCTCTTATACGCCCACGTTCCGTTTTGCGAGGAGCTCTGTCCTTACTGCTCGTTCAATCGGTTCCCTCTCGACAGAGATCTGGCGCGAGAGTACTTCAATGCTTTGACAGCCGAGATACGGATGTACAAGGATTTGGGATTTGAATTTACCGCGGCGTACATTGGAGGCGGCACCCCTACGGTCCTCCCGAGGCAGCTCGGCGATCTCATGAATTTCTTGAGGAAGTCTTTTCCCATAGCAGAGGTATCGGTAGAGACAAATCCCAATCACCTGAACACCGAAGTCATTGGCATTCTGAAGGATTCTGGCGTGAACCGGCTTTCGGTAGGGGTGCAGAGTTTCGATGATGGCCTGTTGCGTCAGATGGAGCGATACCACAAGTACGGGAGCGGTGAGGAGATCAGAGGCAAGCTGCACCGACTCATGGGGACGTTTGACACGCTTAATGTCGACATGATTTTTAATTTCCCTTCACAGAGCCTGGCTTCTCTGGAGACGGACGTGCGGATAATTCAGGACATCGAGGCGGACCAGGTGACCTTTTATCCATTAATGGTTTCTGATATGACTCGAAAGGAGTTGGCCGCCCGCTTCGGTGCTATACGCTACCAGCAGGAGAAGGTCTTTTACGAGCGCATTGTTGAAATGTTGCAGGGTTCGTATAACTTTGGAACATCCTGGTGTTTTTCCAGAAAGAACACCATGATTGATGAGTACATTGTGGATTACGACGACTACGTGGGAGTAGGTAGCGGCTCGTTCGGCTATGTGAATGGCGCGTGTTATGCAAATACTTTCTCGGTCCCCGAATACCTGGAACATATCGCGGCTGGCGTCTTGCCTCTCTTTGCCAGGAAGGATTTTTCGTTGACTGAACAGATTCAGTACCACTTCATGATGAAACTGTTCGGAGAATCCCTTGATATTGCGCGGGCTGAAGCGAAATATGATGGCATGTTCATGAAAAGCCTGCGCAAGGAGGTGGCCCTCTTCAAGGTCCTTTCTGCACTGGAGCTCAAGAACGGTTCGCTAAGACTAACGCGCCGGGGCCGATATTTCTGGGTGATTATGATGCGGGAATTCTTTACCGGTGTGAACAACTTTCGGGACCTCTGTCGCAATGGTATCAAGCGACTCGATACTGCAGCGCTGTCCAACAGAGCCGTCAAGCCCCTCAGTGACTAAAGGAGAGCGCCGAATGGCGAAGCCCACGTACGAGCAATTGGAGCTGCGGGTCAAAGAGCTGGAGAAAATAGCGGGCGATTGCATCGACACCGCCATGGAGTTGGAGCACCACGAGCTTTTCGAGCTGTCCATTCTCTGCAATATATCGCAGGCTCTCGCCTCCACCATGGACCTTGACGAAATGCTCATGATAGTCATCGACGAGGTAAACAAGGCTCTCCTCGTCGAAGGTGCCGGAGTGCTACTTTACGATGAGACCCGGGGCGACCTTTACTGGAGACAGATCCGAGATGCTCGCAAGATTCTCGCTCCCCAGTCGGAAGCGTTGCGGCTCCCTCTTGATGGGAGCATAGCAGGGTGGGTTTTTCGACACAACAAACCCGCCCGGGTGAATGACACGTCCAAAGACCCTCGATACTACCCCGAGATGACAAAAAAGAGCGGCTTCGAAATCCGCAAGGTCCTTCAGGTTCCGTTGAATACGAGAGAAAAGACCATCGGCGTCTTGATGGCTATGAACAAGATAGGTGGGGATTTCACGGAATCCGACGAGAAACTGTTGAGCTCCATGGCCGGAAGCATAGCTCTTGCTCTCGAAAATGCCACTATGTACCAGAAGGTGAAAAAATCTCGGGACGATCTGGAGATGCTCTATCGCTCGAGCATGGCACTTGCCACCACGATGGACCTGGATCATCTCCTCGAAGTCCTTATGAACGAGCTGCGTAACGCGCTGGATACCGAAGTTGCGGGGGTCCTGCTGTATGACGAGCGCAAGGGTGATCTCTATTGGAGAGAAGCCCAGGATGACGAAGGGATCATCGACGCAAAGTCTACGGAATTGCGTATTCCTCTCGACAAGAGCATAAGTGGGCAGGTCTTTCAAACGGGGGAACCTGCCCTCCTGAACAATCCCTCAGCCAATCCGCTGTTTTTCAAGCCATT
>CAYZET010000001.1:14677-45735 GCA_964477215.1 uncultured Syntrophaceae bacterium | reverse complement strand
TGGGAGATCCTCGAGGCGGGCGCGCTGGGAATGATTCAGGCGCTGCTGGTGGTGGGCGTAGTCTGGTATCTCTGTTTCTGGCTCGCACGGAGACTTCAGGTTGACGAGGAATTCTCTGCCATTCTGGCCAGCGCTGTGTCCATCTGTGGCGTGTCCGCGGCCATTGCCACATCCGGTGCCATTAAGGGAGATCCAAAGAAGCTGAGTTACACAACGTCGCTGGTCCTTGTGTGCGCAGTGCCGATGATGGTACTGATGCCGATCATCTCCAAGGCAGTGGGGATTCCGGACGCGGTTGCAGGAGCATGGCTCGGAGGGACGCTTGACACCAGCGGATCGGTAGTTGCCGCTGGAGAGTTGATCAGTGAAACCGCGATGAAAGTGGGCGTCATAGTCAAGATGTCCCAAAACGTGCTGATCGGAGTGGCTGCGTTCATTCTCGCTGTTGTATGGACCTTCAAAGAGGCGGAGAGGACTGGAGCGGAACGTCCCGGAGTCATCGAGATTTGGAATCGGTTCCCCAAGTTCGTGCTCGGATTCCTTGCTGCGTCGATTCTCTTCTCATTTTTCTTGGATCCTAAAACCGTCTCAGCGGTGAAAGGGCAACTGACTGGAATCGGCACAACCTGGTTCGCTCTTGCCTTTACGTCGATCGGCCTGGAGACGAACTTCCGCGAGCTCACCACCCTCGGCGGAGGACGGCCGGCGGCTGCCTTCCTGTTGGCGCAGGGATTCAACATTCTTTGGACTCTTCTCCTGGCATTTCTCATCTTCGGCGGTATTCTTTTCGTTGCACCGACGTTCTAGGCCGACCGGGAAAGAGCGCTCGGTCGGCAATTCGCACAACCAGGGGCCCGCACGGGGCCCCTGGCTCGTAGAGGGCTCATCTCTTGAGCATTATTGGCGTGACCTCTCAATGCCCGCTCTTGCTTTGCCAAGGCAAGATGGATAAGTTGTCAGGGGCCTGGGATGTGATTGAGCTCAGACCTTTCAAGACCCTGAGATCGCGTTGATAATGACCCCATATTCTTTTGCCAGAAAACATACGCTCATCACCGGCGCGAGCGGCGGGTTGGGATCGGCGATGGCGAGGAGATTGGCGAGCACGGGCGCGCGTCTCATCGTTACGTCGAGATCCATGACGGCCTTGAACGAGCTTATCTCTTCCTTGCCCGCATCAACCGACGTTATCCCGATCACGGCCGATCTTTCCATTCCCGGAGAAGCCGATGCCCTCGCTCGCAAGGCCCTGGAAGCGGTGGGCCATGTCGATGTGATATTCAACAACGCGGGAATCGGGTACTTCGCGTTAATGGAGGAAGCAACGGACGAAAGCATACGATACCTGTTCGAAGTGAACACATTCGCTCCTCTGGCCCTGATCAAGGCACTTATCCCGTCGATGAAGAAACGGGGACACGGGAGGATAGTGAACGTCGTTTCAGCAGCAGGTCGGGTCCCGATTCCGAGCGTCGGCGTGTACGGTGGAAGCAAATCCGCTCTCGCGGTAATGACGAATACAATGCGGCTCGAAGTGGCCCCCTGGGGGATCGATATCATAAATGTTTACCCGGGCACCATAGACTCCTCTTTCGAAGAAAATGCCCTTCGGGAAAACGACCGCCAGGGGTTGTGTCCGACTGACCGTTGCGGAGACCCTAAGATCCAGATCGCAGACCAGGTGGTCGAGGCAGCATCCGGCCCACCTGGTGAGGTCTGGCTCGAACGGCCTGGAAAGTGGCTCTCCGCCGCAGCCCTCATCTGGCCGAAATTCGTTGACTCACGCCTGCAGAGAATTCGCGACAAAGTAGTGCGGAAGAAATCCCTGAAAGCGAAGCGTTGGCGACTATTGCAGGTCGAATCTGCGCTGGCATGCAACCTCAGGTGCATCATGTGCCCCTGGATTGAATTCCGTGCCAAAGCTCCTCACCGCGGTGTCATGTCTCAGGAAGTGTGGAACGCAATACGACCGCACCTTTCGCAGATCAGGACCGTCGATTTTACAGGTGGAGGTGAGCCGCTCCTCCAGCCAAAGCTGGCTGAATGGATGGCTGAAGCCAAGTCTCAAGGATGTGAGACGGGAATCCTTACCAACGGCCTCCTGTTGAACAAGGAAATGGCAGAAAAGCTCCTTTCCGCAGACATGGACTGGTTGTGCGTATCCATTGATGCTGCCACTCAGGATCTTTACGAAGAGATTCGGCGAGGGTCGAATTTCGAGACTGTGTGCTCGAACCTCGCCCGCATAGGAGAAATGCGTTCCGGTAAGATTCCGAAGACCATGATCAATTTCGTCATCATGCACATGAATGCCCATCAGGTGGAAGACATGGTCAGACTCGCCGCCACGTTGGGCGTAGATCAGGTCAATTTCAAACAGTGCGATGTGATTCGAGGCGACCATGGCAAAGGTTTCGGGGTGATCAGGCTTGAGGAGAGCGACCAGGTGCGCGGCCTGAAAAGGGCACTTGCGCGAGCCAGGAGTCTCGCAAAGAAGTTGCGCATCGAGATCACGGAATTCCCGTTTGTCCCCACGGAACAGCCGGTCTGCGATCAGGATCCCAGGAATTCCATGTTTGTTCGCTTCGACGGGACTGTAGCGCCGTGCATAAACCTTGCGCTGGGGGGACCTACCACGTTCCTGGGTACAGACGTCGTCATGCCCACAGTCCATTACGGGAGAATACCGGAAAAGGATCTTCTGGAGCTCTGGGAATGTGAAACGTGCACATTCTATCGCACGCGTTTCCAGGATCGGGTACGCGTTTACGAGGACGTATTCATGCGAAGGCTTACGGGAGGCTCCGGAGGGAACCAAGACAAGGTGCAACAGGAAGCGGTACGAGCCATGCCCGAGGCCCCCGAGGGTTGCAAGGTGTGCCACTACCTGTACGACGTGTGAAGCTACCCGTATCGAGTCAGCTCATAGCCTTCGGAGACCAGTAAACCGCTGATGCCGGCAATGTGTGGTACTCCTACAAAGACCACGGCGTTGCCGCGATCGAGGTGTCCAAGCATCCGCTCGAAGAGAATCCGATCGCGACGGTCGATAACCCAGGGATTACGAGTGGGAAAGCCGTACGGATTTGACGCAATCTTGTCCAGTCTCCCACTGAGATACCACCGTACGAAATCGCTTGTATACTTCTTCCAGTGTGTCACACGTTTGAGAAATTCTATAATCTGTCCCCGATCGATTGTGTCGAGGACCTCAATCTGCTCTTCGATGGTCTCGAGAGGCACGATGCGTCTATCCAGGGCCTTTGCGATCTCAAATGCTTCCATATCTACGGAATGCTTCCATCCCAGGGTTTCCAGAAAGGTCGAGTAGATGGTGAAAAAAGCCATCCACGGCTTCATTCCTCTGACCAATTCTGAAAGAGAGCTCTGAGTTGCGCCGAGGAGGATCTCGTGGAGAGGAGACTCTCTACTGAGGTTTGGTGAGACTGCGCGTGCCAGGCTTGAGATCGTGGCGGCATCTAACTCCTGCAGCAGGCTCCAATTTCGGTCTCCCATGTATCCCGCCTCTACCACGCTCTGCATGCTGGCCTCGTCGAGGGGGCCCTCGAAAAGGCATGTTTCGGTTTTTTCAATCAACCGTGTGAGCGAAGCCTTGAAACTGTGAGGAAAGAAGTGGGCTGTGCCCACAAGATAAGAGACGAGACCCTCCTTGCTGGCCTGCCACACCATCTTGAGCCCTTTCTCTTTGAACAATCCGAAGAGCATGCCCACCTCTTATCTCTTCGTCGCGTACGCAAGGAGTGCTCCCACAAAGGAAGGTTTTCTCACGGCGATCTCGCACATTTCATAGGGAAGGGTTGGGATTCCTCCCCACTTCTTCTTGAAACCGCGAATTCCCTCGTTCACTCCCAGGCCGAGATGAATGTAAGATTTGTCACAGTCCTGGGTCACATCGATCATTTCCTTGAAGAGCAGGTCGGGCGCTCCGGGCACCTGGTGTTTCTTCGAGTGGGCGCCTATGACGTACGTGGAGAAATTTTTGGCGGATAGATCGACCACGGAGAAGGCTGCAAGCTTTCTGTCCGCTCGCCAGGCGTTGAGAACGATCGCGCGGTCGGAGTGCCCTACATAATTAGGCATGCGGAAAAGAAGCTCTCGGACACGTGGATGAGGTCTTACCCGTTCCACGAATTCCTCGGTCAGTTCCTGGTGGTCAGAAGTGAAGAGCGTGCCTCTCTCTACAACAGAATTCTCCCGCGCCTTTCTCACTGCCCTCTTCACGTTAGACCTGTACCGAGCTTTTCCCAATTCCAGGACGAAGTAAGAATCACTTTCTCGCTCTATGCACGAGGACCCGAACGAAGGAGGTATTTCGGGCGCGATGAAGGAAATACGCCGCGGAGCGAATTCCCTGGTAACCCGGTCGAGAATCGCTTCCATCAGGTGAACGGTAAACGGTCGCTCGAGGGGGTATCCGACCACGATCATGAAGTCGTCCTTGCGGCAGCAGAAGAAGTCCTCCACGAGATATGGCTCTCCTCCGGAAACCCGCGTCATGAGACCGACAAGGTGCTCGGGCACGTAGGCACGGGTCAGAATATGCTCCTGTTGGGCACTAGTGAGCATGCGACCGGCTCTCCGTTCACGAACGGGTCTATATGATGTTCACCTCGCAAGGGGCCCGGGAAACGCACGATTCGACGGGACCGTCTCACGCTCGGGCCGAGGTGTCGTGCTTCCGAATTTTCCAGATCTCATGGTAACCTTGGCAGACATGACGGTCAACCACTCCCCATGCGGAGGAGGATAGCGGAATGCTGACTTCGGAGGAACGACAACTTGTCTATGATTGCGGTTACGTACCCGAACATCTTCCAGAGTACGTGCAGTCTGTGTCAGATGCAGAGCCGTTCATCCACGGGGGGTACCTGTGCTTTTTCGGTGGTGGCCATCTGATCTTCGTGGGATATCCGCTGGACGAGGCTGCTCCAACCCCCCGAAATGGTTACGAGTCTACGCTCAATCGTTTCCGGCCCCGCACCGTGGCAGTCATTTCTGCAAACACATGGCTGCCCAAGGAGCGACTTCAGAACCTGGCAGAGGACCAATATTTCAGGCTTCACCTGCCCGTGGATAGAGTGGACCCGAGGGTAGGGTACATGATCCGACGAGCGGAACGGGAAGTGCTCGTCAGTGACGGTTCCTTTGGAATGGAGCACGAGAGGATCGTGCAGTCATTCTTGGAAAGGAAGAAATGCTCGTCCCGGCATGAAGAGATATTCAGGCGGATTCCCCGTTACCTGGCACGATCGCCCACGGCCAGGCTCCTGGAAGCGAGAAGGGAAGGTCTGCTGACTGCGTTCAGCATACTGGACCTCGGATCGCGCAATTACGGGTTCTACCTGTTCAACTTTCGTTCTTCAGAGATAGCGGTTCCCGGAGTGAGTGATCTTCTTCTGCGGGAGATGGCTCGCGTAGCGTGGTCCGAGGGAAAGAAATCGCTCAACCTCGGACTGGGAATAAATCCGGGAGTGCGCAGATTTAAGGAAAAGTGGGGGGCGGTCCCTTTTCTTGCCTACACCTCTGCACTGGTACGCACAGGGCCCGCCGGCCTGCTGAGTCTCCTCGCAGAGCGCTGGGGGTCAGGTCTTGTTTCTTGACGAAACTCTGATGAAGGGTGGTCTTTGAATAGGCCAGTGGCCTGGTCTAGACCGAGCAGGCGAGTTTAAGAGGCGAGAGGAAGATCAAGAAACAAGACCTGACCCCATATCCGCAAGCCATGCCCGTAGCCTGGCGAGAATCTGATCCCGCACCTCGCGGAACTTGGCAATCCGTTCTTCCTCAGTGCCCTGGAAAGCCTCGGGATCTTCAAATGGCCAGAACTCCAAGTTGTTCATGAACGACGGATACACGCTGGGGCACCTCTGGTGAGCGGCCTCGCAAACAGTGAAAATGTGGGCAAAAACATGGCGCCCCAGAAATTCTTTGACTCCCTTTGATCTTTGATTGCTGATATCGACGCCTACTTCTTTCATCACCCGTATGGCTAGAGGATGGACCTCTGAAGGATCCATTCCCGCGCTGAACACCTCAAAACGATCACCTGCCAGGGCTCGAAGGAATCCCTCAGCCATCTGGCTTCGGCAGGAATTTCGGGTGCAGAGAAACAACACTTTCTTTTTCTTCTCCAAGGATCCGGCTCCTCCCTGAAATGTGCAGCAGTTGCCGAACGAAATGTCCGGCGATCACGACGTTCGTGGTAGCATTTCCCGTCAATACAATAGGATCGCGGACTGAATCTCTTCGGAGATTCAGCATGATCCGACTTCCCATTACCGCGCCATCGGATGTGCTGTGAGTGAGAATAGTGTGAGAAATCTGTAAGGGCCGTGGTATCTTACAGGGGTTGCCGACAAGAATGTCCGTTTCTTCAGATCGACAATCACGGGCGAAAAGCCCGTCCCACTGCTGTGTGATTCTGTCAGGAGTGTGCCCGACACCCGGGAAGCGGACAGAGCTCTTGGCAATGACTTTGGGGCTCGAACACACACCCGACCGGAGAATGAAAACAGCCCTCCGTACTAAGTGGAGAGCTGTTGAAGTGGAGGGAAGTCTTCAGGTGAGGATGTCAGATCAGATGAAACCCTTTACCAGCTTGTCCCATCCGATATCCCGGAATGAACCGTACACATCGCTGATGGGCTGACCACCTGTGGCGGCCGCAGCTTTCGGGTCATCCACGATCATGCCGAGCAACCGTTCGGCCTCTGCTTCGATGAACTTCACGCTTTCCATCCCAAAATTGAGGCCTTTCAGATCCGATCGCAGCTCCACCGGGTCTATGAGCATCACCCAGCCTGCGCTGTACGGATCCTGGTTCGCGCATATGGGGTAATCGGTGAGTCTCTGGTTCACTGCGGTCACCACGCCGGAAAGGGGGGCTTTCACCCCTGCTTCATGTCCTTCTCTCTTGAGGATGAACGATTCTTCCCCGATCTTGAATCGAGTTCCCAAGGACGGCAAACGCATCTGATCCACAGGCCCGACCAACCGGTTTCCGAAGTCGTCAAGGCCCACACGCACCCGTCCGCCGTACTCGATGCGAGCCCAGCCGTGTCCGCTGTGGATATAGTAATCCCTCGGAACCAGGTATCCGTGCGCGTTCAGGTATTGCGGCGGTCCGAAAAGGGTGTGATCGATCTGGCTCAGATCTTCCAGCATCTGGTCGTACGGACACGTTCCGCACTCATAGTTTCTCGCACAGACCTTGTGTTGGGGAGCACGTCCCGTGAGGGCATGGCGGCAGCGTTGCTCCTCTGCCGGCAGCGAAAACATCTTTGTCGTCCAGTCGCTGCGAGGCCCTTCTCGAGACATTCGCTTGGCCATAGCCTTGTCGAATGCGCAGGTGTTGCAGTCGAAGGCATTGTCACAATACTTGATCGGGACCACCTTCGCCCGCATCCACACACATTCCTTCTGGGAAAAGTTGAATCCTGTGATCTTGGTAGCCATGGGTTGCCTCCTCAGGGGTATGATTATGGAATTCTTTCTGTCAGCGAAGAGGAGCCGTTTGAGTGCCTGAGAACCGGCCCTTTCCCCGTAAGCTTCAGACAATCGAAACAGGTGTTGGTGAGAGGGTCAGTCCGCTCTTCGCTCCGATCAGCCTCACCGGAGTGGGCGAGAGGCACCACCCTGTTTGTCGGCTCAGGGGCTTGCCTCTCGCCTTCAGTCTTTCATGCAGCCAGAGCCGGGCGTCGTCTAGGAACGGTAGTGGCACGGGTCTCTGCAATGTCATCGAGCATCTGATCGTATGGGCAGGTTCCACATTCGTAGTTGTTAGCGCACATCTTGGCATGAGGAGCCCGTCCGGTGAGAGCATGGATGCACAGTTGCCGATGATTCTCCTGATTGCGTTCCCTGGTGGTTGCTTGGGTAGCCATGACGAGCCTCCTTCATTGTTCTCGAAGCATGCTGCTTCGTGTGTTGCGTCTCTTGTCTCTTGCCCTTGGTATAAGCATAAGGTGTGCCAGGCAGTATCAGACTATGTATGATGTTGGAAAGACCGGATAAGTTGGCTGATCTCCCCAGAACGGGGCGCGGCTCAACGTGTAGAAGAATCCGGCACGTGTGGAGAAGTCATACTTGGCTATCGCGAATAACACATTGAGATAACATGCTAAAATGAGTGCTGCTGGAATTTTCCTCATGGTGTAGAGAAATGCGACGCAGATCTGAGGAAATCTCCGCAAGCGCGCAGATTCGAGACGATCGCGCCTTCGATACGCGGTTTCCAACACGTCCTGGTCTCAAGGTTGGTTCAAAACAAGATTACCGGGGAGACGCCGGCGCTGCAGGAAATCCGCACCGAGGATCCAGTAGAATGAGTGTCTCCCCTGTTGCATTGGGTGGAATGGGCGTCTCGCCCGTTGAATAAGCCATGGTGCTGTGTATTGCGTTTCCCAGCAACTCTGGGGCCGGGCTTTCAACGCGTCATCGGCGTATCAGCGGCCGCGAAGAAGAGCGGCGAGCGCCTCGAACAGAAACAGCTCGCAATACGGGCAGAGGTAGTTGAGCTTGCTGTCAAGATCTGGAATGGTGTTGGAGGGACGCATCACGCATCTGCCCTGCTGGCAGTGCGGGAGGTTAAAGGTGTGCCCGATTTCGTGAATCGCCACTTTTACGACTCTGTCGAGGAACTGTTCCCGGGAAACGAACTTGTTCGCTGTGCCCATGTGGAGGCGTGCATAAGACATGACAGCGGACTTTCCTCCCATGTACGCTTCTCCGAACACGTAAGTGAGAATCGGATTGCACAAGTCCGCTCGTGTGACACCAAGAATCTTTATCGGGTTTGCAGGGTACTCCTGATCCAGGAATTTGATGATCCCCATCGCGTTGTACTGATCGCGCTCCTCCATGAATGTATGCTGGGGGATGGGGATAGGATCGAGGAGGTCCACGGGCAGCCGCAGAAGCCCTTGGAGGCTATCGCCAACGACTGTCAGTACGTCCTCTTCCGCTCTGCCCATCGGCAAGACGGCTATGATCCCTTTTTTCGGTGAGTCTGTGATGGGCACTCTCGTCTGCGTTCGCACGGATTATTCTGGCCGGCTGGCCAGAGGGGGCTAGAGGGGCGTGTCGCCTGCGCGCTTTAACCCGTATTTGCGGATCTTATTATGAAGTGTGCTGCGATCTACTTCCAGTACTTTTGCCGCACGAGAAATGTTCCACTCTTCCTCCTCGAGTATCCTCCTGATGTGATTCATCTCTACATGCCTGAGGGACCGGGAATCCGAATCAATGGACGCCCCGTGCACCTGGGGATTGAGGTACGCGAAGGCTTCCGGTCCGATCATGGTCTTTTTCGCGGTAACAACCGCGCGTTCGACGACGTTTTGCAGTTCTCTGATATTCCCAGGCCAGTCGTGCTCGACGAGGATCCGCATTGCTTCTTCATGTATCGAATCTACTGGCCGATTTGTTTCCACAGCAATCTTCTTGAGAAAATACGAGGCGAGGATGGGAATGTCCTCTTTGCGCTCTCTCAGGGCCGGGACTCTGAGGGTTATGACGTTGATACGGTAGAAGAAGTCCTGTCTGAAAGTGCCTGCGGCAATCTCCTGAGTGAGGTCTCTATGCGTGGCGCTGATGAGACGAAAATCGGCCAGAATTGGATCCACTCCTCCCACTCGGTAGAACGCCTTGTCCTGGAGCACTCGCAGGAGGTCTACCTGCATCTTCGGGGTGATTTCGCCCACTTCGTCGAGAAAGAGCGTGCCCCCTTTCGCGACCTCGATCAGTCCCTTTTTCGGCCTATCCGCGCCTGTGAAGGATCCCTTTTCGTGGCCGAACACTTCGCTCTCCATGAGCGATTCGGGGATCGCACCGCAGTTAATGGGCACAAACGGGCCTCCCATACGTTTGCTGTGCGCGTGGATCGCACGTGCTATGAGCTCTTTGCCCGTCCCGGTCTCTCCAAGAATGAGCACGGACGACTCGCTGGGGGCAATCTCCATGATCGTGTCAAAGAGCTCCAGCATAGGGCGGGACCGGCCAACAATCTCGTCGGTGCCTCCCCAGCACTTGGTGATTTCGGATCGTAGGTAATGGGTCTCTTCAAGTAACCTCTTATGCTCGAGGAGTTTGGTAACCAGCAGCCCCAGGCCCTCTGGATCGAACGGTTTCACCAGGAAGTCGTCCGCGCCCAATTTCATGGCCTGAACAGCATGCTCGACGGTACCGTATGCCGTTATAATAACGACCACGGTAGTCGGAAAGCTCTTTTTCACTTTCTCCAGGAGGGCCATCCCCCCCATGCCCGGCATCTTGATGTCCACGAAAAGGATGTCGTAAAGATTCTGCTGCATGAAATCCAGCGCCTGTTCGCCGGTTTCTGCTCTGTCAACTACAGCGTTTTCTTTCTCGAGCCACGCCGCGAGCGATTCTCGCACGATGAGCTCGTCGTCCACGACCATGAAGCGATTCTTGGCATTCATGACCTGACATGTCCTTCCTGTATGTTCCAAACGTCAGCAGCCGTTTTCTTCTCGGGTCCTTTTGACAGCCGGGAGCGTCATAATGAATGTTGCACCTTTGCCGTCTTCGCTTTCCAGTTGAATCGTTCCGGAATGTTGGGTGACAATGCCGTACACTACGCTCAATCCCAATCCCACACCCTTGCCCACCTGCTTGGTGGTGACGAAAGGCTCGAAAATACTTCCCTGAATTTCCTTGGGCACGCCAGGTCCAGTGTCGCTGACAGAGATTCGTATGTTTTCCGCGTCGGGATCGAACTCCACTACGAGGCTTATGATACCCCCTCCCGGCATGGCATCGACCGCGTTGAGAATGAGGTTGAGTATCGCCTGCTTTATTTGGTTGCGGTCACCGTATGCCAGAGGCACGTCTGGCGCAACCTCCCAGCACAGACTTATATTTTGGAGAGTGATTCGGTTTCTCACCAGCAAGAAGATCTCGTCCAACAGGAGCTTCAGGTCGAACCAGGATTTCCGCAGTTCCCCCTGCCGCGCAAAAGAGAGTAGGTTCCTCAGGATATGGCCGCATCGGGCAGCCTCGTCAGAAATGAGATCCAGATAGACTCGAAACTTGGGCAACTGATCCGGGGCCAGGGTTTCGCCCTCCAGGCCGCTCCTCATGAGCTTCGAAAATGTGAGGATCCCTTGGATAGGATTGTTGATTTCATGAACTGCAGCGGCCGCAAGCTTTCCGAGGGCCATCATCTTGTCTTGCTGAAGGAAATAGGAGAAATTCTGTTTGATGTTCCGCGCTTGCTTGTCGAGCACGGACCCCATGCCACCCGTAACGTCCTTCCAGACAATGAGGACACTCCTCTTTCCCAGCTCGTTCTCCTTCAAAGGATAGGCGCTTCTGGTGAAATAACGGTATGAGCCGTCAGCTCTCTTTTCTTCTCGAACATTGTGGGTGGACTTGCCGGTCCTCAGCACTTCCAGCACCACGCACGATTCACCCTTGACATGGCACGGGTCGATGGACCGGTGGATAACCCAGTGGCAGCTTCGTCCCAGGCAACCCTCCCGTAACATTTTTGTTCTGCGAAGAATAGCGTTGTTGATGTCGAGCACCTTAAAGTCTTCGTCAACCACCATGATGCTCACCTCAGACCCCTGCATCAGGACCTCTTTGATAAGCTCAACACTCTCGAGCTTTTCCTGGCATGTTCCCAGCCTCCCGGAAAGGTTCTCGAGCTTCTTGAGGACCCCGACAGAGAAGGAATCGATTATGTGGGTCTGGGGTGAAATGAGTCCGATTAACTTCTTGCGGAGCTCGTGATCGTCTGCGGTCATGAGGACAAGATCCAGCTCTCTATTGGCAATGACATCCGCATAATCCCGGTATACGGGAACATCGCAGGCACAAAGCGCCTTTGGGTCGCCTTCCCCTGTATACGCGATGCCGATCAGGTCAAGATCAAAGCCGAGAAGGGCGAGCGAATCCAGGATGGGTCTGCTTTCGAGGATGGCCTCGTCTCCACCTATGATGAGAACCTTGGTGGGCTCCGAACGCTGAGACACTTCCGGCTCTTTGAGCCTTGCAGAGACCTGGGCACCGCTCATGTTGACCTCCCGCTCCCTCCGTGAATTCCTGTTTAATTCTAGCAGAACACGAGCCTTAAGCAAGCAAACGCGCTCTGCTTTGATTCGGTTGTGGTATGATAGCCGAGTTTTTGTGTGCCCATGAGAGGCGCATCGGCCTCCAGTATGCTGTGAGGACATTCTTAGCGCGACCGACAAGAACAAAATTGCGGATAAGCTTAGGTGTGATCTTGTGAAAAAACAATGCGGAAAAACGATTTGGCTGACAGGGCTTTCAGGCTCAGGCAAATCCACGTTGGCCGAATTGCTTAAGGGCTGGTTGGAGTCTCGCGGTGTACCGGTGGTACTCCTCGATGGCGACAGACTGCGCTCCGGACTGAATCGCGATCTGGGATTCTCCGCTGCCGATAGGGAGGAGAATATCCGCAGGGCAGGTGAGACCGCTCTATTGCTTGCGGAAAATGGCCACGTCGTCGTGGCCGCGTTCATTACTCCTCTCGAACGGCTCCGCTCTTCCCTCAGGTCAATCTTTCCTCAAGGGCAATACGTGGAAGTATTTCTCGATTGTCCCCTGAGCGTGTGCGAGGCCCGGGATCCAAAAGGCCTTTACGCCAAGGCGCGGAGAGGGGATGTGCCTGAATTCACTGGAGTCTCTTCTCCTTTCGAGGAGGCCGTCAACGCTGAGCTTGTCGTGAGGACAGGGGATCAGACGGCAGAGGAATCTCTCCGTTGCCTGGCGGCTTTCCTCGATGAGCGCTTCCCAGATATTTTTCCGCCTCCTCGTGTCAGACCCGTCAGGAGCAAGGGTAAGAGGCTCGTGGTCCTGGGGCTCGACTGCGTCCCGGCAAGTCTTGCTTTCGGCACGGAAGGAGATGACCTTCCTATCTTACGCAACCTCATGGCCCACGGAGTCTGGGGAACTCTCCGATCCACGGATCCCCCTATCACGCTCCCCGCGTGGACTACGATCACGACAGGAAAGGATCCGGGTGAGCTTGGCATCTACGGCTTCAGGAATCGTCTGAATCATGGATACGAAGAAATGGCAGTGGTCGATTCCACCCGCGTTCCTGCGCCGAGGGTCTGGAATTACCTGGAGGAGCACGGGAAGTCTTCCATTCTCATAGGCGTGCCTCAGACCTATCCTCCCGTCCCCCATTGCGGGATCACGGTTGCAGACTTTCGTGGAGTCGGCCAACAGACCTGCTTTACCCATCCCCCAAATCTGGCAAGGAGAATTGATGAGCTGGCAGAAGGGGAATATGTACCGGACGTTAAGGACTTCCGAACCGACCACAAGGAGGGACTGCTGGCGGACCTGTACACTATGGTGAGGCGGAGGTTCCGAGTCGCGTCGGTGCTACTCCAGAATGAACCATGGGATTTCTTTATGATGGTAGAAATGGCCACTGATCGGTTGCACCACGCGTTCTGGAGATACTGGGCCCGCGATCATCGTCTGTACGTGCCGGGAAACCGCTACGAAAAAGCCATTCCGGAGTTCTACCGGTTTATCGATTCGTGTGTGGGATCTTTGATGGGGCTCCTGGATGACAGCACCACCCTCCTGATTGTTTCAGACCACGGAGCTCGCAGCATGAAGGGAGGGGTTCGGATCAATGAGTGGCTGATACGGAATGGATATCTCTCACTCCGGTCCGCTCCCCAGTCAGAGTGTCAATTTTCCTGGGACTTGATAGATTGGTCGCGAACGATGGCCTGGAGTGAAGGCGGATATCATGCCCGGATATTTCTCAACGTCAGGGGGAGGGAACCGCAAGGAATTGTGGAGCCTGCCTCCTACGACATAGTTCGCGAAGAAATAGCAGAACGGCTTATGGCAATGGTAGACGAGACCGGCCGGCCAATGGAGACCAAAGTCCTGAAGCCGGAGCAGACGTATAGGGCCACCAACGGGGTGCCCCCCGATCTTCTCGTTTACTTGGATGGGCTGAACCGGCGATCCATCGCCTCGGTAGGACCCGGCGACATCTTCTGCTACGGAAACGACACGGGGCCGGACGACGCGAATCACGATCACAACGGAATTTTTGTGATGACTCGCATGTCGGATTTACGCTCGGGTACGCGGCGGAACCTCCAGCTCCAGGATGTATGTTGTCCTGATGTAAAGCCTACCATACTTGCGGAGCTTGGAGTGCCGGTGCCTGATTCGCTGTCGGGCAATGTTGTTCGGATCGATGGAACTGTGAAGAGCTTTGCCGGATCCCGGCGAAGAACCATGGATCAGCGTGAAAAGACTTCGGCTGACGCCTTAGCGGCTGACAGCGGTTTCACACCCGAGGAGGAAGAGATCGTGAAGAAGAGATTGGCCGATCTCGGGTACATTTGAGTCATTGCGTTTCTCCAAATTCGCCAAGGAACCGTTTGAATCCACTGGCTAGCAGATGGGGATAACCCGCGGTCCCACTGATGCGATTCGCGTGCCTGATGATAATGGTTGACCAACCGCGCAGTCTCCTCGTCTCACACGTGGGCCTGCGCGGTGATCGTGGGGAGGAGTGAGCCCTGGGCAGACGCTCGGGCTCCCCTGATTCCCGGTTCCTTTCTATTTTGCGCCTTTCTTGGGGCACTTCTCCTCTTTTGCCTTCACCGCGTCTTCTTTCTTCGCAAAAGGACCGGCAATACTCTTGGCTGTCTTGGCCTTTGCCTTGATCACTTTGCACACTCCCTTGGCGTCTTTGACGACGAACCACTGCTCCGCGGCGAACGCGAGTGCCGCGACCAAAGATAGGGACAATGCCACCAGGATTACTACCATCATCTTCCACACTTTTTTGCCCATGGCTACACCTCCATAAAATCTGCCCCCTGCTATCACGAAATTCGAAGGCCGGCAAGCGGGAATTTTGAGCTTCATATCGGCCCACGTCGCAGAGCGGAGATGAGGTTGGGAAGCGGGCCTGTCGAGTTAAGTCGAATCGTTCCGGCACGACCTGCCAGTGCCCGATTTCGGCACGCCCGCCCTGGGAACAGGGGCCCGGACAGGCGAACGGCCAGAGGACTCGTTGAGGATCACGGATTCTGCGTTGCATTCATAAATGTGGCAAGAACGGGTCCGAAGCTTGTTCGTAAAACGACTCATAGACAACTGCATGAAACAACTCGCCGCGCTCCATTATAGCTTGCCTGAAGCGACGGTCGTCACGGTCACCCCCGTTGTCTCGAGCGATGCAGGAAGGACGGTTCCTCCCTCCCGTGAGATAGCCTCCTCAACATGCGATTTTCTGCCGGGCTGTGAGATCGTCACCATACACCCTCCTCCCCCAGCGCCACAAATCTTGCTTGCGGAGGCTCCAGCCTCTCGTGCGGCATTCATGATCCTTTCAATGGTGGGATTGCTGATTCCAGGTGCCAGCGACCTGCGCGTACGCCACTCGAGGTCCACCAGACTGGGAACGTCATCCAGCCTCCCCGAGTGGAGCGCCCTTCCCAGTTCCCGTGCGATGTCCCTGATTTCCGTCAGCTTTTCTCTTACGCTCGGCCGGTTGTCGATGAATCCCTTTGTCACATCCCAGTTATTCATGCCGGAGAACCTTCCCATCCCGGTGTATGACAGAGTGATCGTGGATTCCAGCTCGCTCAGGACAGCCGAATCCGTGCAGAGCGGCTCTCGCTCGAAGCCTCTGCAGCCGAAATCGATTGCCGAAACTCCGCCAAAAAAGGCTCCTATGTGATCTTGAAGCCCGGTGGGGACCCCAATGTCGGCTGCCTCTATGTTTGCTGCCAACTCAACAACATTCTTTCCGGGAGGGTGTTCGCCACGCAACGCGTGGAGCCCGACCAGCAAAGCCACGAGAAGGGCGCTGGAAGCCCCGAGACCCGACCCGGCAGGTGCCTCGTTCCTCGTTATAATCTCGATGCCCGTGTCTGGGGCAAGAAGCCGAACAGCACGGCACACGAGGCTGAGCCGACCGTGCGCGGCCAGGTCTTCCAGGCACGCGCACTCGAAGGTCTCGCCGAGGTCCTCGGAAACGATTCGAACGCCCTTCTTCCCGCCAGATCGAATGACCACGTGACTTTTCACCGTAACTGCTGCATTGACGGTGAATCCGCCGTCCATAAACAGGTAGAGGGGGTAAATGTCCGTAGTGCCTCCGGCCAGATCGATTCGGTTTGGGGCGCTGATAATGAGCTCCATGGCTAGTACCCGAGATCCTCGTCTAAGAGCAGTACCGATATCTCCGTCATGAGAGGCTTGCGATGTATGATGCTCGTTATCCTGCAGATCCGCTCCGGAGAGTCACAATCCATACAAACCCCTGTCTTGACACACGGTGTCTTCCTGTTGAGGCTCATGGCCCTGATCGGGGCCGCGGTCTCTTCTATGCGGGCAAGTGCCGCATCCAGATCGCTCACGACTTTGTTTCGGCCAGCCACGAGAACCACCTTCCGGGGTCCGAAAGTCATGGCATTTATTCGGTTGCCGCATCCATCCCTGTTAACTATTTCTCCGGTCATGGTTACTGCATTGACCGAACAAAGGAACAGATCGGCCCTCATCTGGTTCTTTCGGCACTCCAGCTCTTCGGGGGTTCCAGGGGTGAACCGCCAGTGATCGTACAGAGTCTTGCCCGCTTTCTCCAGCATCGGAATCACACCGAGCGCACGAACCGTGTGGGTGCCAGCTATCCCCACGGTTGCGCAGTCCCTGGCTGCTTCCAGAATGTGGCGGGAGGCGTCGTCGCGATCGGCAAGGAGCTTGGCTCCGAATCCGTGTTTTTGCAGGGACTCCACCGCTGTTTCCATGCAGATTCTGTGATGTTCTTTGACGAATTCATCCATAGATGTTCTCCTCTTCTCTCCTGACTTGCTTGATCCGGTTTTCCAAGCTCAACAGTCACACCTGGCACTGCGTCATGGGACCTCCGAGCGGATGGGCTTTACACCATGCCGCAGCGGACACCACTCCGTAGGCTGAGACCCTTTGAGGAAAGGCTCACGCAAGACATCGGGGCAGATCGAGGTAGCGCGCAATCCCGATGTGAGGCAAATGTTAACAAAAGTAATCCCCTCGGGTATAGGAGGAAACGATCCGTTGTCGCTACGGGGTCCTGGAAGCGCTCTGAGCAAGGCCGCACTCACTTTCCCGGAGGAGATTTTCGTGTCCGGAATCCGAATCACCACAAGCTCTTCCCACCTGTAGGCAACTCCCCACGTTCCTTCTCCATCGCGAGCCACAAATACGGAAGGTACGAGACACAAGCGCTCGGGAGCCACGAACCTTGCCGGGGTCGGTTGGACTCCCCTTAGCAGGTGATTCACGAGAAAGAGGAGGCCAGGACCGCAGGAAACGGCTGTCTTGGGAGGAGGGGGCGCTGTGTCCGATTCTCCGGCGATTTTGGCTCTCGGTGTCACCGGCGGGGCACTGCCTCCAGCGGCCATGATTCCATAAACGTGAGCCATCTTCAGAGGCGACAGGGGACTCACTCGTACCTCGTCGCCCGCTCGTTCTGCGTTGATTCCGAACTCCCTCAGCACATTCACCACGGTTTCGTGGCCGATAGTGTCGAGGACCTTGCGCATCAAAGAGGGCCGGTCCTCTCGAAAAACCTCTCGAAAGGTCCCGGGCCTGAGCGATGCACCGGGAGCGAATACTTGCGAGGTGAGAGTGAACCGAGCAGGTGCATTCTTTTGGGGCATCAACGCAGGAATGAGACCTATGGGAAGCACGGTCTCCAGATTCCCTCCACTTCCCGTCCACTTGCCGGATTCGGGAGAGATCATGGCTCTGAGCTCCCCGGTCTGCGGGTTGGATAAGACCGCAAAGGACTCCGCCGCCAGGTTGCCCAGCCGCTTCACATGGATATATGTGTCGTGTTGAAGCACAGGATCCAGCGAAGTCATGATGCTCGGACATCCGCTTCTGGACCGTGAAAGCTCGTCAGCAAATACATCTCTCGCGAGATCGAGAAACGCGCCAGCTTTCACCGGAAGGGCCCCTGGCTTTCTCACACGAACGGGAGTGTTGAGCCCGTGTTCGTACTCGTCCCTCGAGATCTTTCCCTCTTTGAACAGGAGTCCGAGAACCATGTTCCTGCGAGCGAGGGCTCGTTCAGGGTGCCTGAGTGGGGTGAGAATATTTGGGGCTCTGATGACCGCTGCCAACAAGGCGCATTCCGCGGGATCGAGCTGTCTCAGCGACTTTCCGAAAAGGTGGGAGGCTGCAGCCTCAACCCCCCTGAGCGGGAACTGGCCCCAATGACCGAAATAAAGCCTGTTCAAGTAAGCTTCGAGGATAGTATGCTTGCTGTACAGCAGCTCCGTGGCAAGCGCGAGCGCGATCTCATGGATTTTTCGAGGGATGGTTTTTCGAGGGGAAAGTAATGTCATTTTCATCAATTGCTGGGTGATGGTGCTCCCGCCTTGAAGATAACGCCATGCCTTAAGGTTGGCCTCTAGCGCACGGATAATACTGGTAATATCAATTCCTGAATGTGAAAGAAAGTGCCTGTCTTCGGTGAGGATGATTGCGTCCTTAAGCAAATCGGGACACTCCTCAAGAGGAACGGGACGGCACAGATCCTGCCCCCATCCTGAGGCAGGAATGACGCTCAGCAATTCCGGCTCGATGGTGATTTGCTCCACATCCTGGAGAGAGCGCATTAGATGGATGGAGCGGATACGATTTGCATCGATGGTGAAGCTCACGGGTCCGCTGATTATTCCTTCTCCCTCCAGTGGGCAATGTTTGAAATGCACATCAAGGCTGGTAGCTGACTGAACGTATTCTCCTGCCTCGGGCACGTTCCCGGAGGCTCTCACATAACCCAAACGCTCGAGACGCTGGACCAGTTGGATTCTTCCAATATCGTCGCCGACTCGCGTGTTGACGGGGGTTCCGTGTATGGGTACAGGCCAGCGCTTGAGCTTGAATTCAAAGGCCCACAGTACCGATCCTGCCACGTAGAGCGCGTACACACCGAGGATAACTGCAGCAATGACCAGTATCCTTTTCCACGCGGCAAGAAATTTTCTAAGGTTAAGGTCCAACCGTCGCGCGTCCGGGGGATGTCATTCTGTGGTAGATCGCGTGCGCCTGGGTCAGTTACGGGTCATCAAGTGAGACACGGCCCGGTCCAGACCGTCCAGAGTGAGCTCAAACATCTCAAAAACGTTTGCAATGACCCCAATGGTTCTCGTCATGGGCCACAATCGCACGGGAGTAGGATTCAGCCAGGCGCTGTGCCGAAAGAGCTTCGACAGCATGTTGAGGCGATCGATGCTGGGCAAGCCACTGCGCTCATCTATGTAAATTGATCCGTCAGTGGCCATCAGCTCGTAAGGTGCCATACTGGCGTCGCCCACGATAATCAGTCTTGTTTCAGCATCCCACGCGGCAAAGTCCTCTACACGGTGAGGTTTGTAGCGCCGCGGAGGGTCTTCCCACACGAAGTCGTAAATCGTGTTGTGGAAGAAATAGGTCTTAAGGTCCTTAAACTGGGCCCTTGCGTAATCGAATATAGTCTGGACCAGCTCAACGTATGGATCCATCGACCAGCCGCCATTGTCGACCATGAGAATCACTTTTAATCGGTCTCGCATGCTCCTGTCGAAGACGATCTCTATTTCGCCGGCATTCTTGGTCGTCGCACGGATGGTCTCGTCAACATTGACCTGATCCTTGGGACCGACAGGCACCAGCCTTCGCAGCCGTTTCAAGGCCTCGCCGATCTGAGCCTGTGTGAGCGGGCCCTCCAAAGAGTAATCCTTGAAGCGCCGTTCCAGTGCAACCTTTACCGCGGATCTGCCCATGGACCGCCCCCCCACGCGCATTCCACCGGGATGATATCCGGAATGCCCGACAGGGGAGGTTCCCCGTGTGCCGATCCACTTGCTCCCTCCGTGGTGGGCCTCTGTCTGCTCCTTGAGTCGGTCCAAGAAATACTTGATGAGCTCTTCTGGTGACATTGCCTGCATCTGCTCTTGGCTCATACCTAGAGCTCGCGCAAGGGCCTCTGGGTCTTTCAGCCACTCAGCGAGGAGGTCCCGTGCAGCGGCGTCCAGGTCCACACCGGAAAAATCAGGGAGCTCCGCACCATGGAAGTAATGGGCAAAGACCCGGTCGTAAATGTCGAAATAACGCTCGCTCTTGACCAGGATGGTTCGGGCCGCGGTGTAAAAATCGTCGAGACCCTCGACCAACCCACTTTTCAAGGCTTTCTGGAGCCTCAGAAACGAGGTAGGGGTTACCGGCACACCGGATTGCCTCAACAAGTAAAAAAAGTGGACAAACATGATTCGGTTGCCCCCTTACATCCGCAAACGACGGATCTGATGCTTCGCCTGCAGATGGTCCGCGCTCTTCTTGAAAAGGACGCCGAGGTAAGGGATTTTGCCTTGAATCAGATCCTTGGGTCTGAAATCGGGATCTAGGCGGAGAGCTCGGACCCAGTTAATCAATTCGCGAGTTGCCGGCCTTTTCTCGATCCCCTGAAATTCGCGTATCTTGTAAAAGGTCTTCACGGCCGCATCGAGCAAATCATTGTCCAAGTCAGGGAAATGCACGCGAATTATCTGTCTCATCATGTCGGGTTCCGGAAACGCGATGTGGTGAAAATTGCACCGGCCCAGGAACGGATCGGACAGGTCCTTTTTGGCGTTGGAGGTAATGATGATCACCGGCCGGTGCTTTGCCTTGATCGTCTTGTCGATCTCTATGATGTCGAACTGCATCTGGTCGAGCACATCCAGCATATCGTCCTGGAAATCCGTGTCAGCTTTGTCTATCTCATCGATAAGCAGGACCGTCCTGCCGGAAGCAACAAATGCCTGCCCTATCTTTCCCATGCGGATGTACTCTTCGATGTTGCTTACATCTCGTTTAGAGTCGCCGAAACGGCTGTCGTTCAATCGAGTCAGGGTATCGTATTGATACAGCGCGTCCACAAGCTTCAGGCTCGATTTCACGTTTAGAATAAGCAGAGGCATGTTGAGGCTCTCGGCAATAGCGTGAGCCAGCATAGTCTTGCCAGTTCCCGGCTCACCCTTGAGCAAGAGTGGCATCTCCAATGCTATGGATATGTTCACGACCTGGGCCAGCTCGTCATCAAGCACGTATTTCGATGCCCCGGAAAAGGTGGGATGAGTGCCATACGTCATAGACCGTTGCTCCTTATTTTTTCTGAAAATCCTGGTTTCGATGAGTCGTCGCAGCATCGATTTGCTATCCTTGCGAAGCATGCTCCGAAAAGTCGCGCACCGCATATTCCTCCGTGCACGACCTCCATATTTAGCGGGGCCTCACAACAGAGTCAATCCCTTTGGACTTCGTTCGGCATAAACGTAGGGCTGGAGGGGAGGGGGGGAGGGTCAGACCGCGGGTCGGGATATGCGGTCCAGGTGGGAGGAAGAGTTGGCCAAAGGCTGCGCCGCCGGTTCCACGCGGGAATCCCTGGAGGCTGCAGAGGGAGTGGACACAGGGGTCAGGAGGGCGATCCGTTGGGGATTCAGGGACCTAAGCGCGCGAGAATTCGATTTTTTCCTTGACAATATCTCTGGACCACGGCTAAGGTACGGCACGAGAGCGCGGGCTGCACACGGTCAGCGTGGGAGCGTGGTCCGCAGAAAAAACAGTTGACAACGGGTGGTATTTCTGCAATAAGGTAAAAACACATCCGAAGTCATATTTTTTGGAGGCAATCCAATTCCGGTTGATTAGGCTTCCTTGAATAGGGATTGATGAAAGGAGGATGAGGGTATGGTCAAGAGAACTTTTGGTGTTCTCGGTGTATTGTCGCTTGTGCTCATGATGGCAGGGACGAGCATGGCATTTCTGCCGGGTTGTCCCCCCCTCGGCGGGTGCTTCGGCGGGGAGGAATTCTGCGCGAAGCCGCTGTACGTTCCGGTTCCTTGCCCTGACGTAGTCCAAAAGACCATAGTCAAGAAGTGGGAAGTGAAGATCGTAGGTCCGTGTCCGCCCCCCGGAGGGCCGGCGTGCGGGACAGCCAAGACCGCGGAAGATCCTTGCGGCATGCTGATGTCGCTCGCCCAAGCGATACCGTCGCCGTTTGATTGCCTGTTTGCCGGTCCTGACGCGGTGTATGGTTGCCTAGGTGGCGGCGGCGATGGCTGCGGGGCTCCCTGCGGGACGTGCTTTGGGCCTCTGCCCCGATTCTTCGGGTCGTTTGCGACCACTCCGTTTACCTTCTTCGGCGGCTTGTGGTAGGCACCGAGACAGGCAACGAATTTGGGCCGAGTCGATGATCGGATCGGCTCGGTCGCTCGACACGCAGAGTCCTTGAGGAGCTGAGTCGTAGGCCGACTAGAGGGAAAGTCCCGACAGAAAAAGAAGTTGACATTCGGCCAACATTTCGATACAGTTGTGGAAATTCAGGACTCATACAATACGGTATCACGTTGTTTCCGGTTACGACTGGAAGGGCTTGAATGAAAGGAGGATAAGGGTATGGTTAAGAAAACCGCTGTAATTCTTGGAATCCTTGCCATGCTGGCAATTGGTGCGGGGATGTCCTGGGGTTACACAGTGAGCAAATGGCCCGTTCCGGGCATACCTAACACGACTTTTCAGCCGGGTCCTGCTGCGATGCCTGGCGGTGATTGCGACACTACCTTGCGTGGCCCGGTGGCCCCCGCGTGTGAGTGCCCGCTTGTTCCCGGTCTTATCCATGGGGCACTTGCTGTCCCGTTCGCAGCAGTAGGCTATGCACTGACCCCGATATTCACAGGCGGACTGCCCCCGACGAGCGGTAGTTGCGATGTGAAGCTTGGTGACCCCGCGTATGTTACCGCGGCGGTACCGTGCACTGCAGTCAACAGGTACGTGCCCCCCTGCGGATTCTAAGGGCGCGCGCTGCGAAGCGCTGCACGTTTCACGAAGTGTGACGAGTTGGTAAGCCGGACCTATGTCCGGCTTATTTGTTTCGTAGGCCGCACGTCCCAACCGATGCCCAAATACGAGATTTACTGAGGAATAGGATTTCATAAATACGGCTACGTATTCTACCGCCGAGTTTACGAAGAGGCATGGCTAGGAGGGATTGCGACGTAGGGGCACCCGTCGTGGGCGCCCAGGGCAGGCGCAAGGAGACTGTCCAAAAACGCGGAAAGAGGCTAAAGTCGTGGCAGGTTGGATTCCTGTGCGTACGAATCCCATCCCGAGGCAATAGGATTTCCGTATGTTGCGATGGTCCATTTTTTGTGGCGGTGCACTTGCTCAGGGCTTTGAGACAGTCTCCAAGGGGTGCCCCTACAGTCCGACCGAATGTCCTGACCGAGTACACGGTGGGGCAGATATGTCGCCGTATTTGCAAAATGGAGCGCAGAGCACGGCTGCCTATGCCGGAAACAGGTCGCTTGTAGAATTTGCGGCGGCTCGAAGCCGGTCTGAATACAGTGCAGGGTTCAAATCTCAAGAATCTAAGAAATAGGTTTTTGAGAGTCGCGCAGCGCATTCTGAAAGCCTATTTCTTGGTTCGCACTCTCGAAAAATCGATCGCGTATTCTGCCACGTGTCATGAGGGGACTTGCGCTCTGAAGGAGCGCACCTCGAGTAGTCCCGCGGGTCTAGTCACAGTATGGCACTTTGGGGAATCAAGCAATCAGTGATGACCGTCATCTTTCTTGCCGATGCCTCTCTGGTGCGTTACCGGAATGAGGAAAGAACGCACTGAGGACGCCTCTCGTAAACACGGTTGCCTCTTGAAGGCAAGGCATTTCGGGGATGGCCGAGTCTGGAAGCAGCTTTCTGGCGACAGATCTAGGATCGAATTCCTCGCCGATATGGTGTGTCGTGGGTAGCCATGTCGTGAAATGGCTAGGACCACCGGACGCGTGTGTCACGGGTACCGTCGCTGAGGTCCCGGTGTGGTCACGGCCCGAGGGGAGGCCGTACCGCGGTAAGACGGGAGAAGCAGAGGATACAGGCCCAGTGCTGCGACAAATGCCATCAGCGTGGCTGCAGACAAGAACATGAAGGAGAGGCTCTGGAGCTCGGCAAGTGATCCCCAAAGGAGGGACGAGGCATGGATGCCTATCCCGAAGGAGCCGGTGTACAGGGCTACCACAACGGCGCGGTTGCCATCGGTGGACTTGTCCACCATTCTCGCCATCATTGCCGGGTACGAGAACCCCTGGGCGACCCCGAAGAGGGCTCCAATGACGGCAGTTTGGTAAAGTTGATCCACAAAGGCCGTGGCCCCGAGCATTGCCGCGAATCCGAGAAGACAGATTAGGATAAGCTTTTCACGGTCGAGCCGGTCGGCCAGTCTCCCGAGGAAGACGCGGATGAGCAAGAGCGCCAGACCGTACGAGAGAAAGAAGAGCCCCACTCGCATACCGAGCTCCTTCGCGAGCAAGGGGAAGAAGGTTACCATAGCTGAGAATCCCGCGCCGAAGGTCACGGCGATTGCCATCATGGGAAGATAGCGACCGTGAATAGCGGTCGCAAAGAAGCCGTCGAGGTGGCCCCGTGCACGTTGGGGCATAGACTCCTTGATCATCAACGCGGCAGAGAACCCCAGAATTCCAAAGCTGACGAGAAGAAGGAAATAGGCCTGGTACCCCCAGTGAATAATGCACGTCTCCCCCAGGTAAGGACCTGTTGCAGTGGCGACGGAGCCCGAGACACCGAACAAGCCTATGCCTTCGGCCCGCCTTTGTTGAGGGACGAAATCGACGACAGATGCCGCACACGCATTGAAGCATGCAGCAAAAGCTATTCCCTGAACAAGTCGCAGGAGCACCAACGCGAGGGAGTATTGGTCGAATGCCATGAAACCGGCGTTGCTCAAGCCAGCGGTCAGAATGCCCCCAACGATAAACTTCTTTCGACCGCAGCGGTCTATGAGGGGGGCCAACACAGGAAGTGAGCCGAGGGACGTCACCCCCAGGGAGCCCATGAAGATGCCCACATCAAGGCTGTTTCCCCCGAGCTCAACGACGAATAGTGGCAGAAGACTCCATCCGGTAACAATGAGAAACAAGCAGAAATTGGCGAAGGTGACAGCAAGAAAGGGTCCAGTAATCAATTTTTCAGACATGGTGGGCATAACTCCGTAGTAATTCTGACTAGTTAATTAGGGCGCCCTCCCCGTCCTAGCGATCTCTCCAAGGGATTCGCCGCGGGGGGCGATTACCATGCTCTACCGCCGGAGGCGGTGATGTTACAGGCGGCGGCTCCAGGGAAGGCAGCGGCGTTCCGTCGTGCATCCCCTCCGTCTGCGATTTCGGCCCGGTCACGTCCTCCTCGAGAATGCGAGGCTCGGGAACGGGGTCCTTTGCCCTTTGGATTACATCTGCACACCCGAATAACACGGTTGCGAGGCACACACTTATGAAACCTCTCATCACCCGAGGAACCATGCTGATATCCTAATCGGCGGACACCTACCACAGTGTCACGAGCCCGGCGTTTAAACTATCTTAACAGGAGACGATCTGTGCAACAAGAGCTCTTGATGCGATCGACAATTCATCTCCCGATGTCATGAGCGGGATACTGCCCGGTATAGGGCGAAAAAACCTGGCTCACATATGCTATTCTCTTGGCACACGGGACAACGCCCACGCCGACAAAACGGAATTCCCCACGAAGAATATTCTTCCTGTGGTTGGGGCTTCTCATCCAGCCGTCCACAACGGCCTTGCCCCACTGATCAGGAGTGGCCTGCACCGTCCTGTATGCGATATTTTCCCCCCCAGCGCTGAGACCTATGATTTGCAAGCGTTGGAAGAATTTCTGCCATCCCTCTGGAAAAGCAAGGGATTCGTGCTTGAGGCTTCCTGTTTCGCACATGTGCCGAGCGTGCTGCACGGCAAGAAAGCCGAGGGCAGGACTGAATTGGAGCGGATCCAAAGCTCGCTTCGTCCGTTCCTCGTTTGTGTAGCGCAACACACTGTTCTCCATCCCCCCTATCTCTTCGTTCGAGAGGGTCCACTCATCCGCCTTGCCGGTTTTGTCCAGTGCTTCAGCGGACGCAAGATACACGGAGAGGCCTGATGCACAGAAGATAGCCGCGAGGAGCCACCGGCTGACAAGGATTGCCCGCACGGTATACCGCCTCCCGAAGCCGATCATTGCAAGAAAGCCCATGCGATTCCCATGGAAGCTTGAAAATCCAGGTCATGTAGTATAGCCTCTTGACCAAAGCTTCACGGCGGACAAACGATCGCCGACGAGGCGTTCACCAGTGGCAGCTACCTACGGATCGAAGGTTAATCGCTGTTCGGCTCAATTTCAATAATAAAATGCATGTCGGACGTAAGCCGATGGGTATATGTCGCACTGCGGTGGCTCAGAAAAGCCGCTTTCCGGTTCATGGAGCTTCATGGCACGGATCCATGTGCGAGGTCTAAGGACTGTCGAGGAGGAGCCCATTTCGTTATCATCGAAGTGTGCAGTATGTCTGCTTCTCGTCAGCGCAGCTCTCGCTGTTCCGCTTTTCTCGGGTCCAGCTTACGGGAGCGCTGCGCCGGACAAGCAGGGAGCCCGCATTTCACTGCTCATAGCCACCGGTATGCCAGGAGGGACGTACTACCGTGTCGGGCTTGGCATGGCATCTCTCTGGACCACGAGCTTGAAATCCAAAGGCATCCGTGTCTCCGCTGCGATTTCCGAGGGATCAAGGGAAAACATTGAGGCCATACGCATTGCCGACGCTGACTTGATCCTTGCGGAGAATCTCTTTTGCTCCACGGCATACCACGGAACAGGAGGATACAAGGGAAGACCTCTCGAAGAATTGAGAGCGATCGCATCGCTATGGCAGGACACCGCTCACATCTTGCTCCGGAAAGACCTCGTGAAGACCGGGACCATCAAAGACCTGCAGGGTGTTATTCTCGCAACGGGTCTTCCTGAAAGCGGCAACCGATTTACCACGGAATTACTGCTCAAGACCATTCCGGGGGGGATCAAAAGCGTACGAATGCGCTCGATGAGCAGCCTCGCTGGCGCCGAGGCCGTAAGAAAGGGAACAGTGCAGGCGTTTGACCTCACGGGAGGAATTCCGGTCCCGTTGGTCACTGGCCTGTTCAGTGAGTCGTCTGTTGCTCTTGAGCTACTGGACATTCCCGATTCCTCCCTGGAGATGCTGAAAAGGGAAGGCTGGAAGGACGTTTCACGCGTCGTAATCCCTCCAGAAACCTATCCCGGGCAAGCCAAGCCTGTGAGAACGGTGGGCTCCGCCAACGTGCTCGCTACTACAGCAAGCTTGAATCCACAGGTCGTGTACGAACTTACCCGAGCTTTGTTCGAGAGCCTGGAGTACTTGGCCACTGTCCATCCAGCCTGCAGGAACATCTCGGCGGAGAAAGCTCTCATGGGGATGGACATCCCGTTACATCGCGGCGCGGAGCGCTACTATCGGGAGCGAAATATCGAGATCCCCCCTCGTGCGCTCCAGTAATGGCCAGGCCCGAGCGCAGAGCTGGGAGCCTTGGCCTCAAGAAATCGTATTTTTCCCGAAATTCGCCACTATACTTTTGCTTTGTTTCTCCCAAGCATGTAATATGCTCCGATAATCTTGCTCATTTGACCACGTGTTTCCAGTGGTTTACCTCGCAGATACCGCGACAAACGCGCAGAGGAGGTCTCTTTATGACGGAAGTGGTTATTGTGGATGCCGTTCGAACCCCTGTAGGCTCCTTCGGCGGCTCGTTAAAGGACGTTCCTGCAGTGGAGCTCGGCACCATCGCAGTCAAAGAGCTCATCAAGAGGACAGGGCTGGATCCTACACAAGTGGACGAACTGATTTTCGGATGCGTGCTCCAGGGCGGACAGGGGCAGAACGTGGCTCGCCAGGTACTGATCCGATCGGGCATCCCCCAGGAAGTTCCCGCGATGACTATTAACAAGGTGTGTGCCTCGGGTTTACGGTCGGTGTCTTTGGCTGCCCAGGTCATAAAGGCCGGAGACGCTGATGTTGTTATAGCGGGAGGCACGGAAAATATGTCAGCAGCTCCTTACGCTGTACCAAATGCCCGCTGGGGAGCAAGGATGAATGACGCTGTCTTTGCGGATCTCATGATCCACGACGGTCTGTGGGAGATATTTAACAACTATCACATGGGGATTACTGCCGAGAACGTCGCTGAACAATGCGGGATTTCCCGCGAGACGCAGGACGAATGGGGCCTCATCAGCCAGCAGCGGGCGTTAAAGGCCATTACGTCCGGCCGCTTCAGCGACGAGATAGTACCGGTGGTCATTCCCCAGAAGAAAGGTGACCCCAAGGTTTTCGACACAGACGAGCATCCTAGGGCTGGGACAACCCTTGAAGGGCTTTCCAAGCTTAGGCCCGCGTTCAAGAATGTTGGTACAGTAACTGCTGGTAATGCCAGCGGAATAAACGACGGAGCAGCCGCGGTGTTGGTCATGTCGGCCGAAAAAGCCAAGGAACTGGGCATGAAGCCGCTGGTGCGGATCGTGTCCTATGCGTCAGCAGGCGTCGATCCCAAGGTCATGGGCTTGGGCCCCATTCCGGCTACCAGGCGTGCCTTGGAGAAAGCGGGCATGACCATAGCTGATATGGACCTCATTGAGGCGAATGAGGCCTTCGCCGCTCAGTTCTGCGCCGTAGGCAAGGATCTCGGGTTCGATCTGAACAAAGTGAATGTAAACGGAGGAGCAATTGCCCTCGGACATCCTATTGGCGCTTCCGGAGCCCGCATATTGACGACTCTCCTGTACGAAATGAAGAAAAGGGACGACGTGAAGCGCGGGCTCGCCACTCTCTGCGTGGGAGGAGGCATGGGCGCGGCAATGATCGTGGAAAAGGTGTGACGATGCGTGGAGAGGGGCGTCAGATCGCCCCTGCATCGCCGATGAACATTTTTTCGGGTCAGCGTCTTGCCGGAATCCAGTCTCGGTCTGTGCCAGCGGAGTGTCCCTGCGAATGGAACATCGCTGACATCATGGAGGACTTTGCATGGGATCTTCTCAAGAGAAATCCCCGAGAGTCCTGCTACTCGATCTCCCTGAGACGGACTACGAAAGCTCTATCCGCATCCAGCGTGCCATTCTGCAACGAAGACTAACATCGAGCGGGGAGGATGTGGTGATCCTCCTCGAGCATCCCCCAACAATCACGCTCGGGGTGAGAGCGGAAGAGTCGGATCTGCTCCTCTCTCCGGATGAGTTGACTGCCAGAGGTATTGACGTGTGCCGATCGGATCGAGGTGGACAGGCCACGTACCACGGACCAGGACAGTTGGTTTGCTACCCTCTCTTGGATTTGCGGCGTCATGGCTTGTCGGTCAGGGACTATGTCGCTCGTCTGGAGGAAACTATTTTATGTATAGTGAGTAGCTTCGGGGTTACCGGGTTGAGGGTCAAAGGCAAGCCTGGCGTCTGGACCGCGACCGGCGGGAAAATGGCCTCGATCGGCGTGCGCGTCCAGCGGCGTGTAACGTCTCACGGATTTAGCCTCAATGTCCACGTTCCCGTTGACCCTGCCAGCTTTATGGTTTCCTGTGGCGATCCGAATACCCGGTTGGCGAACCTCCGGGACGTGGCTCAGAGTGACGTGGAAATGGCTGCGGTGCGAGCCGCTGCAGCTTCCTGCCTCGCCCGGATCTTCGGAGTCCGGCTGTATCCCGTCAGCCTGAACACGATCCTCGGGCGGGACTGGGAAGCCTTATAATTCGGACTGTTTCATGGCTGTACCACTCAGCTACAGCATACGAAATCTGTGGACCCGCAAGCTGACCACTCTCCTCACCGCCGGGGGCATGGCCCTGGTAACGTTCGTATTCGCTGCCGTGCTCATGCTTGCGGAGGGCCTGGAACGGACCCTGGTCGACACCGGCTCCCCGGATAACGTGGTAGTGCTGCGAGGCTCTGCCGAGACCGAGGTCTCCAGCGTGATTGACCGGGACGCTGCATCCGTAGCAATCATCCAACCCGAAATAGTGCAAGATCACCTGGGGGAGTTTGTTGCTGCCAAGGAAACCATAGTCCTGGTGACGCTACCCAAAAAGAGCACGGACAAGCCGACGAACGTCGTAGTCCGGGGAATAGGGTCCCAGTCGATGAAATTGCGGCACCAGGTCCATCTGATTTCGGGGAGGAATATCAGGCCGGGATCTCGTGAAGTAATTGCAGGGAGGGCCATAGCACAAGCCATCACAGGCGCGTCTCTCGGAGGTACGCTGAGCTTCGCCCTCACAGATTGGCGAGTGGTCGGGATCTTCGATGCCGGGAGAACCGCGTTCAATTCCGAGCTCTGGGCCGAAGGAGACCAGCTCATGTCTGCATTTCGGCGAGAGAGCTATTCTGTGGTGGTCATGAAAGCACCGGGAGAGCAGGCATTCAAGGGGCTGAAAAACAGACTCGAGTCGGATCCGCGTCTATCAGTCCAAGTGAAGCGGGAAGTGGCTTTCTATAGGGATCAGTCTGCGGTGATGGCAAAATTCATCCGAATCCTGGGCATCGCGATGACGATCTTCTTCAGCATAGGCGCAGTGCTTGGAGCGATGGTAACCATGTATACGGCCGTGGCGAACCGAATCGGGGAGATCGGGACACTGCGTGCACTTGGATTCAGACGTTCCAGTATACTCATGGCCTTCTTGTCGGAATCGATAGCCCTCGGCCTGATCGGCGGGGCGGTTGGCATGGCGTTCGGCTCGCTCCTGCAATTGGTGACAATCTCCACGCTGAACTGGGAGACCTTTTCCGAGTTGTCTTTCGGATTCATCCTCACGCCGTGGATAGCCGCCTATGCGATGGGATTCTCCGTTGTCATGGGGTTCGTAGGTGGGCTATTGCCAGCTTGGCGGGCTGCCCGATTGGAGATTGTGGATGCTCTCCGGTCCGCTCAGTGAATGGGAAGCATGGCCAAGCGACGACGTTTGTCGTTTCCCCACATGTGGGGTAGTCCCGCGTTCCTCGGGGCTGCCGTTCTTGAAGAAGCAGGCTAAAAGCCTGCACTACATGGGGTGTTCCGAGATGTGGGGTAGCCTTTCAGGCTGCCATTCTTGAAGATGCAGGCTAAAAGCCTGCACTACATGGGGTGTTCCGAGATGTGGGGTAGCCTTTCA
>CAYZET010000001.1:0-14577 GCA_964477215.1 uncultured Syntrophaceae bacterium | reverse complement strand
GGCTGCCATTCTTGAAGATGCAGGCCAAAAGCCTGCACTACATAGCCGGATCCCGCTAGCGCGATCTGTGACCTGAGCGCGGTCGTCTCACGTCATCCTGATCGTCGCCCGCCCGCTGAGATTTCGTTTTGGCCTGGGAAATCCACCACTTAATTACCGAACGCCACTTGGCATCCGGCACGAGCGGCAACGCTCGGCTGTACAGGTTAACAGCCCTGTCGTAATCACCTTTGCTCTCGCAGAGCTTGGCTAAATACTCCAGGGCCAGGTAGTAATCCGGCTTTAATTGGAGAGCCTTTTCATAATCACCGATGGCTGAATCGATATTGCCTGCCATTTGGTGGGCAGCCGCGCGCTGGAGGTATATTTCGGGGTTCGATGGATCCTGTTCAGCGGCCCGTGTGTAGAGAGATATGGCAGCATCCCATTCTCTGGCGGTGGCAGCGAGGTATCCATCGCGGAAGTATTGACGAGCCTCCTGTTCCTGGGCAAGCCCATATGACAGAGGCGAACACATTACGATAGCCAGGCACACAAAAAGACCTTTCCGCATCATTGAAAGGAGTCTCCCGTATTCGAGTCTGGTCACAGGTCTCGTGAAGCCAAGCTCAACGTGCATCCCCACGTTGAAGTCATGAAACAAAAATTATAATACCATGTCCCACTCCCCGTAGAAAGACATTCCTACTCCGGAGCTTTCAGAGCCATCCCCAGAAACCGGTGGCTGTCAACTCAGGCAACAAGCATAAGAGGCGAAGTCCGATGACGGGGTTCCCGGCTCTGTTTGGAGACCTCAGAGGATGACCGACTAGCTCGCCCAGGCCACGAGCATTCGTGCACATGATTACATCTTACCCCCACGTCACCAGATTGAGAGAAAGCGGATTTACCAGACAGGGGTGGAAGGGAAGGACCCGCACTCGGTATGCGTACACTCCCGTCTCCTGGCATGGAATGATGCCCTTGTACGTCCATACCCCCTCTGACCGCTTGCCGTCGCTCATCATAACTCTCATGTCGCGATTGGCGATCGACTCCGAGTCCCCAACAGCGGTTCCGTAGCAGAGGTCTACTACGACTTCCACATCGCTGAGCTGGCCCAGTTGAATGGTAGCTGTCACTTCCAGATTCTCACCGAGAGCCACGCGATCTCCCTGAGGGAGAGACACATCCAAAATCTTCACGTCTTTCCACAGAGCTCGAATCTTTTGCTTCCAGTTTCTCAATTCCTTCGCGCGAGCCATGCGACCTTCCCCGAGTATCTGGTGCGCCAGGCCCGCGGTTACGTAGTAGTCCTCCATGTACTCTTCTATCATCCTGTGGGAATTGAAATGAACACAGATCTTCGCCATGCTGCTTTTCATCATTTCCACCCACCGGTGGGGGACGCCGTCCGGACCGCGGTCAAAGAACAACGGGATTACTTCTTTTTCCAGTAGGTTGTAGATCTCTTCGGTTTCCACTTTGTCCTGGTATGCGGGATCCTCATAGTCCCTTCCTCCCACAGCCCATCCGTTGGTTCCGTCGTATGCCTCGGGCCACCAGCCGTCCAACACGCTGAGGTTGAGAGCCCCGTTTGCCGCAGCCTTCATGCCCGATGTGCCACAGGCCTCCATGGGCCTTCTCGGATTATTGAGCCACACGTCTACCCCTTGCACCAGGTAGCGTGCAACGTTTAAGTCGTAGTCTTCAATGAACACGATTTTCCGCCGGAAGCCTTCCTGCCTGGATTGCTGCACAACCTTCTTGATAAGCTCCTTTCCAGAATGATCCCGGGGGTGTGCCTTTCCAGCGAATATGCACTGCACGGGTCGCCGCTTGTCCGAGATGATACGGAGGAGGCGGTCCGGATCTGTCAAGATGAGGCCCGCCCGCTTGTACGGTGCAAATCTTCGCGCAAATCCAATGGTCAAGGCTTCAGGATTGAGGTACTCCCTCACCACACGGCTTTCGGGAACAAATCTTCCGTTGATTCGCATCTGATTCAGGAGTCGCCTCCGACAAAAGGCAACCAACCGTTCTCTTCTCGTCTCGTGGACGCGCCACAGCTCATCATGAGGAATCTTATACACGCGCGACCAGATTTTCTCGTTGTCAGGCTCTTCGATCCACCCATCACCAAGATATCGCTCAAAAAGGTCGGCCATCTCCTTGGAAACATAGGATGGAATGTGCACCCCGTTCGTCACGTATCCGATGGGGATGTCTTCTTCCTCCACATGAGGCCAGACACGACGCCACATCTTTCTCGAAACGACACTGTGAAGCCTGCTTACAGCATTGACGCCCCTTGACAAGCGGAGCGCTAAAACTGCCATGGACAGCGGAGAGCTCTTATCATCCGGATTTTCTCTCCCCAAGTCCATGAGGTCTTGCACAGTCATGCCCAGGGATTCCATATATCGTCGAAAGTAGCGATCCACCAGTTCCGGAGAAAACATGTCGATTCCTGCCGGAACAGGAGTGTGCGTTGTGAAAACCGTCGATCCCGCGACAGCCTCCGCTGCCACGTCAAACGGCACGCGGGACGTGATCATGGTCTGGCGTATCCGTTCTAGGGCCGCGAATGCAGCATGGCCCTCATTCAGGTGATAGACGAACGGCCAGAGGCCCATGAGATGGATCGCTCGTGCCCCTCCTATGCCAAGCACCAGTTCCTGGCGTATGCGCATGTCGATGTCACCGCCGTACAGCTCGGCGGAAATGAGCCTGTCCTGTGCAGAATTGTCCGGATGGCTGGAATCGAGAAGATAGAGGGGGGTTCGGCCCACCTGAATCTTCCAAATGCGAATCTTGACGGGCCTGCCGTCGATGTCCAGCTCCACTACCGCCTGATTTCCGCTTCCATCAAGAACCGCACTCACAGGCATGTTGTAGAAGTCGTTGGCCGGATAGGATTCTTGTTGCCATCCGTAGATGTTGAGATACTGCTTAAAATACCCCTTCTGATAGAGCAAGCCTATACCGACGAGCGGGAACATGAGGTTCGATGCGCTCTTCAAATGATCCCCTGCAAGCACACCAAGGCCGCCGGAATAGACGGGAATGCATTCGTTCAGCCCGTATTCCATGCTGAAATAGGCAATACGATAATCTATGGGCCTCTCCATGCGGAAAGAGTACTCACCTCGACGGCCGATGTATTCATCAAACGCTTTCTCGGCTAGTCTGATTCTGTCCATCAGGGCAGTGTCCTGGATAATCTCCCTCTTCCGCTCCTCCGAAAGATTTGCCAGCAACAAAACCGGGTTATGTCCGCACTCCTCCCAAATATCGGGATCGAAGGTTTGAAAAAGACGGGTCACATCGGGGTTCCAAGTAAACCACAGATTCATGGCTATGGCTTTCATGCCCTGCAATTCCGCCGGCAAATCAGGTTGGACCAATAGATGACGGAGCTTCATATATACCTCCATGACGACACGCGTCATGCCTGAAACCTGCGCGTATCTCTTTTCGCTACCTGAGACGTCGTGCCCAAGGTACCGCTTTGAGCATCTTCCTGGGAGCGAAGGACAGACATGTCCGGCCGCAGTCTCTCTTTGCAGTCGGGCCCCTGGAACCGGATCCCTTTGCTCCTCGAGCGCCGAAGTCGTATCGGCTCAAACAAATGTATCACGTTCCTGGTCCGTCTTTCCATCTCCCAGTAACATCGTTGGCCAGTCCCTTCTCACGTGGTGGTAGCTCGGTGCCCCGGGCCCGGAATCGCGAGAAAGGGTATTGTGTGGTGGTGCAGCAATATTGACCTTAGGGGGGCCGTGGGGTAGTATGACCATGTGGTCAATGACCGAGCGGTCATCCCCAATCTATATAGCACTTGGCTGTCCTATGGGACTCTTCCTTTCATCAGGAACCCGGCTCTTTCAAAACCTCAAACCCGAGAAACGGGAAAAGGTCCTCCGAGCAGCGGTCAGCGAATTTGCCTCCAAGGGTTATAGAAACGCGTCCATGAACACGGTGGTCCGGATTGCCCAGATTAGCAAGGGCAGTCTCTTCCAGTACTTCAGGAGCAAACGGGATCTCTTCGACGGCGTTGTGGAAATGGCAGTCCGCGAGGCAAAAGACTATCTCAGGGACGTCAGGGAGCAATCGTCGGGAATGACTTTTCCCGACAGACTGGAGCATCTTCTCAGGGCAGGATTTGCTTTCATCGACGGTCATCCCCTCTTGGCACGAATCTACTTCCACTTGCTGCAATCCGGGGAAGCCCCGTTTGGAGCGGAGCGCATTCGAATGCTCCACCGCATGAGCGACGAGTTTCTGGCAGAGCTTATAGGCGAAGCGATCCGCATGGGAGAAGTGCGGGCAGATCTGGATGTCGAGCGATCTGCATTTCTCGTGAACTCCCTTTTGGAGACGATGCTTCGGGCCTATTACACAGAGCACCTAGCCTCGGGCCTTGGCTTGTACAAGGGAAAAGGAGAAGACCTGGATCGGTGGGTCCGTGCGTTCCTGGAATTGGTCTCAAAAGGACTGGCACCATAATTTGTGAAAGGCCGCCCGTCCATGGCCGACTATGGGACGGACGGAGGAGTGTGCCATGTACGGTTCGTGGGCGAGATCACGCATGTTAACACGACAAATCATCCGCTGCACCGAAAGTGCGACATTGTTTCCGAGCGGATTTCGAGAGAGGAGGTTCCTTATGTGGCACCGTTCGGTTGTGTGGCCTCTTGTGTTTTGCAGTCTGCTCTTGGCATTCCCGACCCTATCTCACACAGAGGTGAAGGAGATCACCGTTCGCTTTGGTGTCCTGCCAGTGCTTCAAGCATTGCCGCTCTTCGTGGCCAAGGAGAAAGGTCTCTTTTCCAAGGCCGGCGTGAGAGTGGATCTCACACCTTTCAACACAGCGGCGGAAAAGGACATCGCTCTTACCTCCGGGAACATCGACGGATGTTTTGGGGACCTCGTGACGCCCGCGGTTCTGATCGGGAACGGACGCGACGTCAAGATTGTGGCAACCAATTACAATACAGCCTCGGATCGCCGCATGTTCGGCATTCTGGCGAAACCCGGAGGAAAATACGGATCGGTGAAAGATCTTTCGGGGGTTCCTGTAGCTGTGTCGTCCAACTCGGTGATCGATCACGTGACGCAAGTGCTCCTGGAGAAAGAGGGCGTGCCTGAAAACAAATACGAGAAACTGGAAGCCAAAAACATCGGAATGCGAATGCAGATGCTTCTTTCAGGCCAGGTGGAGGCAGCAACGCTCCCGGAGCCGCTTGTGACAGCGGCGATCGGTAAAGGCGCGGTGCTTCTGGCCGATGATGCAGGACTGCAGATAAGCCAGACTGTTCTTGTTTTTTCCGGTGAGATGCTCCAGAAGAACCCCGAAGCAATTAAGGCGTTCCTCGTTGCTGTGAACGAAGCCAGTCAACTAATCGACAGAGAGCCCGACCAAGCTAGATCGATCATGGTCGAGCACGTGCGTCTTCCGGACCCTCTCAAGGCGACGTACCCCGTGCCGAAGTTTCCTGCCGTGCACGCCCCTGATAGAGATTCGGTCCTTGCTACTGTTATGTGGCTCAAGCAACGGGAAGTTATTCCACAGCTCCTCAGCTATGAACAGGTTGTAAATGCCAAGCTCGTTCCCTGATCTGCTCCAGGTTCGACAGGTGACCAAGGTGTATGGATTGGAGAATGGCTCCATCCCTGCTCTTGGCTCCTGCGACCTGGATCTCGGTTCCGGAAGCACGCTGGCCCTAGTGGGACCGTCCGGCTGTGGTAAGACGACCCTGTTGTTGCTCCTTGCAGGACTGGAAAGCCCGACGACGGGCTCAATCCTCTTCAAGGGAGAGCACCTCAGGAGGCCTCACCGGGAAATTGCACTCGTGCTCCAGGACTATGGCCTGTTCCCCTGGAAGACCGTAGGGGATAATGTGCAACTCGGCCTGCAAATCAGGAGGGAACACGTGGATCGAGGCAGGATCCGCGACCTGCTGAGCGAGCTCGATATTGCAGACAAGCAGGACGTCTATCCTCAGCAGCTTTCTGGAGGGCAGAAACAGCGGGTTGCGCTGGCAAGAGCCCTAATACTGAATCCTTCCCTCCTCCTGTTGGACGAGCCGTTCGCCGCTCTGGACACGATCACCCGCGAGCGACTTCAGGATCTCGTCGCTCTTGCGTGGTACCGGAGAAGATTCGGGATGGTGCTGGTTACCCACAACATCCAGGAGGCGGTGCGATTGGGACAACGGATTCTCATTATGGGGGGGAATCCAGGTGCGATCGTCGCTTGTGTAGAAAACCCCCAGGGATGTGCACTGGATAGTCGCGGATCGAACGAATTCTACGAGATTTGCGGAGTGGTGCGCAGGGAATTGGAGAAGATCTCATGAAGTCCGGGTGGGGCTACGCGTGGGGAGGGGGACTGCTGCTACTCGCCTGGCAAGTGGGAGCCTGGTGGGCCGGCGAATCCATCATTGCCGGTCCCGTGACGGTTCTGCTCAAGCTGGCTTCAGAAGCGCAGACCCATCGCTTCTGGAGTCATGTGGGCGCATCTACACTGCGAATACTGGCAGCCCTGGCCATTTCATTCATCACCGCAGTGCCGCTCGGCTTGTTCCTGGGATCGAGCGCCAAGGCTGATAGGCTCGCCACCCCCCTGATTTATCTGACGTACCCCGTACCCAAGATCGTCTTTCTTCCCCTGGTAATGCTTGTCTTCGGTCTCGGCGATTGGGCCAAGATCGTCATGCTCTCAATCATTCTCTTCTTTCAGCTCTTGATCACGACACGGGATGCGGCTCGAGGAGTTAGCCGCGCCGCCAGGTATTCTCTGTACAGCCTGGGAGGAACCAAGCGCCACCTCTTTGCCCACGTCATCTGGCCCTCAAGCCTGCCTTCGGTCTTCACCGCGCTCCGGATAGCGACAGGAACTGTAGTGGCGGTACTCTTTTTTGTTGAATCCATCGGCACGCGATATGGTATGGGATTCTACATTCTCGATGCATGGGGCCGCGCGGATGTTCAGCAAATCTTCGCGGGAATCGTAGTCCTGGCCCTTATGGGGGTAATCCTGTACGAGACATTTGACATACTCGAACGGGTATTCTGTAAGTGGAACCAGCTATAGACCAGCCAAGAGCCACTGGATCTCACCTTGTAGTTCACGAGATTTTCAGGAAGATAGGGCCTTGTCTCATGGCTTGCCGGTCGCCCCATGTCGACGATGGAGACACCTTATGAATAGCGACAAACTGAAAGCCTGGGTTCAGGCAAGCCGTATGCCGTTCTTCGTCGCAACTCTCGTCCCTTTGGGGTTGGGAGGCGTGGTGAGCAATGCCTCGGGTTACTGGGACACAATGAGGTGGATTGTCGTACTCGCTGCCTGCTTTCTCGTACATCTGTGTACAAACCTTGCCAACGACTATTTCGACTACGTCACGGGCGCGGATTCCGGAGACTCTATAGGTGGCAGCCGGGTGATTCAGGAGGGAAAGATAACGCTCAGCCAGCTTCGGCAGGCGATGATACTGTGTTATTCCCTGGCATTTGTATGTGGTCTGTGGATCGTATGGGTATCCCAGCTTCGGTGGCTTGCCCCGGTCATGCTTTTTTCGTTCTTTTCCAGTCTGTACTACACGGCGCCGCCGGTGCGGTACGGCTACCGAGGTCTCGGGGAGCTCTTTGTCGGCATAAACATGGGGCCGGTCATGGTGGCCGGAACTGCGGCGGTGGTGTCAGGTCAATTCATCCTCAGGGCATTCTGGTTGTCTATCCCGATTGGCCTGATGGTGGCCATGATCCTGTACTACCAGTCCCTTTCGGATATACCGGAAGACGAGGCGGTGGGAAAACGAACTCTTGCGGTGAGGCTTGGAAAGGCCAGAGCGATTTGGGGAATGCGCGCTTTCTTTGCCGGAACCCTAGGCTCTATTCTGGTCCTGGTTTGGCAGGCACAGATTCATCCTGTGGGTCTCGTTACCATGGGGGGCGTGATTCCCGCGTACCGCATAGACAGGATGATTGCGAGCACGCGAGATTGGAAATCCCTCCACGACAGGGGTAGCGCAGTGAGAATGTTTTACCTCACGATCGGCCTCATCATGATTTTGACGGTGGCCTGGCTTGGGTAGTGTTATTCCCCTGCCATGAAGGATTTCCCTCGTACATCTCTCTGCAATGAAAATTCCTCACATCCTGGCGGTCTGCGGGTCACCGGATTATCATCTCCGGGTTGCCGCTACTCAAGATCTCGTACCTGAAATTGGTTCCGCCGCAGAATTGTTGTATCAGATCAATGAGCTCTTCACAGGCAGCCTCGATCTCGGACTGAGGGACCGGCGGAAGGCCGTCCACATTGAATTCCACCGCTGTGGAGTCGGGTTTCATGATCGTATGCTGGGCCTGTCTCCACGTCCACCGTCGGGTCAGAACCGTACTGCCCTCCACGAAAATAACTTCCCCCGGCGATGGGTGCTCCATCGAATCCTCGCCGAACGGCACGAACTGCTCATCTCCGACTGCAGGACGAAGCTCGATATTCTGGGTAAGGACATCGACTGCGTGCCCACCTGCTGGAACAAGGTGATTCAGTGACACGATATTCCCAATGTCGACGAGCGCATTGATGGACGGGATTTCTTGACCCTTGAGCACGCGACGAGCCATGGCTTCCATGGATGGACGGAATTTGCTGGGTTTGGCTCCTATGGCGCGGTAGGCCTCACGCCACGACACGAACCTGGGGTGATCCGAGATCGCGTTTGAATCGATTTGGCGAAGGAGATTGGCCTCGGTTTCCCGCAATCGAGACACAAGCTCGGGAGGCGACTGGCCATTCTTCACATCGAAGGCCAGGACTACACCGCGCACGTACTCCGGAAACAGCTCGAATACTTGAGGTCTTATCCGATAGCGGATGACTGGGTCACTCATATGTCCTCCCAACCAGAGAGTGTGCCGTGAAGGATACACCAATCGCATCCCCTTTTCATCTGTCAATGTGAGTTCTCCGTGAGGATCGGCACATTCCGCAGCCAGTTCTTTGACGCCGCGTTGCCCCTTGCGTATCTTTTGACCGGGGGGAGAAAGTTCATGGTAAATTAAAAAATTCCGCGATCGACCCGGCCAGTTAACCACCGGTTCACGTGTAACGTCCCAGGCGAGTTGCAAAGGGGAAGCAAATCATGAATACACGGGTGTGTGTAGCAGATATCAAAGACGGATTGGAATCCCATGACCAGGAAAAGGTACAGCGGGCGCTCGAGGGGGTCCATCCTGCAGATGCTGCGAGAATAATAGATACATTCACCCCCGACCAGATCGCGGCGTACCTCGGGATCGTTGGGGTCCATGCCGCGCGCGAGACATTCCAATTCCTCCCCTTCGAGACTCAGGAGAAGGTCTTCGAAATTCTTCCGCCGGATATTCTCGGCCACCTGGTAACCCTTATGAGCCCCGACGATCGGGCCGATCTTTTCGAGAAATTGGACCCGGATTTCCGAGAGCGACTCCTTTCGCTCTTGATCCGCAGGGAACGCCAAGAAATCATGCAATTGCTCACGTACCCCGATGATAGCGCCGGTGCGTACATGACAACTGACTATGCCTCTCTCTCGAAAGATCTGTCGATACCGGATGCCTTGGATCAACTGCGCATTCAAGCGCCTACACGAGAAACCATCTATTATGCCTACGTGGTCGATGGGGCTCGCCACCTTATCGGGTTCGTATCGCTCCAGGATCTCATTCTGGCTTCGCGCCACAGACGCGTTGAAAAGATCATGCACAGGGACGTGATATCGGTGAACGTCAGGGACGACATCGAGGAAGTGGCGAAGCTCATGTCCCACTACGATTTTCTTGCCGTTCCCGTTGTGGATGAGGAGCGGCGGCTGGTAGGCATCATCACCCATGACGATATCCTGGACGTGGTGCAGGAAGAGGCCACGGAAGACATGTATCATCTGGCCAGTCTCGACACAAACGAAAGAATCGATTCGCCGATTCTCAAATCCATCCGGCTGAGACTCCCGTGGCTGTTGCTGAACCTCGGTACGTCTCTTATCGCAGCCTCTGCGGTGAGTCTCTTCTCCCAGACTATAGAGCAGGTCGTTGCCCTGGCGAGCATGATGACCGTGGTTGCCACTCTGGGCGGAAACTCGGGCAATCAAGCTCTCACGATTGTCGTGCGGTCTATGGCCCTGGAAGAGAGAAGCATACGAAACAAATCGGCGATCGTGCTCAAGAGCCTGGGAGTTGGTCTCACCAACGGCCTCATTTGCGGATTGGCCGTCGCTTTGCTCTCGTACGCGTGGTTCGGAATCGGATGGCTTTCCGCTCTGGTTTGTGTTGCCATGACATTGAATCTCGCGAGCTCAGGGCTCTTTGGCGCGCTGGTGCCCATCACCCTGCGCAAGCTCAAGCTCGACCCAGCTCTTGGCTCGAGTGTCCTTTTGACCACAATTACTGACACGGGTGGATTCCTGATCCTTCTCGGCCTGGCAACGCTGTTCGTCAGGCAATTGATGGCGTGAAAGGATGAGGGACCCGAGGAGCTCTCAGGGCAACTTGGCTGTGACGAGCCAGAAAGAGACGATGGATCGCACGACCCTCAGGTACTCGTCGAAATGGGCAGGTTTAGTCACGAAACAGTTTGCATGGAGATGGTAGCTCTTGGCAATATCCGCTTCCGATTCCGAGGTAGTGAGAACTATCACCGGAATGTCCCAAAGCGAGGGCTCCCCCTTGATTTCTTCGAGTATCTCCCTTCCGTCCTTCTTGGGAATGTTCAGGTCCAGAAGAATGAGATTAGGCCGCGGGGCATTCCCATATTCTCCGCGACGGTACAAATAGTCGAGAGCGTCTTTCCCGTCTTGCACCACTGTCAGGCGAAAGTTTTCCTCTTGCCCCTGAAGAGCTTCCTCGGTGACGAGCACGTCCACCGGATTGTCCTCGACGAGAAGTATTTCAACAGGTTCCCTCGTTGGTACTTCCCCGTTCATCTTGACCTCTTGCTACAATTCTGAGGCAATATTCGCAGCGGATCTCGCAGGTCCCGCGATAGGGTACTATATCACATGGAAAGAGTTTGGACTAATGCCCTTTTTCGGAAACGGGGCTTTCCGGGTTAATCCGGATTTGCCGGCCGAACGGCCTCTGGTGAAGACAGATCATCGGAAATACGCTGGCGGGACTGGACGATTGAGACGATCGTTGACAATATGAAATTCATGGATGCGGGTCTTTGTGATACCATCCGGTCCGGACATCGACACTACTGCGGGAGCCTGACACGTGATGAAGAGAGTTCCAGGAATGAAATATGTGCGTCCTGTTCAGCAACGCAAGGCAGAGAGACGGCAGTTTGACAGCCTCCGGGCTATGGAGCTGTACTGTCCGCGGTGTAAGAGAGCCACACCCGTCCGCGAGCGTCTCTTGCTGGTCCTGCCGGAAGGAGACAAGTACGAGTATCTTTGCTCATTGTGTGGCACGTCCGTGGGAGACAAGATCGAGAAGGGGCAGCCTAATCCCATCATCATCACGTGAGCTGGGGGAAGAAAGAGGGACGCGTCGCACAGGAGGAATTTGACCCCCACGCTTGGCCTCACGGTGAGGAGAGGTGGCAGTGTTATTCAGTGGGCGCATGACGGCGAACGGTCATGTATGTCATCCCCGGCAATCCCAAAATGCATGCCCAAAGGAAGGTAAGCACCCGGAAGACCAGCGTCCCCACTAGTGCCCTGGCTGGATCGAGGCCGAAGATCTGTGGGATCTGAATTGTCACCGCATCGAAGATACCGAGAGACCCGGGGGTGATTCCCAACAGATTCGCTATGCCCCCCAAGCTCGACGTGACGATCACTCCGGAGACAGAAAGCGGGGCTCCGATCGCTGCATAGATGAAGAAGAAGGCTCCGGCTAGGCATAACGAAATTAAGAGAATCAAGAATGACACATGTGCAAGCAAGCGCCTATCGCGCGTCAACAAATGCCAGGAATGCGCCGGTCGAGAAATGAGGCCGATCAGTCCCTCGCGGCCCCAGGTGACAGGGGGAGGGAAGACGCTCAAGTACAAACAGAATCCGAACAGCAACGCAACGGCCAGGCTCAAGAAAGGGTAGAACTTCCCGGACAGAGTCCACAGCAACCCGAGGGCAATCAGGGCCAAGGCTGTATTGACGAGAGCCACCAGGAGAGCAGTCCCCGCATATATGGCTGCGAATGCAGAGAAGTTGAGCCCGTGTGCTTTCTTGAGATACACCGCGAGAGCTCCTGATCCCCCCCGCATGGGAATCACCAGGTTAGCGAGGATCATGCCGTTTGTGATCGCTGTCAACTCAGCGGGACCCAATTTCAGGCCGAATTTTGCGAGGAACAGATGCATTTGGAACACGTTCAGCACGTAACTCGCCAAAACAAAGAGAGCCGCTGCCATTGTGCCCCCAAAAGAAATCCTCGATAAGAAGGCAAATTCGTCCCAGTAGGACCAAACGTACCAGCCGCACAGGAGCACGAACGCGACCACGATCGCATATCCGATCAGAGCCGTTGAAAACGCATTCCGGCTGTGGTCCAATTCGGGAGCGGGCGTTTCATACTGTTCCGTGGAGTGAGCCACCTGGATTCATCTCCGCTACTCTCATTGGGAGAATTGAGAAGCTGGCACGATCCGAAACGACGGCAAACAATATCGCATCCTGCTCAAAACGTCCACCCTTCGGCTCCCTTCCCTACACTGTACAGATTCAATTGAAGCCCTGTCCTGCCTACCACGGTGGCTCTCGCCCCTTTCGACCGTACTCCCGCCGGGCGGACGCGGGACTAGTTGTCCCTTTTGGGATTGGGAGTCCGCCACAGAGGATTCATGAGCTCTTTCATGCGCTTTGTATGCTCGATCAGCCATTGACTGCTTGGATACCTGCCTCGCAGAATCCGGCTGCGCAACTCTTCCGTCAGGGGATGCTTAGGAAACTGCTTCCTGAACTTCTCGTAGGTTTCTGTAAATTCAGAGAAGAGCGAAGCCATGGGGAACCTCCGTCGCTTCTTGTGCAAGAAGCCTCAGTCATATAAAACTAATCGAATAAGACATTCGTACAGTACAGAGGTTCCTTGTATTTTACTATGATTTAACATGTAAATTCATTTGCAGATGGCTAGCGCCAGACGATTCTTCGACGCGTCATCAGATGAAGAGAGCAGGTATTAGTTGCCAGAAGTGCTGTCCGATCCCCGTTCGTCAAGGACATTCATGCGAGGATCGCAGACCAGTAGAAAGGGCGTCCCGCCCGTTGGTCGGGTAGAATGGGCGTCTCGACCGCCATTGTTGATCCCGAGAGACAGACAGCATTATGGGCAACCAAAAAAAACGCGGCCCGCAGGGGCCGCGTTCGTCATTTCAACACAGAGGGGTCTTATGATACGCGGAACTTGTAGACTTCGTTAGTGTGGGGATCGATCACGTGCACTGCACAGGCAATGCAGGGATCGAAGGAGTGGACGGTCCTCAGGATTTCCAAAGGTTTCTTCGGATCAGCGACAGGGGTGCCGATGAGGGCGTTCTCGACGGGGCCTTTCTGACCCTTTGCGTCTGCGGGGCCGAGGTTCCAGGTGGAGGGCACTACCTGCTGGTAGTTCTTGATCTTGCCCTTCTCGATATTCACCCAGTGGCCGAGCGATCCCCGTGCCACGTCGTTAAGACCGAAGCCTTGGCCGCTTGTGGTCTCATCGAGCTTGTACGGGGTAAAGGTTTTTGTGTCGCCCTTCTTGATATTCTCGACGAGCTCCATGGTCCACTTCTCCGCGGCCTTCGCGTTCACGAGGCACTTGATGCCGCGGGCTGCCAGCCGGCCGAGGGTAGAGAATAAGGCGTCGGGCTTGAGCTCGAGCTTCTTGAGAGCGCCGTCCACGGTCTCCTTGATTTCTTTGTTTCCGCCCACGTATGAGACGAGGCACTGGGCAAGCGGGCCGACTTCCATGACCTGGCCATCATAGCGTGGGGCCTTGAGCCAGGTATACTTGCCGTCCTTGTCTTTCGTGTTGGGTACCGCTCCCTTGAGGGCATCGCCGGTAAGAGGTTTGGTCTCGCCCACGGAAGGATGCAGCGGCTTGTCACCCTCATACCAGGCATGGGTGACGTCTTCGGTGATCTTCTGGGCATCCACGGGAACTAACTTGAGCTCCTTGTTGAGGACTATTCCCCTGGGGAAGTAGAAGCTTTCAGGTTCCTTGTCGCTCTCGGGGAAGTCGCCATAGGCTAGGAAGTTGCTGTTTCCACCGATCTTGCCCCAGTCCTTGTAGAAGCTAGCGACCGCGAGCAGGTCAGGTATGTATACTTCTTCGATGAACTTGATCTGAGCCTGAAGCATGAACAGGTACTGCGAGATCCTGTCTGCATCGAGCTGATTGGCGACCGTGACGCCACCGGGCAGGTGTCCCTGAAGGTGAGGGTTTTTCGCGCCCCAGATCGCTGTCATCTGGGCTGCAAACACTTGTTGGCGCAGATTGTCCAGATAGTGACCGACGGCCATGAGGTTGGCTTCGGGCGGCAGCTTATACGCGGGATGTCCCCAGTACGCATTCGCGAACGGCCCGAGCTGCCCGGAATCCACAAATGCTTTCAGCTTGCCTTTG